>JBGOTQ010000160.1:0-15816 GCA_041476565.1 Terriglobia bacterium | reverse complement strand
TGGAAGAGGAAGCCAAAGCGTAGCGTATTCCCCATACCCGACAGGTTAAATCGAAATCTGACGGGCCACGGTTCTTCGCGGTAAGTGATCCAGGTTTTCACCACGGTGCTGGCAATTATGGCAGCCACGAAACTCCACCACTTTGCCCCCAGGTAGGCCGAGCCTACAGCAATGGTCACATAAGTCAGACCGCGGAAGACATCGATCTTGGCAAATACCGAGTACCGCAGTTTTCGCTCCAGTCTGACGCTAGAGATAGTACCGAAAGAGCTGATCCAGGGGCATAGGAGTAAAGCCAGAACGGTCCATCGAATCCTCACCTCGAAATTCAGGAGCGGAAAGAACCAAGGGGCCGCAAAGAAAACAGCCAACACCAAGAGCGAGATGCTAGCAATTTGAAAGGTGAAGAGGGTTTGATATTCCTCATCGCTGGGCTGCTGAGGTCTCTGGATCAGCGATGCGGCCAGTCCTACTTCCATGACCCCTGCCAGGGTTACCGTAATGAAGCTGGCTATCGCGAAGATCCCGAAATCCCCGGGGGAAAGGAGCCGGGCCAGACACACTTCACCCGCAAATCCGATGGGGTACAGTACCAGGGTCCGCAGGATCATCAGGGATGCCCCCTGGAGGGTCTTTGAGCCGACCTCGGCCGCTCCTGACAATGGATTCTCTGTGCTCATGGTAACGGGGACACGAGCGTCCGACCGCTCTGGCACTTGCACCCCTCCCTGTGGGCAGGAATGAGGGGTTGCGCCACTAAATTATGCAGATCTCAATAATTTCACCTGGACAACCTAACACTGTCGCTGAGAGTTGACTCCAGGTCAACTGAATTTGTTGCGCCATCATAGTGGCGCAGAAGGTGTCGAGATCTTCCATCGGGCGAATGCACCCGATCCGTTAGGTCTGCGGGATGAGGGCGTCCCGCCTCCCCGGGGTGCCCCCAATACCAGGACTGGTTGCCCCGTCTCCTTCGCTGCTGTATACTTTTTGAACTTGCCGGAGCCCCGGAAGCAGGTTGTGCCAGGTGCGATGGGAAAGCCCGTGGGATCCGGGCCCGAAGTTCTTCGTCAACGACCATGGATGTACGTCACAAAGTCATTTATTTCTCGGATGCAATTTTCCTGGGAGGAGCTGAGGAATACCTGAAACTGCTTATCCCGCAGGTCAACCGCGACCGCTACGAACCCCGGGTGGCCCTCACCTATCGACCCGAGATCCTGCCCCTCGCCGAGTTCTTTGGCCGGGAGGGAATCCCAGTTGACTTTGTGGAGACTCATCGCAAGAGTCCTCTTGAGAACTTCCTGGTCCCTTTGCGTTACTTCCGGGAACAAAGGCCGGAGATTGTACATTTCAATCTCAACAATTCCTTTGGTTGCGTCTTTCCTGCCATGGCCGCCTGGGTCAGCCGAGTTCCGTGGAAGCTGGCCACCGAGCATCTCACTTTTGAATTGGCTTCGGGGAAAAGGGCTGGGATCCGAACCAGAGAGCTGGCCAAGAAAATCCTGACCTTCTGCCTGGACTACACCATCGCTGTATCACAAGCCAACAAACAAATCCTCGTTGAAGACTACAAGATCGATCCTTTCCGTGTGAAGCTAATCCGCAATGGCGTCAATGTCAACCAGTTCAGGTTCTCAGAAATCGGGCGGGCCAGAGTCCGGTCGGAATTCGGGATCGCCGATGATGCCTTCCTGGTGGGGACAGTAGCACGATTCAGCTTTCAGAAGGGCCACGAATACATCATCCAGGCCATCCCCCGGATTCTAGAGGTCTTCCCTGAAACCCGTTTTCTCTGGGTGGGAGCCGGTCCTGAACATGAAGCGCTGCTGACGAAGGTCAGACAGGCCAACCTGGAATCCTTTGTCATTTTCGCGGGGGTCCGGGAAGACATTTGTGACGTTCTGTCGGCCATGGATCTTTTCCTGCTCACTTCCATCTTTGAAGGGTTGCCTTTGAGTATTCTTGAAGCGATGGCTGTTGGGTTGCCTGTTATTGCCACAGCGGTTAACGGGACTCCAGAGGCCATTGTTCCCGGCACGGGCAGGCTGATCCCGCCAGCTGACCCTGAGGCTGTCTCCAGTTCTGTCATTGAGCTGCTCAGTAGCCCCCGGGATAGAAACAGCCTGCAGGAGGAAGGCCTCAAGCGGGTTCACAGTTATTTCGATCAGTCTTTCATGGTCAAGCAGGTCGAAGCCCTTTACGACCAGCTGACTGACGAATCCCGAATCACTTCGGTGACAGGGCCTCCTCTCACTCCTTCATATCGAAAAGCGTCCATCATCGTACTCTCCTGGAACAAAAAGGAGCTCCTGGATGAAAGCCTCAACTCCGTTCAGGCCGCCGTCGAACATGCCGGGGGAGGGCACGAAATCATTCTGGTGGATAACGGGAGCACTGATGGGACCCAGGATTACATACGAACCCATTATCCTGGGGTGCGGCTGATCGAACTGGCCAAGAATTACCGGTTTTGCCGGGCCAACAACATCGCGGTGCGGTGCGCCAAGAACGAGATTGTCGTCCTTCTCAATAACGATGTCATCGTTGAACGCGACTTTCTCGGACCTCTCTTGAAGGGCTTTGATTATCCCGACACCTTCGCCGTCAGCTCGCAGATTTTCAACTACGACCAATCCAAGGCCCGTGAGGAGACTGGAAAAACTTTTGGCTCGCTGGTCTTCGGCTGTGTCCATGTGGGCCACTCTCAGCCCAACGAAGTGGATCTGGAGCGGGAATATGTCCCGGTCTTTTACGCTGGCGGAGGCTCAAGCGCTTATTCTCGCGAGAAATTCCTGGCCCTGGGTGGTTTCAATGAAGTTTACAATCCCGGATACGTAGAGGATGCAGATCTTTCTTATCGAGCCTGGAAGTGCGGGTATCGGGTGCTCTTTTGCCCCCGGAGCCACGTCATTCACAAACATCGCAGTACCAATGTAGCTTTGCTGGGTAATCGTAAGATCGATTATTTGATTTCCCGGAATCTCTTCGTACTGTTTTGGCAAAATGTCACATCTCCCAAGCTCTTCGTGAAGCACCTTTTGATGCTCCCGTTGCGGATCCTGCTCGACATAAGCCGCGGCCACCTGGCCATTTTCAGAGCCTTCATGGGGGCTTTACTCAAAGTCCCAACCATACTTCAGAACCGGTTGACCAGTCGGACGCAATCGGTCGTCTCCGACAAAGAAATCCTGGAAACCGTAGACCACTGGTTTTTCTACCGGCACCGCTTCTTGCTGAATTCGAGGAATGGCATGGCGCCCCGCAAGATCCTGATCATCTCAAAACGTCTACCCCGGTTGGGATTGGATGGTTCCTGGATCCTGGTCAACCTCATCCGAAGTCTGTCGCGACGGTATGAGATCTCCCTGTTGGCCTTCACTGAATCCGACGAAGACGCTCCGCACATTGCGTGTCTGTCACAGCTATGCGCCAAGGTCAAAACGATCCCTCTATATCCATACAGTGAAGAACTAAAGAGCTCATTCCTCATTTCAAAACTCTTTGCGGTGGTGCACGCATTTCTGCTCATGAGGAAAGAAGTCCTCAATGAATTGAAAAACGGGGATTACGACATCGTTCAATGCGAGTACCTGCACACCTTGAACTTCGTGCCTGACCTCAAACGTTATCCAAGCCTCCTGACTCATCATGAAGTCTTGAGCCTGGTCCACGAACGAGATTTCAATAGAGCCCCTGGACTGCTCGATAAACTCAGGCTCTTCTTGAAATGGAAAGCGACCCTGCTCTATGAAAAACGCATCTGCCGCAAGGTAAGAACGATTGTGTCGCTTTCTCCTGTTGACCACGCTTATTTGCGATCGAGGTTCAAGGTGACTGACAGTCGGGTAGCCTCGGCCGGCGTAGATCTGCGCTATTTCCGCCCAGGTTCAGAAAACCAGGAGATTCCCTGGAGCCTGCTGTTCATCGGATATTTCAAGCATCCTCCCAATGTGGAAGGGATTCACTATTTCTTGCGCGAGATCTGGCCGGCTATCACCAGGCAAATCCCTGAAGTGAGGATCTCCATCATCGGACGCCATGCTCCGCCCAAGATCCTGGCCTACAGTCGAAAGGACTCCGTCGTCTTCAGCGACTCAGTGCCCGACCTCCGGCCTTATTTCCAGCAGCATTCCGTGTTTGTGGCACCGATTATCAGCGGTGCCGGACTGCGCGGGAAGATCCTGGAAGCTATGGCGATGGGGAAAGCCATTGTGGCTACCGAGCGCTCAGTTGAAGGGTATCCGTTTCAACATGGTGAGGAACTGATGATTGCCGGCAGCAGTGAGGAATTTGCGGCGTATACCCTCGAATTGCTCAGAGATCCCTGCCTCCGCAAAAGGATAGGGCAAAAGGCCCGGGCCTGCGTGGAGAGGCGGTTCGAGTCTGAACAGTTCAGCCAATCCTATGAAAAAATTTACCAAGAGCTCTTTCGATGAGCCCCCTATCGGTTATCATCGTCAACTACCGCTCGGGGTTGATCCTTCCGGATTGCCTGGACAGTCTTTTCAAATTCAGCCCGCCCCTTGATTTCGATGTCCTGGTAATCAACAACGATGCGGCCAGTGACCTTGCTCAAGCGCAGGAGCAACAATGGCCGCGCACTTCTTATATACAGAACCAGGCTAACCTGGGATTTGCGGCGGCGGTAAATCTGGGTATTAGCAGGTCGCGAGGAGAGTTTGTCCTCTTGATAAACCCGGACATCATCGTTCAGCCCGGCTCGATTCAGGGTTTGCTGGACACGATGTATTCCCATGCCGAGGCCGGAATTGTCATGCCTCTGCTGCGGAATCCAGATGGAAGTCTGCAATATTCCTGCCGGCGCTTTTATTCCTATTCCACTCTCCTATTGCGCCGCGCCCCCCTCAGACGGCTCTATTCCAATCATCCCCTGGTTCGGAAGCACCTGATGCTCGACTGGAAGCATGACTCATTAGCCGACGTGGATTGGGGATTGGGAGCAGCCCTGCTGATCCGACGATCCGCAATGAAGGATTGCGGCTTATTCGATGAGCGATTTTTCCTCTATTTCGAGGACGTCGATATCTGTCTGCGCATGTGGCGGGGTGGCTGGAGAGTTCTATATAACCCGGCCTCCACGATGGTACACATTCACCGGCGCGACAGCGCCAGCCACTGGCTCCACACAGCCAAATGGCATCATTTTTTGAGCCTGGTGAAATTCGTCAGGAAGCACCGGGGGAGTCTAGGGGATAGGGGATAGGGATAGGGGAAAAGGCGAAAAGCAGGCAAGTTCAAGGCCCGAAGATTGAGAATCGAGGGTAGAAGGTCGAGGATCGAGGAAAAACGTTCAAGGACTCAGGATAGGGGACTCGGAACCCTGAAACAAGGACCATTAGAGGACCACTTAGGGAAGTGGCTTTGCTCGATTGCTTGCTTGCTCACTGGCCTCTATCCCCTATACCCTATCCCCTGCCTTCTATCCCCTATTCCCTACGTACGGTGCGGATACCAGAAACAGGAAAATCATCAGGACTTCGGAATCACCAAAGTTGAATTCGAACATCCCGGCAATGAACAACACCACCACACTGAGAAAACCGATGGCATAGATCGACTGCGTCTCCGGCGTCATGTGTGGGCGCCGGAATCCGGTCCAGTGGTCGACAGCCAGCTTGACCATCAACCACAGCCAGGCCAGCCCACACGGGATGCCGCGCTCTGCGGCGAACTGGAGCAGGTTATTATGGAGGTGGACCGGGAAGAAGCCACTCCGATAACGATCTTCGGGATGCGGGTGATAGTCGTAGAAAACCCGGTAGACCCGTTGGGGACCCACACCCAACCAGGGATGAGCCTCAACCATACGCAAGCCTGCCCTCCAGATGGATGCCCGCGCATAGTTGGAGGGGTCATTGGAATTGAAGACGCTCTTCATCCGTTTCTGGACTGGTTCCGGCGCCAACACGCCCATTAAAGTGACGGAGACGGCAGCGATGAGCAAAGTTCTCAGGTGGAAGTAGCGCATGAGCAACAGCAGAATCAACCCCGTGACGGTCGCAATCCAGACACTCCGGGTCATAGTCAAAGCCAAGGAGAAGCTCAAGGTGCTCAAGAGCAAAAACCACAACAAGCGGCGCTTTGAAGAGGCGAAAACCAGATAGCCTGCCAGGCAAATCAAGACCAGCATGATTTCCCCACTCAGGGTCATCCAGTGCCCCATAAACCCGGTCACCCTGTACTGGATCGTGTTTCTGGCCAGGAAGAAATACTGGACGATCGCCAGTACGGCCGCCAGTGATCCTGTGGCAAAAATCGCATAGTAGGTTCTAAGAATCCGAACTCGTGAAAATTCGCTGGCCACAATGAGTGGGATGCAAAAAAGCCAGAATTTGTTGAGTGGAGGTCGTCCAAGGGCGCGCTCCGGCGAGAAGAGATAAGACAGGAGGGTCCATCCCATGAAGATGAGGAGTGGCGCCTTAATTGGAGGAAATTCAATCCTCAAATCAATAGATTGAATTAAGGGCTGGCTACCCAGGCGACCCGGTTTTCTGGTCCCGGCAGGCCTAGCTGGAAGATCCGGTTGCGGGGATTGAGCGGCGGCAACGGGAGGGACACCTCCATTTCCTGCAAAGAGCAGAACTCTGTCCAGGAGGAAGCTCAGCAACGCCAGGGCCAGGAGGATCTGGGCAGGTGCAATCCCGATCAGTGTGCAAGCAATGGCCAGCCCGGTCAAGACCCAAATGGCTGAGCTGAGAAAGCGTTCGATCGATTTCATCCGGTGGATGTCTGTTCCCTTTTTCCCGCCAAAAGTTTATATTACCGAGTTTGCGGTTTACCAGTCTTTTCAAGAAAGGAGAACGATTTGAAACCGCTGCAAAGGATACTTAAGTTGAAGGGTCCGTGTGTCCTCATATTGGGTCTGGCCCTCTCTGCAAATGCGCAGACACTCGTTACCCCCGGCTCGTCATCTTCTTCCCAGCCCGGTTCAGTCTCGAAGTCTTCCACGACACCTGGGAAGCCTGACCCCACGGCGGCAGGTCCGGTTTCCCCTGAAGCTGTGGTCATTAAAATGGGCGAACTGCAGATCACTGCCGGAGAGGTCAATCGAATCCTGGAGACCATGCCACCCCAGTTCCGCCCTTTCTACTCCGGCCCCGGCAGACGGCAATTGGCCGAAGTCCTGATAAGCAACAAGTTGCTTTATCAGGAGGCTGAGAGGCGGAAACTCGGGGACAAAGCTTCCGTGAGCCTTGACATCAAGATTTCCCGTGAGTCCATCCTAACGGCAGCGGTGCGGAACGAAATGGAAGGTGAAATTTCAGTGACCGACGAGGCCCTTCAAAAGTTCCTGGATGAAAACAGCGCCAAATACGAGGAAGCCAAAGTGAGACGGATCGTGGTCTGCTCATCAAATGCCCTCAGCGTCAATCCTAATCAACAGGCAGCAAATTGCCCAGCCCTCGATGAAGCACGTGCCAAGGCGGACGACATCCGGAAGAAACTGGTTGACGGGGCCGATTTCGAGGAAATGGCAGCCAAGTTTTCCGCGGATTCATTGAGTTCCGGTAAGGGAGGTGATCTAGGTTATATTCGGAGAGGACATCAAATGCCTTTGATCGTCCCTCCGCTGGAAAAGGTCATCTTTTCGATTCCGCTCGGGACCGTTAGTGAGGTCATCCCATCTCCCTTTGGGTTTGAAATCGTGAAGGTGGAAGACCGGAGATTGCCGAAACCCCAGGATGTTCGCAAAGAGCTGGAGCCTCAATACCGCCGGCAAAGAGTGGATGACATTGTGAAGGAATGGAAGAGCCGCCAGCCGATCACCCTGGACGAGACTTTCTTTGCTCCGAAGCAGATGGGCAAGCCTCCTGCGGCCAAGAAATGAGCACCCTCACATGATGGACTCTTTGTGTGATGCCTTAAGATCCCGAGTACTATCTGCGCCACCTATTAATGCTTGTCAGCGTGAGAAATTGAAAAGTCCTGCACGCAGGACAGTTGAGAGCGGCCCCCATTGGGCTCTTGTTCGATCAATTCGTATAACCAAGGCTCACTCCGCCAACAGTTTCTTGATACGCCCTTCAAGGAAGGGGATATCCGTCGCCTCTTTGTGAATGCCTTGCTCATACTCACCCACAATATTGCCCTTGCGGTCGACCAGGACAACATAAGGAATATGGAAGCTGGGTTTTTGCGGAGTTACCCCGATATAACTGATGGCGATAGAAAGATCGCCCAATAAGATCGGATAGGTGATGCCATACTTCTTGACGAAGGGCTCGATGGATTTGGCAGCGTCCTTGTCATGGGATATCCCAATGACCGCAAGGCCTCTGTCTTTGTACTGTTCATAAAGCTTTTGGAGCTTGGGAGAGGTTTCCTGGCAATCGGGGCACCAGGTCTGAAAGAAATCCAACAGCACAACCTGGCCTTTCAAGCTGGTGGACTTCAATACCTTCCCATCCCATGTTGGAAGGATAAAGTAAGGGGCCGCGTGAGGAGTCTGGCCGGTTCCCTGGGCAACACAAATAACTGCAGAGGGCAGCAGTAGAAGTACAATTCCCGCAATCCCTGTCATTTCTCGCCTATACATGTTCCCTGACCTCTTCTTCATCAAGGCCCTGGAGTTAGGACATTTGTGAAGCGGCAGGAGGCCGCTGCACTTCTTGAAAAATGTCGAGTCTCCAAGCGCCAGCATAGCCGACCACATATTCCCCCCATGTGACTGACGCAGTAATGGGGTCCCAATATCTCGTTGACCTGGTTGAGCCCGACGTTTACAATTTCCCCCAAGTCAGGACTTTCTACGTTTCTCAGCGCTGAAGGTAACAGAAATTGATTCGGCCAACAACCCATTTGCATAAGCCCGCCGTACATCCAGAAGAATCCGGGCTCGAAGACAAGCCCAAGATCTTATTCTATGACGATTATCGAGATGCCAGTGTCAGCATAATCATCCCTGCCTACAACGAAGCGGTCTCGATAGGAGGATTGGTTGATCGGATCACGAGGGTCCTGGAAAAGTTAGGGCGCCCCTGGGAAATTGTGGTTGTCGATGATGGTTCGACCGATGGAACTCTGGACTGCTTGAATGATAAGGACGTAACCGTCGTGGCCCATCCCTACAACATTGGAAATGGAGCGGCAATAAAGACAGGCATCCGTCATTGTTCCGGCGACATTGTGGTGATGATGGATGGCGACGGTCAGCATGAACCCAAGGACATCCCGCGGTTGGTTTCCCAAATTGGGCCTTACGACATGGTAGTCGGGGCGCGGGTCAACGCGTTCAACCAGAGCAAACATCGGACTGCAGCTAATTATCTCTACAATCTGCTGGCATCTTATGTCACTCACTTCAAAGTGACGGACCTGACATCGGGCTACCGTGCCATCAAGGCGGATATTTTAAAGCGTTACACGTACCTGCTTCCCAACACCTTTTCATATCCCACGACATTAACCCTCTCGATTCTTCGCGCGGGCCATAGCCTCAAGTACGAGCCTATACGGACCCGAGAGCGGGAGAGCAAGAGCAAGATTAAACTGCTCCGTGATGGCGTGCGGTTCTTGCTGATTATCTTCAAAATTGCCATGCTCTTCTCCCCGCTGAAAGTGTTCCTGCCATTCAGTGGACTCTTTTTCTTGTTTGGACTGATCAATTACACTCACACCTACATCATAGAGCGCCGCTTGACCAACATGACGGTAATTTTCTTCATCACGAGCCTGCTCTTTTTCCTTCTGGGAATGGTATCAGAACAAATCGCCCAGTTGCGGTTCGACCGCGTCGAAGAGAACGGATGAGTCCCATCTATCGTTTATTTTCGATCCTAGATCCCCCTTTCCCCCTCTTCGCCTTTTCGCCTATTCCCTGACACCTGCCACCTGTCCCTTTTCCCTTTCCTTGAGATTTATAGGCCTGTTTCAGTAGAATCGTGAGACCATCAGTCCGGGTTTGTTTTGGTTGGCTTGAACTTTCATGAAAATGCGGTCTAAAGGTGGGCGCCTCGCTCCGTCGCGGCGCTTCTTTCCGGCATTGAACAGCCACGAACTTGGAAAACAGGTCCGCGCAACCACTAATAAATTACATTTTCATCGGCGGCGGCGCACCAAACTGGGGCATGGAAATTTTCTACCTTATTCGGCAGATGGGGTTTCTTCCTTATATCTGAATCTCAGTTCCTCAAAGCGAGATTTTATGAAAAAAGCAATGATCACTGGCGTTACCGGCCAGGATGGATCCTACTTAACTGAATTCCTGCTCGACAAAAGTTACGAAGTTCACGGCATAATTCGCCGGTCTTCTACCTTTAACACAGATCGGATTGACCATCTCTATCGGGATATTCACAGCCCTTCACTCCATCTCTACTTGCACTATGGCGACCTGGCCGATGGCACCGGCCTGAGGCGCATCCTTGAAAAGGTTCAGCCAGACGAGGTGTATAATCTGGCGGCCCAATCACACGTGCGTGTCTCCTTTGATCAGGCTGAATATACTGCCGATGTTGTAGCCACCGGGACTTTGCGGCTGATGGAGGCAATCCGGGATCATCTGACGACGACAGGACGGGCTATCCGGTACTACCAGGCAGGCTCTTCAGAGATGTATGGTAAAGCCTCCCCGCCACAGAATGAAAAGACGCCCTTCCACCCCCGCAGCCCTTATGCGGTAAGCAAAGTGGCGGCGCACTGGTACGTGGTCAACTATCGCGAGGCCTATGGCATGTTCAATTGCAACGGCATTTTGTTCAACCATGAGTCCCCCAGGCGGGGTGAAACATTTGTGTCGCGCAAGATCACGAGGGCACTCTGCCGGATCAAACTGGGCATGCAGGAAAAACTCTACCTGGGAAACCTCGACGCTCGCCGGGACTGGGGTTATGCCGGGGACTATGTGGAAGCGATGTGGCTGATGCTGCAGCAATCACTTCCAGACGACTATGTGGTCGCTACGGGAGAATCCCGGTCTGTGAGAGAGTTTCTCGACGAAACATCTGGGATCCTGGGGATGGACTGGAATCCCCTTGTGCAAGTTGATCCGCGCTACTTTCGCCCCAGCGAAGTCGATGTCCTTGAAGGCGATGCAGCCAAGGCCGTGCGTATCCTGAATTGGCGCCCGCGCGTCAAATTCAAAGACCTGGTGCGGATGATGGTCGAGCACGATCTGAAACAGGCCGAGCGGGAACGCATGTTAATTGATGCCGGATTCAGACCGGAAAGCAGGGGATTTGGCCATGGATAAAAGCTGGAAAATCTTCCTGGCCGGGCATCGAGGGTTAGTAGGATCTGCAATCTTGCGCAGACTTCAGGCAGAAGCTTACTCCAATATTCTGTTGCGAACGCACGCTGAGATAGACCTCACCAACCAGCGGGCAGTGAATCGCTTTTTTGAAGAGGAACGGCCGGAGTGTGTCATTCTTGCGGCAGCCAAGGTTGGCGGAATTCTGGCCAATTCCAGTACTCCGGCCGACTTTATTCGTGAGAATCTTCTGATTGAAGTCAACGTCATTGATGCAGCATGGAATAATGGCACAAGAAAATTCGTCTTCCTCGGCTCTTCCTGCATATATCCCAGGCTGGCTCCGCAACCTCTAAAGGAAGAGTACCTCCTGACCGGGCCCTTGGAATCCACCAACGAATCTTACGCTGTCGCCAAAATTGCTGGTATCAAGATTTGTCAGGCCTACCGCACCCAGCACAGATTCAATACCATCTGCCTCATGCCGACGAATCTGTATGGACCCGGCGACAACTTCGATCTGCAAACCTCACACGTTTTGCCGGCACTGATTCGCAAGTTTCATGAGGCCCGGAGAAACGGGGATGCTGTTGTGGAAATCTGGGGGACAGGCAGGCCGCGAAGAGAATTTCTTCATGTCGACGACCTGGCTGATGCCTGTGTTTTCCTTCTTTGCGAGCCGATGGAACACCTGGAGAAGGCCGCACCCGATGGGATGTTCAATGTTGGGACCGGCAGCGACGTCGAGATCCGAGACCTCGCTTTGTTGATCCGCCAGATTGTAGGCACCAATTGCGAATTGCGCTTCGACCCATCCAAGCCGGACGGTACGCCCCAAAAATTGCTGGACATTTCCCGCCTTCTGGGCCTCGGCTGGCATCCACGGATCTCGTTGGAGGTAGGAATCCAGACGACATACCAGTGGTACCGTGAGTTTCACGATTCTTCTTAGCGGGAATGATTAGGCAATTACTTCGCTCCGCGTCACTCTGTGTCGATCTGTGTCCTGGAGCCTATTCCCCTATTCCCTATCCCCAGCTGCTTACCCCCCCGTCATTGCGGGTTTTCAATCATCCAGTTGGGATCAGGGAGACTGTCCAAGAAGGCGGAGTCTGCGAAGTCAGTTCCGTTCATGAACCAGACTGCGTTTTGTCCGGTCGCGACATTCCGCCAGAGCAAGTCCACCTTGCCATCTCCATTGAAGTCCCCTGTCCCGACAATCTTCCAATTCAGATCCGGGACGCTGGTCAAGTAGGCGTTACCAGTAAGTGTAGTTCCATTCATGAACCAGACGGCATTTTGCCCGGTCACGACGTTCCGCCAGAGGATGTCCACCTTGCCATCGCTATTGAAGTCCCCCGTGCCGACTATCCTCCAATTCGGATCCGGGACGCCGGTCAAGTAGGCATAATTGGCAAAGGCAATTCCATTCATGAACCAGACGGCATTTTGCCCCGTCGCGATGTTCCGCCAAAGCAAGTCCACGTTCCCATCTCCATTAAAGTCTCCCGTGCCGACGATCTTCCAATTCAGATCCGGGACACTATTCAAGTAGCCATTACCGGTAAGAGTGGTTCCGTTCAAGAACCAGACGGCATTTTGCCCGGTCGCGGCGTTCCGCCAGAGCAAGTCCACCTTGCCATCTCCATTGAAGTCTCCTGTAGCAACTATCTTCCAATTCGGATCCGGGACAGATCTCAGGGAGACAGAATTGGAAAGGACTGTCCCGTTCATAAGCCAGAGTTTATTCTCCCCCGTCGAGTAGTTGCGCCAGAGAATGTCAGGGTGGCCATCTGAATTGAAATCCGTGGGATTGCGTAAGGCCTGGCTATTATCAAAATTCGCCCTGTTTCCTGGATTCTGCGGGTTGTTCCCATTTCCGGGAATCCCAGGAGTCGTGCCTTGACAGGCGCCTCGAACCTGGAACTGCGCTGCCGGGTCAGGAGTAAATGGGTCATCAAACCTGGGCCTGGAACTTGTGTCAGCGGCAGGCCAAAGCTGTGCTTGCACCGTGGTGTAGACCCCGCTGCATGAAAGTAACAGCGGAGAAAGACTGGGTGTAATTGCGAAAGACTCCCTTTGAATGTCGCTATCTCCCTGATTGGAGGTCCTGAATTCATAAACAACTTCTGTGCCAATCGTATCCTGACTGAGTTTTGTCAGGTTTCCGCTCCCATTACCGCTCACGTTATCGGGCCAATTCAGAGTCATACCGCTGAGAATTCCACCCACAACAATACGGATCTGAGTATTTGCGGAGGCTCCGTATGCCGGACGACCGTGGGTTGGCGTGGGAGTCGACTGAACAAACGCCGAGGAAAATCCTTCGGTCACCATGACGGTGCTGACTCCGCAATTGGGCTGCGCTTGGGTGCTGACGACCAGTCCGGAATTGGTCACTGCAACCTTTGCTTCCGAAACATTCAAGAAGCTATGGGCATTGGCGGGCGTCGCGGACAATGAGGCGACAACAGAACCCCCATTGGGCAAACCGGTCACATCGCCGCGAACTCCGTCAACAAATATTGCATCCCCTGCATTGAGTGTCAGACCCGTCGGGATTAAGATACTCAACACTCCTCCACTAGCGCCGTTGCTGACGCTCATCGTCACCGGAGTTGCTGGATTGATATATCCACCGGTGACAGAAAGAGTGATTCCACCCGGTGCCGCAAGAGTCCCTGAGGCTGGAACAGTGAGCGGCCCGGAAAACAGATTGTCGAGGGTCACACCACGATACGAGATGAAGATGGCGCTACTTAGTGTTGTCTGCGCCGCCGCCGGGAACACCATCAGCCGGATTTCACCCAACACTTCGGCCTTCCCGGACCGGATGACATCGGTCGGCGTCGAACTCAGCTGGTGACTGACCTGGGCGCTGGCTGTCATGAGACCACAGCAAAAAAAACCCATGAGAGTAAGAAGAACAAATCGCTGTTGGAAAGAGAACGACATAAGCCCCCCTTTCAATTCAGAAGACGTGCAAGAACCTTGCTACCTGTCCCTCTCTCGATTCCCCCTTTGAAGGGGGCGAGGGGGTTGTCCCCCTTCCGGTCTGACCGGTTCTCTATATAGAGGGACGACCCTCCAGTAGCCTTGTTTGCCAACCCACTTTATCAAAGGAATTTCATGAAAGGGTCTCTTCAGAAAGAGAGAATCGTGAATTAATCTTAAAGAATCCGAATTATCAGCATGAGCAGGGGATTGTGGTCAGCCCTCTGGATCGATCGTGTCGATTTTAGGATACCACATCGTGAAAAGGCCGTGTTGGAAGATCACTCATTCAAAAAAGGAGGCCAGAAATTCACCCTTGACCACTCCGTTTGGATCCCTGTCGGTGTCCTCCGTTTGCAATACACGAATGCATCTTCTCGATTTCTCGGAGGTACAATTACAAATGGCGAAAAGGAACGGCCAAAGACGTCCCGAAAGGACGACAGAAATTAGCCAGGGGTTGAGCGGCGACACTGTTCGCCGCGATACCCCTGGGAACCGGTTCCGAATGGGTCGCACCCTGGAAGGGTGCCAGACTCTTCGCTCACCCCTGCAAGGTCACAGTGCCTGAAAAGCCACCATTGGCCTGGATCACCCGGTTCGATGCGCTCAAATTTCCAGAGTGCCATCTGCATCATCGGTTGGCGTTTATCCGCGTTCAACAGCGGCCATCTGCGTCCAGATGCTTTCTCTGCGACTCTGCGCCTCTGCGGTTAGCTTGATGCGCGGCGCCCCAGTCGAACTTTGATTTGCACCCGTAATACCTGAAGGGTAATCATTGGCCTGGATTCCCTGGTTTGATGCGCTGAGACTTTTCCCCTTTTCCCTGTCCCTTGACACCTGGAACCACTTTCGATTCCGCCTTCCCCCAGTTCGCTTTTTCCCATTTTCCCCCTAATCCCTACCCCTTGCCACCTCACGTGTGGCTAGTCTTTGTTGATCCGTTTCCCACTCCCTTTGGTTCTGGCTGCCAAAGCCCCTTGATACTTCCCCTTCAGGGAGGCTCGCATGCACCGGAATTCATCGGGTGAAGGTTTAACCAGCAACCGGAGCAGACCCAAGAGCGGGTCGAACGCAAACAGCGATAACACATTCCAGCCAAACCATCCATAGTTCTTCAAGGAAAAGTACGTCCGGTTTCGTTCGTAGGCAAAGAGTACCTCCGGGTGAGAAAGAGAACGAGGTAAACCGTCGTCACGGGGAGCATTCAGGTGATGAACCACGGCCCTGGGATTGAATAGCAGCTTATAGCCGGCCCTTCGAACACGGGTGCAAAAGTCGACTTCCTCGAAAGGTGAGTGAGCGACCTCGTCGTAGGTAGAATCAAAGAGCCCAACGTCCTCGAAGACTCCCTTGCGAAAGGACATGTTACAGCCCTTGAGCCTGTCAACCTTCCGGGTTTGCGCGAGGTCTTGGAAGAAATTGTCAGAATGTCGACCGTCGGCATAGACCCTCCCGATCTTCAACGACCCAGGTGGACTTAAGGGATCACCCTCTTCGACCACCCGACCGCCAACTCCGCCCACACGGGGATCGTTATAACTGGAAATTAGCTGGGCCAGCCAGTCGTCTGCCACCATGCTGTCATCATCCAGGAATACCAGGATTTG
>JBGOTQ010000159.1:0-15833 GCA_041476565.1 Terriglobia bacterium | reverse complement strand
CAAGCGGTTCACAGAGTTAATTGGGACGCAAGAAAACCTCAAGATGCTATGCCTGGTGACCTACGCCGATATCAAAGGGGTGAGTCCGGAGGCCCTGACCCCTTGGAAAGAAGACTTGCTCTGGCAACTGTACGTCGAGACTGACGCCCAGCTGACACGCAACTTCGCCGATGACCGTTGGGTGACCCAGCATAACGGGGGGGTCGTTGACGAAGTCTCCCGCTTTGTGAGCGAAGGCTCCTTGCAAGCCGAGGTTCAGCAATTTTTGGACGGATTCCCGCGACGCTACTTGCGATTCACACCGAAACAGAAAATCGCTGAACATTATCGGCTGTCCCGCAAAATCCACACCCTGAAGGATCTAGGTTTTAAACTCACCAAGAGGAAATCGACTTATGAACTCAGTATCATGGCGGCGGACCGCCCGTTTTTATTTGCCAAGCTGACTGGCCTACTTTCTTACTTCGGCATGAACATCGTCCGTGGTCAAGCCTTTGCCAACAAGAGGGGGACGATTCTGGATGTTATTGAATTTGAGGACAGCCTTCAGACGTTCAAACTGAATAGAAGCGAGATTGAAAATTTCCGGGTTACTCTGGAGAAGGTCCTCCGGGACGAACTCAGCTTAACGGAGTTGCTCAAGCGAAGGGAAAACAGTATCCTTTTTCAGCCCAAGCGCAAAGGACCAGTGGCAACGTTCATTAATTTTGATGATCAGTCCTCAGAGAGATATACCATAATGGAGATCGTCTGTAAGGACCGGTTCGGGCTGCTGTATACAATTGCCCGTACCATTTCTCAGAACGGCTGCAGCATCGAGGTCGCATTGATCTCAACCGAGGGCTACAAAGCGATTGACGTGTTTTATCTGACGCAGGAAGTGAAAAAGCTTTCACCGGGCTCTCAGCAAACCCTGGCATCCATGATGAAAGAGCGACTGGATCGCCCGGTTGCGGCGTGAGCTGGCAGCGCACGGACTTGTTAATCTGACGAAAGAGGATTGCCATGAAATTGGTGAAATGCATCATCAGGCCCAACAAGCTGGAAGAGGTCCGAGAGGCGCTTGAAAAGCTCAATATCGCAGGAATGACGGTCTCCGAAGTTCGGGGTCATGGGCGCCAGAAAGGCCACAAAGCCATTTATCGAGGCCGGGAATACAGCGTGACGCTGTTGCCCAAAATGATGATTGAAATGGTGCTCCCCGATGACCTGGTTGATGAAGTCATCAAAGTCCTTATGGATACGGCTCGAACAGGCGAAATCGGAGACGGCCGGATCTTCGTGCTGCCTGTGGAACAGGGTTATAATATCCGCACCGGCGAAAGAGATGTGACCTGATTGGCAGTCACCGAATCATCGGACTGGAGACAGTTTCACTGTGAAGCCAATGAGTTGGAGGAGGAATACATGAGGGAGTGCTTGAGGCAATGGGTGAGCTATTCCCTGTGTGCGGTTTTGGCCTTCATTGCTGGATGCAGGAAAAATCTTCGATGAGCCTGGCAGCTTTGCCTTTCCAATGTGGCTTTGGGATTGGGGCGTTCAAGCCAATGTCCGAGTTCGAAATGGATCCACACTTTCTGTCTCATATGGGAGGGGCCTTCGGGATAAACAAAGTGCCTTGTTTATTGCTCTCTCCAAATGCGTGGATGTATATGCGGATTGAACCAAAGTCCCTTCGATGAGAGTAACCGGTCAGAATCCGTAACATGTTTGCCTCCTTCTCCTGAGAATCTGGTCAGGACGGAAAACACTCAACAAATTTGCCGCACAGCCACGCGGGCAGAAAAGCCTGACTCGATTTCAGCCTTTGGTTAAAATCCAACATAGCGCATATGGTTTGCGAGCCGGGATAATAAACGTATCCAATGGCACCTTGGAAGGCCCGGTCAAGATACTGGCCGCCAAGGCTAAAGGCTCGCTCTGCGAAGAGTCAATTCGTCATGATAGGGTCGTAGGGAGGACCATCAGATATGGCCTCTGAACTCCACGTGCTATTCGGAGCCGGCCAAGTCGGATCGCGGCTCGCCGAGCTTCTTCTCAAGGCGGAAAAGCGTGTCCGCGTCGTCAAGCGATCTGCCGGTGATGTGCCGCCTGGCGCGGAATTGTTGTTGGGAGATGCCGCGGATCCCGCGTTCTGTGCCCAGGCCACTGCGGGAAGTTCCACGGTGTATCACTGTATGAATCCCCCTTACTACGCCAGGGTCTGGGCCAGCCTAGTTCCCCGGTACATGGACAACCTGATCGCGGCGGCGGCGCGTGCAGGGGCCCGGTTGGTCGTCCTGGACAACGTTTATATGCTCGGTCGTCCGTCCGGCCGGTTACTCGATGAAGAGACCCCGATGAACCCCTGCAGCCGGAAGGGCGAGATCCGAGCTCGGGCCGTAGAGCGGCTGTTCGAGGCTCATCGCCGGGGTGAGGTGCGCGCCACCACTGGCCGCGCCTCGGATTTTTATGGCCCGGGAGGCACCTTGACCCATCTCGGAGACCAGTTCTGGCGTCAAGCATTAAAGAGGAAGACGGCCCGCGTCCTTGTCAATCCCGACACGGTTCACACCTATCACTACATTCCTGACGTTGCAGCTGGGCTCGCCGTGCTCGGCACTGCCCCCGATGATGCCTACGGCAAGCCCTGGATGCTGCCGTGTAGCCAGGCGGAGACGATGCGCGATCTGGTTGGCCGCTTTTCCCAGGCGCTCGGCAGGGAGATTCGGGTGGCGGCAGTACCCCGCTGGTTGGTCACAACTCTCGCTGTGTTTGTGCCACTCCTGCGCGAAATCGGCGAGATGCAGTATCAGTGGGACGAGCCGTTTGTGGTCAGCGACCGCCGGTTCCGCGAGCGTTTTGGACTTCAACCGGAAGCGCCTGACGCTGCTGCGTCCGCCACGGTCGCGTGGGCCAAGCAACACTATGCATAAGCGGACCCCTGCAGAAAATGGGATGAACGAAGCTCAGGCCGAGGACTGACTCGAGAGGCGGGTCACTATCTTTTGGAACTCAGATCGGATCTGGCGGGTACAGGCCAGATAGGTCTTCTCAAAATCCTTAATCTGTTTGGGTGACGTGTCCAGCGAGGGATTCAGCAGGCGGAAGACCCTGGACATAGATTCTGGCGATCGGGGAAAATGGGGTCCCCCAGAAGGAGAAGCCATCCTCAAGCGGTTTTCCAACAACCGCAGGAATTCATACCCGTCGTACAGTGTGCTGTATTGGGTCTTGGTAATTAGACGCCCGCACAGGAGTCGCTGCAAGGCAGTAAGAGTGTTGGGAACACGGAGCTCTTTGGCGGCAGCACCATATTTCATCTGAAGCAATTGAATGGCAAATTCCACATCAACCAGCCCTCCAGCCCCCGCCTTCAAGTGGAATCGCTGGACCTCAGCCTCTTTCCCAAGTTCCATCTCCATGCGGAGGCGGATGCGTGCCAGTTCAGCCACCACGGCAGGGTCCCAGTCAGGGCGATAAACAAACTCTTCAATCCGGCGCTTCAACTGACGACGCACCCCGCGGCCACCTAGGAGGATGCGGTGTCGAACCAGTGCCAGTCGCTCCCAGGGTTCCGCCCGCTTCTCCAGGTATTCTTGATAACGATGCATGGCCACCACCAATTCGCCTTTCTTTCCCTCGGGCCGCAGTCGGGTGTCAATCTTGTAAATACTGCCTTCCCCATGAGAAACAGAAAGAAGTTGGTCCAAGATTTCCACCAAGCGAATACAACGGCGTTGTGCTTCTACCGAGTCTTGAGGATCGTCGACGCTATAGAAGTAAACCAGGTCCAGGTCAGAGTTGTAGCTCAAATCCCGACCGCCAAGCTTTCCCAAGGCTAGGATGGCAAAATGATCCCGTGCCCAGATTGTGAAGTGTTGGCCGCATTCGCGCTCCAATTCCACGCAAGTCATATCGAAGGCTACCAGAAGGCAGGCCTCAGCCAGCGCGGCCAGTTGTTCACCGACCTGCGGGCGCGTGAGTTGTCCCAAGAGATCTTTCATCCCAATCTGAAAGAGCTCGGCCTGCTGGAAATTCCTGAGGACCGATTTGCATTCCGCGCGGTTCTCCGCTTTTGCCAGCAGATGATCGAGTTCCGTCTGAAAGTCCCGTAGAGTTTTCAGCTTCCGTAACCTGTCCCGTCGCACCAGGCAATCCAGGAACTCCGGCCGCCGGCAGAGAAACTCGGCCAAGAATTGGCTGAAAGACAAGACTCGAACCAAGCCAGACAGGATTTCAGGCGACTCATTCAACAAGGTGTAGAGGGAGTCTCGTTCCCCAAACCCGCTGGCGAATCTCTCGAAGTAAGAGAGTCCTGCATCAGGATCCGGAATGCGCTCGAGGCTTCTGAGCAACACAGGCATCAGGTTGGCCAACAGATTGCGCATTCTGGAGGGGGAGTGGGCAAAGGAAGGTGCGTCGCGCAAAAGCACGATGTGATGGAAAGAAGACCTCAAATCACGGAAACCATGCCGGGCAAGAACGGAGAAAGCCTCTTCCTCGTTAAGGCTCTTGTTCAGGACCAAAGCCGTTTCGCCGCGCTTGTCTCCGGAGGTTCCTCGGCGTTGAAAAGTGACCAGGTTCTGAAAGATTCGGCTGACGTTGGCGGTGTGCCGTTGATAAGCTTTGCGAAACTGTTTCAAGGTTTCTTCAACCGAATTTCTTTGAAACCCCATCCTTCGGGCGCACTTGAACAGTTCTTCGGAATTGTCCGGCAATTCGTGGGTTTGCAGGTGAAACACCATTTGGAGCTTGTGTTCAAGATCGCGAAGGAAAAGGTAAGCCTGCTGCAAATCGTGGTATTCCCGTTCATCCACAAACTGCTGGGCCCGCAGTTCGTCCAATGCCAGAAGGGTGTTGGGTTGCTGGAATTTCGGGTTCTTTCCCCCGTAAATCAACTGCATGGCTTGCACAAAAAACTCGACTTCCCGGATTCCTCCCACCCCCAGCTTGACGTGGGTCTCCTGTCTCTTGCGGGAACCCAGTTTTGAGTCGATCCGGGTCTTGATTTCCTGAATTTCATCCAGTGAGGCGAAGTCCATGTATTTACGGTAGATGAAGGGGCGAAAGACCTCACAGAATTGCTCGCCCAGAGCCGTGGAACCGGCGACTGGCCTGCCTTTGATCAAGGCCAGCCGCTCAAAGGTCTCTCCCCAGGCAGCGTAGTAATTCTTGCAGGCGGTCATTGAACTGGCCACACTGCCTGTGCTTCCCTCCGGTCGCAATCGCAGATCGACCCGGTAGAAGTATCCCTCCTCCGTCAGTGCAGACAGCTCATGGGTGATGGCTTGGGCGAGTTTAGTAAAGAATTCGGTATTGAGGATGCTTGTTTCCGACCCCTGCTGGCTGGCAGTGGTCTCTCCCTGCAGAGCCAGTCCAGTTCTTCCCTGTTCTCCATCATAAATGTAGATGAGGTCGATGTCGGAGCTGTAATTCAGTTCCCGTCCGCCCAATTTCCCCATTCCCAGAATTGTGAAACGAGCAGGCTGCACGATTCCTAGTTGATCCTGACATTGCGGGATGCCAAAGCGCTGGACCAGCCGCTCGTTGCAGATCTCGTAAACCAGTTGGGTGACAGTGTCGGCAAGATTGGAAAGCTCTGTCATCGTTCCCACTACGTCTGCGACTCGGAGGATGTCGCGGGCTCCGATGCGCAGCGTTTCGCGACGCTTGAAGCGCGCCAGAGCGCGCAACTGAAGCGTGGGGTCCGTAAACTTGCTGATAATCTGACGGGCTTCCTTCAAAAACAGGTCGACACTCTTAACCCATGGGGAACCCAACTGGTCCAGGACCCAATAGAAATACTCCGGGTTGCGAATTAAGATATCCGCACTGAAAGGAGATGTCCCGCAAATCAAGATGATGGCTTCCAGCGCCTCCGGGGTGTCCCAAAGGAACCCCAGCAGGTTGACCGGGTGAGGGACGATAGCCAGAACTCGCTCGAAGTTGTTCAATGCCGCGTCAGGATCAGGAGACTGCTGAGCAATCCGAAGCACAGGCTCAATGATCCGGGCCAGCATCTCGCGTGTGTCCGGCTCCTCGGCGATCAACTGCAGGTTGCGATCAGCGCTGGCAGGGTCCTTAAACCCATATTGAGACAAGAAGGCCCGGACGTCCTCGGCGTTCAGTTCTTCGGCCATCAACAGGTCTTCGGGTTTCATGAGAAGCAGGTGTCAGGTTCCAAGTGCCAGGGGTGAGGCATCAGGCTCCTCCCCAGTGTATTGCTTTATACCACACTCTTATCCCATTCTGAGACCCTTCTCGATCCAGCCTTCGGATCGACGGACCCCCTGGACCATGGCGCCCCGAATACACAAGAAGTCTGGGAACAAAAGAGAATTTGCTTTTCACATAGTGGCGCGGCTTCTCGATGATCTCTCGGTGTTGCCCGTAATTGAGCCCCGGTGCTCAAAGTCGTTGAGTACACGCCCCAACCCTTCCTTGACATACTCCTTTGTTGTGCTAGTATTCTGACCGGTTTTCGGACGTGTTGTGAGTATAGGGGCGTTGAGATGGAGTTTCAGGAGAAGGTCCAGATCATGTCGGGGGCGGAGATGAGCCGCACGTTGGCGCGACTGGCCCAGGAAATAGTTGAGCGCAACAACGGGACTGAAGGGCTGGCCCTGGTGGGGATTCGCCGCCGAGGAGTTCCATTAGCTCAGCGCCTGGCTGGGATCATTGGTGACCAGGAGAAGACCCAGGTGCCGGTGGGGGTCCTCGACATCAATCTCTATCGTGATGACTTTTCCACCGTGGCAACTCAGCCGGTCATCCAGCGCACCGAGATTAATTTCCCCGTCCCCGACAAGACCATTGTGCTCGTGGATGACGTCCTTTACACCGGAAGGACTGTTCGAGCGGCCATGGACGCATTATTGGATTACGGCCGCCCCCATGCCATCCAGCTTTGTGTCTTAATTGACCGTGGACTCCGGGAACTTCCCATCGAGGCCAACTATGTTGGGAAGTACATGCAGACCTCCGAGAAGGAAAGTGTCGAAGTCCGGCTCGCAGAAACTGACCAGCAGGAATGTGTGGTTCTAACCAGGAAGATAGAGTGACCTGGCACCTAATTCTTGAAGCCGGATTACTACCCGTTCTATCCCATCCCAATCCCCGGGAGGCACTGTGACTCTGAGAACGAAAGACCTACTGGGTATTGAGGGCTTATCTGCCCACGAAATCCAGCTCATCCTGGATACGGCCGAATCCTTCAGGGAAATTTCAACCCGCCCCATCAAGAAAGTTCCGACCTTGCGGGGGAAAACCATCATCAACTTCTTTTTCGAGGCCTCTACACGGACTCGAACCTCCTTTGAGATTGCAGCGAAACGGTTGAGTGCAGACTCTATTAATATCTCCGCCTCGACCAGCAGTGTGGTTAAAGGGGAGACCCTGATTGACACGGCCCGCAACCTGGAGGCCATGGCAGCCGATGTCATCATCATCCGGCACTCCAGCTCGGGTGCTCCACACATGCTGGCCAGAATGTGCAGCGCCTCCATAGTGAATGCCGGTGACGGTGCTCACGAACATCCAACCCAGGCCCTGCTGGACGCCTTAACCATGTTGAGGTCTAAAGGACGGCTCGAGGGGCTGAAAGTGGTCATCATTGGGGATATTACGCACAGCCGTGTGGTACGGTCCAATTGTCTCCTGCTCGGAAAGATGGGCGCTCACGTCATGGTGTGTGCACCGCCAACCCTGCTGCCGCTCGAGTTCGAGAAGATCTCCCAACTCTGCGATCCCGATCCCTTCGGCCACTCACCCGCCAGGCTCCGGGGAACTATTCGCGTGACCCACCGAATGGACGAGGCCCTGGAAGACGCGGACGTTGTAATGATGTTGCGGATTCAATTGGAGCGCCAACAAGAGGCCTTTTTCCCGTCAATCCGCGAGTACTTCCGCAATTACGGGCTGAGTTCACAACGTATGAAAAGGGCCAAGCCGGATGCCATCATTATGCATCCTGGCCCGATCAATCGCGGCGTGGAAATCGCTTCTGACGTGGCCGACGGCCCCTATTCAGTGATCCTCCATCAAGTCACGCATGTGGTTGCAGTGCGTATGGCCGTGCTCTACCTGCTCACGGGCGGGACCCGAGAGGAGATTTCCGAGAGGAGCTAACCGTGAATTCAGTGCTGATCAAGAATGGACGAGTGATCGACCCGTATTCCGGTCTCGACCAGGTGAGCGATTTGTTGATCGAAGACGACCAGGTCAGTCGGATCGACCGCAATATATCCCGGCCTTCCGCGGAAGTTCTGGATGCATCCGGTTTGGTTGTGGCTCCAGGATTCATTGACCTCCATGTCCACCTGCGCGAACCGGGGCGCGAGGATGAGGAAACCATCGAGAGTGGTTCATTGGCAGCGGCCTCGGGAGGTTTTACGTCAGTCTGCTGCATGCCCAACACAGACCCAGTCAATGACAACCCTGCGGTCACATCCTATATCGTAAGTGAAGCCAGGCGCCGGGCCGTCACCCGAGTATTCCCAATTGGGGCAATCAGTCAAGGAAGAAAAGGGGAGAAACTGGCCGAGATCGGGGAAATGGTAGAGGCTGGAATCGTGGGCATCAGTGACGATGGCAACGGGGTAATGAACGGCCAGCTTATGCGGCGAGCCATGGAGTATTCTTTGCCTTTTGGCATCCCGGTCATCGAACATTGTGAAGACTCGCAATTGGCCGCTCACGGGGTGATGAATGAGGGCTATCATTCGACGGTGCTAGGCTTGAAAGGAATCAATCGGGTCGCCGAGGAGGCCATGGCTGCCCGAGACCTCCTGCTGGCAGAATTGACCGGTGCTCACCTCCATATCGCCCACCTGTCCACCCGCGGGACCCTAGAACTGGTCAGGACTGCCAGAGCCAGGGGCATCCGGGTCACCTGTGAAGTGGCTCCTCATCACTTCTCATTGACCGACGCGGCCTGCTGCAGTTACGACACGCACACTAAAATGAATCCCCCACTTCGAACCGAGGAGGATGTCCAAGCCCTGATTGGGGGATTGGCTGATGGCACAGTGGACTGCATCGCCACGGACCATGCCCCTCACAACGCCAACGAAAAAATGCTGGAGTTCGATCACGCTCCGTTCGGAATTATCGGGCTGGAAACAGGGCTGGGGCTGGCTTTGACCTTGCTCTATCATGGCGGCAAAGTATCGCTTCGCCGCCTGGTCGAACTGATGAGCACCACCCCGGCCCGGCTTATTAAGCAGCCATTAGGGCAGCTGACCCCTGGTTTTGCTGGAGATGTGACCCTCTTCAGCCCGGACACTGAGTGGGTTTACGATGTCAACCACAGCCAATCCAGGAGCCGGAATTCTCCGTTTCACGGCATGAAGCTGAAAGGCCAAGCCGCGGCTACCGTGGTGAAAGGGCGCATCGTTTATCGAAATCCTTCGTTGGTGAGAACCTGACGAAAACCAGTGGCTGAGGCTCGAATACTCCAACGAATCGCGGTTAAGGGAATAATCCTCGAACCTGGGTGGCCTCGGCAACCCGGCCCACTGCCAGAACATAGGCAGCCAGGCGCATGTTCAAGTTCTTCTTTTCCGCCAGGTCGTAAACCTCCTTGAAGCTGCGAACCATGATCTTCTCCAGCTGGTTGTTGACCTCATCTTCCGTCCAGAACAACCCTTGCAAGTCTTGGACCCATTCGAAATAAGAGACGATCACCCCGCCGGCATTGCACAGAATGTCGGGAATCAGGAAACAGCTATTGGCAATGAGGATCCTGTCCGCTTCTGGCGTGATAGCTGCGTTGGCGGCCTCGGCCACAATGGAGGCTCGGATCTTAGGTGCGTTCTCCTGGTTAATCTGGTTTTCCAGTGCGGCGGGCACCAGGATATCGCACTTCAACTGGAGCAATTCCTTGTTGGAGACCGGTTCGGTGCCCTTCAAGCCCCGCAGAGTCCCAGAGAGAGCCTTGTGCTGAAAGGCTTCGTTCACATCAATCCCTTTTAAGTTTACTACGCCTCCCTGGGAATCGCTCAGAGCGATGACTCTGGCGCCGTCTTCATGTAGCAAACGGGCCGTGGTACTCCCGACGCTGCCAAAACCCTGGACGACCACCCTGGAATCGTCCAGATGAAAGTTATTGACCTTGCAGGCCTGGCGGATCGCGTACCAGCAACCCCTGGCCGTGGCTTCCTCCCGCCCGCGCGAGCCTCCCAGCGAGACCGGTTTCCCGGTTACGACTCCAAGGATGGAATGGCCCACCGTCATGGAGTAGGTGTCCATGATCCAAGCCATGGTCTGGGCATTGGTATTGATGTCGGGGGCCGAGATGTCCCGGTCCGGCCCCACCATCATGAGAATCTCCGAGGCGTAGCGCCGGGTCATGCGTTCCAGCTCGTTTTGTGACATGCGCTTGGGGTCGCACACGACACCGCCCTTACCCCCGCCGTAAGGGATATTCACGGTGGCACATTTCCAAGTCATCAGGAATGCCAAGGCTTTGATCTGATCCAGACTCACATTCGGATGATAACGAATTCCGCCTTTGGCTGGACCCCGGGCCACATTATGCTGAACCCGGTATCCTTCAAAAACCCGGATCTCTCCGTTGTCCATTCGGACCGGGATCGACACGATCAGCTGCCTTTTGGGCTGGATCATCACTTCCCGCAGATCATGGGGAAGCTGCAGCACTTCAGCCGCGGCATTAAAACGGGTTCTCGATATTTCATACAAGTTCAGCTCTTCTTTCACGAACGGCCTCCGGGAATGGGGGAATAGGGAATCACTGTGTCAAGCAGATCTTTTCCTATGTGACTACCGCATTACTTTAAGCCCTTTTCCGGTATTTCTTCAGACAATCTTCTGAGCAAAAATACTTGGGTTGTCCGTCGACCGTTAGTTTCAGCGAAGATGCGATATCCACATAAGTGCCGCAGACCGGATCTTTTTCCATGGTTCCATGTTTTACGACAGAACCTCTCTGAGGAGAAACAGGATCGGCCGACCGGGTTCCGTGGGGAGAAAACAATCGGGGGAGCAGGTCCCGCAAAAACCTCTGCAAGAAGATGAATAGGAAGAGCAGAAACAGGAATCGGATTAGGAAGCTCATTTAGAAAATTCGCTGCCTTGGGTTGGCGACGGGGGCAGGCCCTTGGTTGATCATAGCCTGCAGACTGGCAATCGATGGATTGGCAGGATCCACGCTCTTCAGCCGATTCAGTGCCTCTCTGGCGGCGTTGACATCCTTCTTCCCCTGCAGGTAGACAATGACCAGGTTGTGCAGGGCTTGGGCATGGCGTGGATTGATTTGGAGTGAGCGATTGTATTGGGCCAGCGCTTCATCCGGGTGTCCCGAATAAAACAGGGCCGTTCCCAGGTCCGTCATGATGTCCACGTTGTGGGGGTCTAACTTGAGAGCCTGCTGGTAGTAAACGACAGCATCCTGGTAGCGGCCAGCGTCGTAAAGCTTGTTGGCCAGATCAACTTGCAGAGCTGAATTATCGGGCGCGGCCCCTGCCGCTTTTTTCAGGTTGTCAAAATCGCCCTCCGTGGTAATCACAGGGTGTCCTTCGGGGAGACTCGGAGGATTCGGTGAGGCCGCAGGAGGAGAATTTCCCCTAACCTGTGCGACTTCTTGAAGCTGTTTCATCGTCACCTGAGATCCCAAAATATAGCCCAATAACCCGCCGATCAGCAGGCAAATGGCCCCCACGGTGAAAAGTTCCCGTTTCAATTCCGCTCCGTCCCTTGAGGGATTCGGGCAAAAAGCCCGTCCTGCCTTGATTCTCGTCCAGTCTAACAACCGTTCTTTCGAAGTGTCAAGGATAAAGGCCATGTCAAGGTAATGGGTCAGCAGGGGTGGAAAAATCTGCCGGGTCGACAGAAGAGCGTGCACAAAGTTCCGAACTCTTTTAGAATTCTGAAGCACTTTCAGTTCAATAAGGAGAGTCGAGATTGAAAAAATTCTCTCTTGCCGGCAAACCGGGTACTGGCCCGTCAGTGACGAGTCACGCGGAGTCGAAGTCGAATGGCCAACGTGGGTTTGGCCTCTTAGGCGTTATTGCAGTTATTGCCTTCTTTCAGATCGTCACCACCGGGGAAGTCAAGGAAAGCTTTGCCAGGAGCCCTGTCTGGAAGGTTCAAAAGGAGGCAAACAGAGTCTACCTCCTGGGATCTGTGCACCTCCTCAAGAAGGAAGACTATCCTCTCCCCGAACCGCTGGAAAAGGCCTTTGCTGACAGCCAGAAACTCGTGGAGGAGGTGAATCTGGACGAACTCGAAGACCCGGCCACACAACAGATGATTTTGGCCAAGGGCTTGAATAAGGACAATAAGACGTTGCGACAGCTCTTGTCTTCCGATACCTATGAGTTCGCCAGGAAACAGGTGGAGGCAATGGGATTGGACCTCAAGGAGTTCGAAAGGTTCAAACCGTGGATGCTGGACTTGACATTGACTGCCTTGGCGCTGGAGCGGCTTGGCTTTGAACCAAAGTATGGGATCGACCAATACTTCTTCGACAAAGCCAAGCGGGAACGGAAAGAAGTCCTGAGCCTGGAGACCGTGGAATACCAACTCGATCGATTCGATGGCATGTCTCCCAAGATGCAAGAAACCATTCTGCTACAGAGTTTGAAAGAGATCGACACGGTGGGAAAGGACTTTGCCGAAATTATAAGAGCCTGGCGGGGGGGAGATACAAAAGTCCTGGAATCGACACTCCTGGAAAACTTCAGGGAATTCCCTGAGGTTTACTCTCAATTGGTTGTGGAAAGGAACACCAATTGGATGCCGCGGATTGAGTCCTTTCTCCAACAGAAGGAGAACTACCTCGTGGTCGTTGGCGCCGGTCACTTGCTTGGAAAAGATGGGCTCCTGGCTCTGCTCAAGGCCAAAGGCTACGGGGTCGAACAGCTCTAACCGGTATCTCTTACCCCCAATTAACACAGATTTAATTCTGAGTTCACCTGTACTTCATTGCAAACGGATATTCTTCTTGATGGAAACGTCTCAGAGAGTGCGAAAAAAAACTGCCGGGGCAGGGGACCGGGCCTTCAATGTCGGCACAATCCTTTAGGAATCATTGTAGGCCGTGTGCCCCTACACGGCGCTTTTTGAATTTTCTCACATTCTGAGCCACTACCCATGATGACAAAGCCACCTTATGGAGGTATCCGCATGCCTCAGGTCATAGAATCCTGCAGTCGGGCCACGAAAAGGCGCGAGGCCTTCAAGAGAATCCTCGTCGTTGACCCCGATCCAGGCCACCGAACAATCTTGTCAGCTCTTCTCGAATTGGAAGGTCACCGCGTGACGGTCTGCGCGCGAGAATCGGAGGCTTTATCCCTGTTTTCCGAACGACACATTGACTTTGTTATTACCGACCATTCCAGAGCCGGCGTGGACGGGTTGTCCCTCCTGGAAAAAATCAACCGATCGAGCGGTCGGGTCCCTGTCCTTTTGATTTCGCCTCAAAGGGACTGGGAGCCTTATATGGAAGCGATGAATCGGGGCGCTCTGGGTTACCTGACCAAACCCTTGGATTATCAGGAAATCCAACGGCTGCTGGAGCTGGCTGCCTGACCTTGGTTTTCCTGATGATTTTAAAAAGGCAAAAAGGCCTTCTCCGCGCAGACAGGATAAGACCGGAAGGAGTTCCTTCCAGCCTTTTAGCTTTCCGGTCTGTGACTCATACGTCTGCCAAGGCCGGCTTTCTTGCCCGGATGAAGGCGCTCATGAACTTTCCCTCGATCGATGGCCCGATCGACTCGACATCCAGCCCCGAATCCTTCAGAAATGACAGGGCCTCTTCCACCCGGTAGACTCGTGTGGGTTCCAGTTCGATCGACTTAAAGCCCGCCCTGGCCAGCTTCAGTCGATATTGAGACTCCTCCAGGGCTCCAGCCACACAGCCGATCCAGAGTTCCATATTCCGCCGAATTTCGGCTGGGACTTCCCCACGCACCACGACGTCAGACACGGCCAGCCGACCCCCGGGGCGCAAAACTCGCATGGCTTCAGAAAGGACCCGGTCTTTATCAGCCGAGAGGTTGATGACACAGTTGGAGATGATGACGTCGACCGAACCGTCAGGCAACGGAATATTTTCAATTTCGCCCTTAAGGAATTCCACGTTGTCCAAACCCGCTTTTCTCTGGTTCTCCCTTGCCAGAGCCAGCATCTCATCCGTCATGTCCAGCCCATAAGCCTTGCCTGTTGGCCCAACCCGGCGGGCTGACAAGAGAACATCGATTCCTCCTCCGGAGCCAAGGTCGAGAACTGTTTCTCCCGGATTGAGCTGGGCCAAGGCCGTTGGGTTCCCGCAACCCAAAGAGGCCAAGACTGCCTCAGGAGGAAGTTCGCACACTTGGCTTTTTTCATAGAGATTCGCTGTGATTGGATCGGGCTCCGTGGTCACCCTTGAAGAACTGCAGCAGGAGCTGCTGCTGCCCGAAGCCAGTCGAAGGGCGGCCTGCCCGTATCTTTCTCTTACGACTTCCTGCAGATTCTGTTTGTCCATGACTGCTCCTCCGTTATTTCGATACGTAACGAAATATATACCAGATATGTATTATGTCTTACCTGCCCGACGGTTTTTCCCGTTGCAGTGCGATCAGCGGTTGAACCCTGCTGCAACAGTCCTCGTAAAGGAAGTCCAGGAGTTCTCGAATTGCCGGATAATTCACACTATAATAAATCCACTGCGCTTCGCGCCGGGCGGTGACTAGCCCTACACCAGCCAAAGTGTCCAGGTGGTGAGATAGAGTGGAGTTAGCACCCCCGATTTGTTTTTGAATGTCGGTCACACACATTCCCGGGGGCCCCGCTTGAATCAAGAGGCGCACGATCCTGAGCCGGGCGCCGGATCCCAGCGCCTTCAGGGTCTCCGCGAAAAACTCGACCCGCTGATTCCTTGAACCTCTCTTCTTCATATTTCTACTAATATCGAAATAACATGAAGATGTCAAGACTAATCTGACTCCCTTCTCCAAACTCCATCATTCGAAGCCCGTCAGTGAAATCAGGCGAGAGTTTCCCGATGCCGACCGATTTTCAGGACTGCAAGGGATTGAAGCAATTGACAAGCTCAGTGGGGAGACGGTGTCTCCAGTCCCGGCTTGAATTGGCTCCTGGCAACAGGGGGTAGGAATTGACAGTCCATGGAGGCTGTGCTACTGTCGCGCTGGTCAGGCGGGATGTGGTCTTGTCGAATAGCGGCTTTTGATGCTCCTCTCCAGCAGCCTGATTCCTTTGGCTGAAGGCAACCTGCCATGAAGGATATTCGCCCTCTCCGATTCGAATGGTGGTCCAAGTCTCATGTTGTCTCTGTCTGGCTGATCGGAACGTTGATGGTCATGATCGCCTGCACCCAGAAGCCCTGGGCAGGAAGGGCGGGGAATGGAACCGTTACAAGTCATGATTCGGCGTACCAGAGCAGGATTGAAATCTCCCACCTGAATCTGGCCAAAGGAGAGAGCTACCTGGGCGACTCCGTGTATTTTGTGGAAGGCGAAATCAAGAACAGCGGAGACCGGATTGTGCAGAGGGTGGAACTCACACTCACCTTTAGAGACTCACTCAAGCAAGTGGTCCTGAAAGAAACCCGCCGCGCACTCGAGTATAAAACTTCCAAAGGTCTAGAGGTTCAGAAAACCGCCAAATTCCAAATCGGATTTGATCACTTGCCAAAAGACTGGAACAACTTCCTCCCGGAGGTCCAAGTGACTGGAGTCGTCTTAAGATAGGGGCATTCTCCCTCTGCTTGAAATAGCTTGCTTCATCAATCACGGTTCAAGTTCTTCACCTGCCCAACCGCAAGCGGTCGATCAGGTAGGGGGGGAGATTGGCTTTGACCATTTTTTCCTGAGTCGTCTGAACGGGAT
>JBGOTQ010000158.1:0-15862 GCA_041476565.1 Terriglobia bacterium | reverse complement strand
CCCTGGCGGCCCGGGGCATCGGCATAGATGAGGTGTCGGTAGCCATACAGCGGAGTAACGTCAACCTTCCCACCGGTATCTTGACCGGTGCTCACAAAGCCTTCACGGTGCAGGCCAGTGGCCAGCTCATGGATGCCCTTGCCTACCGGCCTCTAATTGTCGCCTACCGCAAGGGAGCTCCGGTTTACCTGGAAGAACTAGGCCATGTTATCGATAGCGTCCAGAACAAAAAGGTCGCGAACTGGTACAACAACGTTCGTGCCGAGGTGTTGGCCATCCGACGACAACCGGGCACAAACACCGTGCAGGTGGTCGACAACATTAAGAAGCTGCTTCCCACCATCCGGTCGGACATTCCTGCTGCAATCGAAATGCGCATCCTCTACGACCGATCCGAAACCATCCGGGCGTCAGTCACGGACGTGAAGTTCACACTTTACCTGACGATCGCTCTCGTGGTGATGGTGATTTTCCTCTTTTTGCGCAACCTATCGGCGACAGTCATTCCCAGCCTGGCGCTGCCCATGTCCATCATCAGCACCTTCTCCATGATGTATCTTCTAGGCTACACCGTAGACAACCTCTCACTGATGGCTTTGACGCTGTCTGTTGGGTTTGTTGTGGACGATGCCATCGTCATGCTGGAGAACATTGTTCGGCACATGGAACTGGGGGAAAACGTTCTGGAGGCGGCACTCAACGGCTCCAAGGAGATCAGCTTCACCATTCTCTCTATGACCCTTTCGCTGGCGGCGGTCTTCATCCCCGTTCTCTTCCTGCGGGGCATCCTGGGCCGTTTGCTCCACGAGTTTGCTGTCACCATTGCTGTCGCGGTTCTAGTCTCCGGTTTCGTGTCATTGACGCTGACGCCGATGTTGTGCAGCCGGTTCCTGCGTCCTTCGGCTACAGCCAGGCACGGCCGATGGTACGCTGCTTCTGAACACGTGTTCGCTGGGATGCTGCACGTTTACGACGTGAGTTTGAGGGCGGTGCTGCACTATCGCTTTCCTACTTTCGTGGTTTCACTCCTGTTGCTGATCGCCACGGGGTACTACTTTTTCGAGATTCCTAAAGGGTTTCTGTCGAGCGAAGATTCCGGATTGATTATCGGCTTCACACAGGCCGCTCAGGGCATTTCCGTAGACTCGATGAGGGAACATCAGCTTGCCATCACCTCTCTTGTCGTGCAGGATCCCGACATAGCGAGCACGTTTTCGCTGGCTGGAGCGGGATTCGCAGGGTTCGCAGGGAACACCGGAATTTTCTTCTGCCATCTGAAACCCTATTCCCAACGACGACTTGCGCCGCCTCCATCGCGGGAAGGAATCTGGAAAGTACCCGGGGCACTCAGAGTGCATGGCTGGTTCAATTCGCTGCAGCCGCAACACGTGGATACCGACGGAGTGATCGAGGCATTGCGGCCACAACTTTTCACCGTCCCGGGCATTCTGGCCTTTATGCAGAACCCCCCGCCCATTCAGATCGGGGGCCGGCTGACCAAGACCCCGTTCCAGTTCACCTTGCAGGGAACAGGGACCGCGGAACTTTACAGGCAATCTGACATCCTGCTCGCCAAGATGGCTCAACTTCCGGGACTCCAGGACGTGACCACCGACCTGCAGATCGCCAATCCTCAGGTGAATGTTGAAATCGACCGCTCCAAGGCTTCCGCTCTGGGGGTGACGGCGTTTCAAGTGGAAGATGCCTTGGCCAGCGCCTACGGCGATCGGCAAATCTCCACCATCTACAGACCTGAGAATGAGTACAAGGTCATCATCGAGCTCGAGCCACAATATCAACAGGATCCAACGGCGCTTTCCATGCTGTACATTCGTTCCTCGAGTGGCCAACTGGTGCCGCTGAATGCGGCAACCAGACTGACCCAGAGTCTAGGTCCATTGGCGGTCAACCACACTGGCCAACTCCCATCTGTCACTCTCAGCTTTGGACTCAAGCCCGGTGTGGCGCTCGGGGACGCTGTCAAACAGGTGGAGGACTTAGCGCGGAATACCCTGTCGGCTACAATCAGTGCCAGTTTCCAGGGAGAGGCCCAAGCTTACGAGACCTCCCGGGTGGGTCTAGGTGTGCTACTCATCTTAACCGTTCTGGTCATCTATGTCCTGCTCGGTGTCCTCTACGAAAGCTTCATTCACCCGCTCACTATTCTTTCCGGCCTCCCATCTGCCGGCCTCGGAGCCATCCTGACCTTGAAGCTTTTCAACTACCCGCTAAACCTTTACGGATTTGTTGGAATTATCATGCTGATTGGCATCGTGAAAAAGAATGCCATTATGATGATTGACTTTGCCCTGGAGGCTCAGCGCAAGGAAGGGAAAAACACACTGGACGCCATCTACGAGGGCTGTTTAATCCGTTTTCGGCCCATCATGATGACCACCATGGCGGCGTTGATGGGTACGCTGCCCATTGCCCTGGGCTTTGGTGCGGGAGCGGAAGCACGACGTCCGCTGGGACTGGCCGTAGTGGGCGGTTTGCTGGTGTCTCAGCTCTTAACTCTCTACATAACTCCCGTTTACTATTCTTATCTTGACGAGTTCCAGCAGGCTGTCGGCAAACTGTTCCGCCGGCCGGCAGAATTAGTCGCCATCCCTGCAGTTGAACCTGTCGAGAAGAACATGGAAAGAACTCCCATCGTCTGATAGTCAGGGCCGGGCACCGGGGAATAGGAGAAAACGGGCTCCGCTAGGAGCCCAATGTTTGTAGGGAATTCGGTCCTCCTGCATCTCCGCCGCCGGGCGGAATGCAGGAATGGGATCCGTGCTGCTCTAGGTTCCCCACATTCCACCCGGCTGAGGTGGCGGGAGCCTGGCTAGAGTCCCTTTTCTACAGACATCTGGCTCCTAGCGGAGCCATCACCCATCACTGAACCAGTACCGTAATTCCTCTTTACTCAACTTGTCTCCATCTCTAAACTAGACGGGGCATGGATATCGCGGGGTGGGAGGTTCTGGCTACGTGACTCATATTAGACCGTTCAGACCGCGAGTGGATTCTTGGCCCATGAAAGGAGTGGCCCTGCATTTCCTCGTATTGGCGTTCCTGCTTTCAGCCGTTCCTCCGCCAATCGTGGCTGCCGAACTTTTCAGTGACGATTTCTCACGGTTCCCTGCTGGCTGGCTAAGTTCACCGGTCGGGACGCTGAACGCGGCCATCCAGGAGTATCACTACCTGGCAAACCGCGGGGTTCCGCTCGGACCCTGGGCTAATGCCATCTGCCATCTCGACGCCTGGGTGGCGGGAGACGAGAATGGCAAGACCTACCTCGAGCAGCACCTTGCGCCTGGCAGCACCAGCCAGTACACCAACGCGATCTTCATCACTGGTGATCCGGAATGGGACGACATCACGGTCGAACTGAAAGTGAGGCCACTGTCGCTTGACGGCTTCGCGGGTGCGATCTTCCGATATCACACCAACCGGCACTACTACCTCTTTGCCCTCACTGGCGGAAACAAGGCACGGCTCGCACTGCGTTTGCCAATTGAGCGGCAAATGCGCGTGCCGGAGTGGAGGGAACTCGCCAGCGCTGACTTCCACTACGACACGCAGCGCTATTACACGCTCAGAGTCGAGACTGACGGCCCGCACATGCATGCGTATATCGACGGGGCGCTTATCCTTGAAGTCAACGACAGCGAAATCCTCAAGGGTAAGGCTGGGCTGAGCGCTCTCATCCCGGCACGCTTCCAGGATTTTCGCGTGACCGCCAGCGATCGCACGAAGGCTGAGATCGGTCAGCGCATCCGTGACCGCGAGGCGCAACTCACCCGGGTTCGCGACAGTAACCCCCGAATGAAGCTGTGGAAGAAGTTCGACACGCCGCACTCTGGGGCTGGCCGCAACGTGCGTTTCGGCGACCTCGACGGCGACGGTGTCCCGGATATGCTGATTGCGCAGAACATCCCTCGCGTGGGGGGCGATGGTTTTGATGCAATCAGTTGTCTGACCGCGGTTACTTTTGAGGGAAAGATGCTGTGGCAGGTCGGGCGCCCCAACCCGCGCAATGCCCTGCTCACCAACGACACGCCATTCCAGATTCACGATCTTGATGGTGACGGCCAGAACGAGGTTGTACTCGTCAAGGACTTTCAGCTACAGGTCCTCGACGGTCGCACCGGGAGAGTGAAACATGCCGTTCCGACGCCGCAACTCCCCGCAGACCTCAAAGAACGGCCGTATGAACTATTGAGCGGGGATTCCCTTGCTTTCGTGAATGTCTCTGGCGACAAGGCTCGCCGCGAGATTCTTATTAAGGACCGTTACTTACACTTCTGGATCTTTGATCGAAACCTGAAGCTGCTTTGGAAGGGCAGCGGCCAGACGGGCCACTTTCCCTATCCTTTCGACATTGACGGCAGCGGGCGCGACCATATTGCCATCGGCTATGCACTGTGGAGCCCGGATGGCCGCAAACTTTGGTCGCATGATTCCGACATTCGCGACCATGCCGACGGCATCACGATGGGCAATTTCAGTGGTGATCCCCAAGCTGAGCCGCGTGTCTTTGCAAGCGGAAGCGACGAGGGCTTCATCCTGTTCGATATCCGCGGCAACATCTTGAAGCGAGCTCGAGTGGGTCACAATCAAAGCCCCAGCGTCGCGAAATATCGCCCTGAGCTTCCCGGGCTTCAGTATATCTCTGTGAATTTCTGGCGCAACCCCGGCATCGTCACCCTCTTTGACTGGGAGGGCAACATCTTGGCACAGGAGGAGCCGATCCACACCGGTTCTCCTATGCTTCCGGTGAATTGGCGCGGTGATGGTCAGGAATTCTGCCTGCTATCAGCCAATCCGACCGAAGGTGGGCTTATCGACGGATATCTGCGCCGGGTCGTGATGTTCCCGGACGATGGTCACCCAGACCTCGCTGTCAACGTGCTTGATGTTACCGGAGATGCTCGTGACGAGATCATTGTCTGGGACCAGGACCGAGTCTGGATCTACACTCAGGACCGCCCGTTCATTGGCAAACGTATCTATGCTCCAATCAGGACCCCAGACTATAACGAATCGAACTATCGCACCAATGTATCATTGCCGGCCTGGAAGGACTTGGAGTAGGCGGCGAACCCGCTTTCATTTAATAGTCTTCTTCCCGGTCATTTTTCATGGGGAGGGTCTGAATGAATCGCAAGCAATTCTTACAACAGTCTCTTACGCTAGGACTCTGCTCTAGCGCTTGTTTCGTTTTGGATGCCGTTGATCTTGCGCCCACTGCTGCTGCATCAACGGGCGCGCAGGGTGCCGAACCTCCTAAGGATTTTGAAAAGGAGTTTATTCAGAATTTTCTCAGTGATCTGATGGGAACCATCGACACGGAACTGGACGAAAAGACGAAAATCAAGCTGATGGCAGGCTGCGGCCGAGGCTGCTTCCGACGCTTTTCCTTCAAGCAAGACATTGCCAAACAAGGGGAAGGAAGCCTCGAGAAACTGATGGAGGCGTACAAGAAAAACTTTGAAATATGGCGGGATGGCGACCTGGTTCATATCCGTTACGGACAAGTCTCGAGCAGTTGCTACTGTCCTGCTGCCCGTTATCGTCCGCCCAAGCCCAACGACATCCACTGCAACTGCACCCGCGCGACTCATCAAACCATATTCGAAACGGCTTTGGGCCGCCCTTTCCAAGTGGATATCGTGGAGACACTCCGGCGCGGAGGAAAAACCTGCCATTTTGCTGTCCACCTGACTTGAAGTTGGGATGTGACAGTACCGTCGAGTTCGCCATGCAAGAATTAGACTTGAGGTTGTAGTCGGAACCCTGCCCCGTATTCGAATTGCTTTGGACCGAGCATTCATTTGTCAGGACTGAACTGGGGACGAATAACCACCCTCGAACAACCGCGTCCCAATACCGGACAGCTCTTGATAAGCTGAAACAGAGATGGTTTCGTATTTGATAGACAAGACAGCTTTTGTCTCCCGTCAGATTGGAAGGAGGATTGCTTGAATAAACCGGCGGGAGGATTCTGATGGATACCCTGCTTAAGGGCCTGCGATTCGGTCGCCGAATGCTGGCGAAGAATCCCGGGTTCACCGTGATCGCCGTGCTGACTTTGGCACTTAGTATTGGCGCCAATACCACGATTTTCAGTTGGATCAATTCGACCCTGCTCGACCCTATTCCGGGCGCCTTGCATACCAGCGAGCTGATGTCGGTCATGAGAGGAACAAGGAATGAGAGTCCCGTTCCGCCATTCTCTTACCCTGACTACGTTGACTTGCGGGACAGGAACAGGAGCTTTTCCGGCTTCCTGGCATATCACGACGATGCGATGACCCTCACAGATACCGGCAAGCCCATACGTATCTGGGGTTCGCTGACCTCCGCGAACTATTTCGACGTGCTCGGTGTACAACCTATTCTGGGACGCGCCTTTCTGCCGACGGAAGAACAAAAGCCAGGAGGGGCGCCGGTGGTTGTGATCGGCTATGGCCTATGGCAGGCCTATTTTGGAGCAGACCGTTCCGTCGTTGGCAGGATGATCGAGATTAACCGGCACTCGTATACAATTGTCGGGGTCGCTCCTCCCACATTTCAAGGATGCAAGACTGGGCTGCGTTCAGATCTCTGGATTCCTCTTATGATGGATCAATTGGTTTTCCAGGGAGATCGGCTCGACCGCCGTGGCACTGACTGGCTTCAAGCGGTGGGCAGGCTTAAGCCTGGAGTCGACCGTCGGCAGGCTCAGCAGGAAATGAACCTCCTGATGCAACAGATCGTCGCACAGTATCCCGATTCACACCGAGGCCCGAACGAAATCACACTGGATCCACTTTGGCGCTCTCCCTTTGGTGCGAACGTTTATCTTTATAAAAGTCTTCCCCTGTTAATGGCCCTGGCTGGGGTTGTCTTGTTGCTGGCTTGTGCCAACGTGGCAAACCTGCTTCTGGTCCGTTCAATGGCGCGGCGGCGCGAGATTTCCATTCGCATGTCGATTGGGGCCAGCCGCTCGCAGCTGGTACGCCAGCTCCTGGTGGAGAGCCTTTTGCTTGCCTTGGCCGGCGGCGGCATCGCCCTATTGCTCACCGCCTGGAGTGCCGGGACTTTTCGAGACTTCATTCCGCCCACGAGTGTCCCGATCACACTTAATGGCTACGTCGACCGAACCGTGCTCCTAGCGACGTTGCTCATCTCCATCCTGACCGGACTGATTTTCGGCATCCTGCCGGCATTGCGTTCCTCGACCCTCGCCCCCGTGGTGGTGCTGAAGGAGGAGGCGGGCAGCGTTTCTGCCGGGCTCCACAAGGCTCGGCTTTCGAGCGGGCTGGTAGTGGTACAAATCTCCCTTTCATTGCTGTTGCTGATTTGTGCCGGGCTTTTCATTCGCAGTCTCCAGAACGCCCAGAGATTTGATCCGGGCTTCGACCCGAACCATGTGTTGCTGGCTTCCTTTGAGCTTTCTCCTGCCGGCTACTCGGAAGCGGATGGCCTCAAGTTCGACCGGGAACTCCTGAACAAGCTTGAAGCATATCCCGGGGTGGAGTCTGTAACCTTGGCCGATTGGGTGCCGCTCAGCCTCAATAAACGGACCGAAGGCATCAATTCTGAAGGTTATGTGCCCCGGCTTCATGAATCGATGGACATCCGGCGGGCCATCGTCGGCCCGCACTATTTCCAGATGATGCGGGTCTTGCTGTTGGCCGGTCGGGACTTTACAGACCAGGACACAGAGAAGTCACAGCATGTGTCCATCGTCAATCAGGAACTGGCGGGTCGCTACTGGCCAGGTCAGGACGCGATTGGCAAACGAATCCGGGCACGCGGGGAATGGTTCACCGTCGGCGGCGTGGCGCGGAACGGCAAATACCACCGCATGGTTGAAGAAGCTCCGGAACCTCTGCTCTATCTGCCGTTGTTCCAGTCTTACCGTCAAGACGCGATCATTCATGTCAGAGTTATGGGCGCTCCTCAAGCGTTCACTTCGGCGGTCACAAATGCCGTTCACGAACTTGACCCCAATCTGCCGGTCTTCAACGTGACGTCTCTCCAGCAAAACGTGCAGATCGCGAGCATCTTTGAGCGGATCGCCGGAACGTTCGTCGGGGCGTTTGGCCTGATTGCGTTGGTGCTCGCTACCGTAGGAATCTACGCAGTGATCGCCTATACGACACGGCAGCGCACGCATGAAATCGGAATCCGCATGGCGCTTGGGGCACAACAGGGTGACGTCATCCGTCTAGTGCTGGGGCAGGGTCTGCGGCTGATGCTCATCGGCTTGGCCATTGGCCTCTTCGTGTCGCTTGCGCTGACACGCTATCTCGGGAACATGCTAATCGGCGTGACGACCACCAATACGTTAACTTATGCGAGCGTGGCGGCCATGCTCTCGATCGTGGCGCTCACCGCCTGTTTTATCCCGGCGTGGCGGGCCGCTAAGGTCGATCCAACGGTGGCGCTGCGTCATGAATGAGATCGCCCTTCAGGCCAGTTCTTTTACACGGATCAAAGAAGAGACCGTTTCCCATTATGGTATTGGCACACCCCACCGGGTTTGAAGTGTGACGAGCCCGGCGAACAGCTATACCGCTCAAATCCTTGACAATCTCTTTCGATTTCACCGCCACGGATGAAAATGGCTCGTCGACCTCGGAGAGGTCGATTTGAGAATAGCCCAGTGCTTCAGCGCTGGGTCGGGGGGCGTTCAGGCTGAGTCCCGTAGGGACGACTGAACTCCCGAAATTTCCCTATCAATCGTCCCTACGGGACTCGTCACCCTACAAACTGGTAGTCCCACCGCTGAAGCGCTGGGCTACTTTCAAGTGCTCTTACAGAGCCCATTTTCATGAAAGTGCCCCATGACCTTTTTCAGGTCCCCACGGTCGATGAAAATGCTGGAGGGCCTCGCTTTGTCGGGGCCGCGGTCGCGACAGAGCGCGACCCTCCATCAAGACACGCATTTTCATAAGAGACCCACCTAGGGTATACTTACAGCAATATTCAATCTAGACACATATTGACTACAGGAGGATTGCCATGGGAACTGGCACCCAGACTGCGGGATCACCTTCGCCTGCAGTCATCTTCGAAACACTAATGGCCCACCAACGCACAGCCGCGCTTCGTGCGGCCATTGAACTTGATCTCTTCCGTGCCATCGGTGATGGATTGAGCGATATACCCTCGCTGGCCCGGCGGGCAGGCCGCCGTGCTGGAATTTGTGCCCAATGAAGACCGCGTCTCCCCGCCCATGGCCGCCTCCTTTAGTCTCACAATGCTGGCGAGCACCCCTTCAGGGGATGCTTACACCTTTCGCGAACTGGAGGCAATGTACCGCGAGGCGGGGTTTGGTGGCACCACGGCGCACCCGATCCCCAACGGTCCGCACACCGTGGTGGTCGGGCATGCCGTATAATTCGAGAGAACGGCCTCCTTGCGGGGGGCAACCACTCTTCTGGGGTGTTTCATGTCCAATGTTACAGCCTTGCATGTCAACAGGGCCCGGTATCCCATTGACGTGGACCCGGAAACAAGTTTGTTGTCCGTTTTGCGGGACTACCTGGGTCTTACAGGCAGCAAGTATGGGTGCGGGGAAGGTCAGTGTGGCGCTTGCACCGTATTGATTGATGGCCTCCCCAGGCGGTCCTGTATCACCAAGGTCGGCACCGCCGGCTCGAAGCCAATCACCACGATTGAAGGCCTCCAGAATAGCACTCAGCTTCACCCGCTTCAGCAGGCATTCCTGGAGTTAGACGCCTTGCAATGCGGCTACTGTACTCCGGGCATGATTGTGGCGGCCACTGCCCTTCTGAAGTCAAACCCCGATCCGACTGAGCAAGAGATTATCCGCTTCATGGAGGGGAACATTTGCAGGTGCGGAATTTACCGACGGATCATCGCTGCCATTCAACGGGCTGCCAAGCTCATGAAGGAGGGGCGAACATGATTCATGATCCCATAAATGCTCCACCCCCAGAACCCGAACGATACGAACTGAAATCGCTGCCCATTCACCATTTTGAGTTGGCACGACGTGAATTCTTCCGCATTTTTGGCGGAGGGCTTGTTATTGCCTGTTTTCTTGAGAAGGGCCAGGCAGCTCAGGAGTCCGGTCGAGGTGGGGCGGGATTCAACCAGCGCTTGCCGCAGGACATTGCGGCCTGGCTTCACATCGATGAAGACGGAGGCGTGACCGTTTACACCGGCAAGGTGGAGGTAGGACAGAATTCCCGCACCGCGCTCACTCAGGCCGTGGCTGAAGAGCTTCACGTCTCCTCTGGATCCATCCGCATGGTGATGGGGGATACTGATCTAACCCCGTTCGACATGGGGACTTTTGGCAGCCGAACCACGCCCACGATGAGCCCGCAACTTCGTAAAGCGGCCTCTGCCGCTCGCAATGTTTTAATTGACCTGGCAGCCCAGACGTGGGGAACACGCCGTGAACGGCTGGTTGCCGGCGAGGGAGAGATTCGAGATCCGGAGACCCAGCGAGCCATCGCTTACAAATCATTGCTCAAAGGACAGAAGCTTAGCCGGGCGATTCCCTCCGATGACCCTCTGAGCCCTGCCTCACACTGGACGGCGATGGGAAATTCACTGGCGAAAGTCGATGGGAAGGAATTCGTGACTGGGAAGCACACATTCCCATCGGACCTTAAACTGCCGGGAATGCTTTTTGGAAAGGTCCTTCGCCCCCCTTCCTTCGGCGCCACTTTGGTCTCCCTCGATACGCGGCAGGCCGAAGCCATGACCGGGGTTATCGTAGTCCATGAGGGAGATTTTGTGGGCATCGCGGCGCCGAGTGAACAGGCAGCGGAACGTGCTATCGCCGCGATTCAGGCGGAATGGAAGTCCGTACCCCAGCAATCGGGGAAAGACTTATACGAGTACCTAAAGAAAAACGCTGAATCGCAAGGGGATCACGATGACCGAACCCCCGTATCGGGATCGGTTGAGAGCGGGCTCGCCGCCGCCGATCAGCGACTCCAGGCGACTTACACTGTAGCCTACATCGCTCATGCGCCGCTCGAACCTCGCGCAGCAGTGGCCCAGTGGGAAGATGGGAAACTGATGGTATGGACGGGGACACAGCGGCCTTTTGGGGTACGCGCCGAACTCGCCCAAGCCTTTCGCATCCCCGAGGATCATGTGCGCGTTCGGATGCCTGACATGGGTTCGGGGTACGGTGGGAAGCACTCCGGAGAAACGGCAGTGGAAGCGGCACGGCTGGCTCGGGCGGTAGGCCGTCCTGTCAAGCTGGTGTGGACACGGGAGGAGGAATTCAGCTGGGCTTACTTCCGCCCGGCAGGAGTGCTCGAAGTCAGGAGCGGTGTCAAGCAGGACGGCACCATAACGGCCTGGGAATTTCACAACTACAATTCCGGAGCGGCAGGTATCGGTACCCCCTACGACATTCCGAATCAGCGCATCGAATTCCACGCCTCGAAATCGCCGCTCCGCCAGGGTTCATATCGAGGCCTGGCGGCTACGGCCAACCATTTTGTTCGAGAGTCGCACATGGACGAGCTGGCACACACCGTCAAAATGGATCCACTTGAGTTTCGCCTGAAGAATCTCAAAGATCCCCGCCTGAGGGGTGTGTTTGAAGCTGCTTCCACTAAGTTCGGATGGGGGAAAATCAGGAAACGGCCCGCACAAGGATTTGGCATCGCCGGGGGGATCGAGAAAGGCGGGTATGTTGCGACGTGTGCGGAGGTTTCTGTGGACGGCTCCAGTGGTCAGGTGAAAATTGTGCGGGTGGTGACCGCATTTGACTGCGGCGCCGTCGTGAATCCGGACCAATTGCGGAATCAAATCGAGGGCGCCACGGTAATGGGCATCGGCGGAGCTCTTTTCGAGGCCATTGAATTTGAGGACGGCCGCATCCTGAACGGACGCTTTTCGCGCTATCGAGTTCCCCGCTTCAGTGACGTACCTGAAATCGAGGTCGTCCTCGTGGATCGGAAAGATTTGCCTTCGGCCGGAGCTGGAGAGACTCCCCTCGTGGGCCTTGCACCAGCAGTCGGGAACGCCATTTTTGACGCGGTCGGCATTCGGTTGAGGTCGCTGCCAATGGCCCCCAACGGCATCAATCGGTGAGTTCCCCGGGATTTCCTCTATCGTGACCATGAGCATGAAAGCTGATGCTTCGAAGATAATCAATGAATTTCAAATGGATTGCCCGCAGGCAGGAGGGCTATTTGTGGAGTGCCTTCAGCGCGGATAGCGGCCGGGGAGCAAGATCTATTTAGGCCATGTTTTGTCCTGCTCCACAAAACGGCCCCGGGCCAGAGAGTACCTCGACGCCCGAAGTTGAGTAAAAACCGGGAGGCCCGAACTTGCTTCGGACCTCCCAGTGTCCGCTGCCGAGTCACCTGAGGAACTTGGACACGAAAGGAGAGGTATCACCGCGACGTAGGAAATGGCCCGAAGGACCCTCGCCGAGGAACTCGGAGAACCAGGATTCGTGCTCGATCTCTTCATGGAGAATAGCCAAGGACAAGTCGTAGGTACGATGGTCCTTTCCGGCCGTCATATTGCAGATATGCGTATAGTCCCGCACGGCACATTGCTCTGCCTCGACCAGCACAGTCAACATAGCCTTGATGTCTGTTGGATCCTTGGGCAGGCTGGCCGGCGGACAGGCTGAGACGTCATGAAAGGCCTTCATGTCGGCAGGCAGTGTCCCACCCAGTTCGTAAATGCGGGGAACCAAAGCTTCAAAATGATTGCGATCTTCGATGCGGGCTGTTTCCGCAATCTCTTTGATGCCTTCTCCCTCCAGTCCAATCAGATTCACCCTCAGGATCGTGTAGTAATAGAACGTCGTCAGTTCCGCCGCCGCATTTCTAACCAGCAGCTCTACCAACCGATCGAGATTGACCCCTGCTTTTTCCACCATTTCGCGCGCTACTTTAGCCATTTTTTTCTCCTTTCCTCATACAGCTACATTCTTGGGAACAGGTCGAAACCAAAGTCCTGTTGTTCTATCTTTGATTGAAAGGCCGAGACAGTGTAGGAGCACTTACTCGGTCCACTCAATGAGACAAAGCGAGGGGAGACGATTCCGAGAAGTCAAAAGGATCAAGGCATGGAACGAAGGGATTTTATGAAATGGGCAGGATTTGTGGGCGCCGCCGGCATCGTCGGTGCCCAGGTGGATTGGTCCAAGGATGAATTTGAGACTTTTAAATTTCCGACCTGGCCCCTCAGAGACGATTCAGGACAAATCTGGGACCGTGAACGGCTGAAACAAGAACTCTATACCAAATGGAAACCCCTTGTGGATAAAGATGTCCAGGTCCACGTCGGCGAGTGGGGCTGTTTTGACCGCACTCCCCATGATGTCACTTTGGCGTGGATGAAGGATTGTTTGTCCATTTGGAAAGAAGCCGGCTGGGGGTTTTCCCTGTGGGAATTACGGGGAGCTTTTGGAGTGCTCGATAGTGAACGGAAAGACGTCAAGTACGATGACTTCAACGGCCACAAGCTCGACACTGAAATGTTGGAGCTATTGCGCAACCACTAGGACAATGGGACGGAGACTCTCTGTTATGTCTCCGGATGCCCGACAGGTCGTGGCAAGCGCTGCTGGCCCACTCAATGTGCAGATGGAGCAGGGAGTGTGTAGAACTCGTACCTGATGATCCACTTCGACGTTTGCCCGGGTTCTAGCTTCATCTGAATATACGGCTCAGGACACAGTGTCGTGCGAATGCACCAGAAATTAAGCTTCGTGATCGGCTGATCCCCCTTGATCCGCACTCCGGCACCGACCTTTCGGTTTTCGATTCGGAAGTCGTAGTCTTTGGCGTCTGTGCCGAACCCTTCCAGCTCAGTGAACACGCTCTGACCTTTCTCCAGTTCGCCCAAGTACTCAAGTCGCTCCCCGCTGGTACGTGCCACGCCCTTCAAATCCTGTTTGGCTCTCACCTCAAAGGGGAATTTGACGACGAAGTCCGGACCTGTGGGTTGCTGGTCGATCACAAAGAAATTGTGGTTGTACTGCGCTGTCTCAATTACCCGCCGTCCTGTATTCCGAAGCGTGTGCTCCAACACTAATTCAGGCTTGTTCTTCACCACCTGAACCTTCTTGGTGTAGACATAGCCATATCCTGAACCGTCCTTCAGATCATGAGTGAACTCGATCCAATCAGGTCCCTTCCTGACGCTCCATTTCCCCGGGTCCACGATTTCGTAGGTGTTGAACAACTGGTAGGCCTGCTCCTCGGGTTTGCGCACCACTCCTACACCGATTCGGATGAAAGTGCCCCCAGCCTTGGCGTCCTGATAACCGAGGCCGGCGTCATTAGTCCTGTATTCCTCCACCGGGCCCAGAGTCGCATCGTGGATCTTCGGGTCATAGTGCTCAAACCATTGCCCGAAGTATTCATGCCCCTTGTACTTGAGACTATGGATGACACCCGACCAGTCGAACCGCGTCCCGCGGTAATACCCGTGATCCGGGTCAGGCAGATAAAGGTTCGCCCGGATGAGTCCGTTCGAAATGTCCGCTTGTGGGAAGTCCATGGCTATCAACTCAGGCAACACAAATAGAATTGTGCAGACCAGAAGAAACAATATGGTTCGCATCATGATTCAATCCTTTTTGTAATTCGTGGTCCACTAATCGAATGTGAAGTTGTCGAATGCTGCCAACCGTGCAATGAACATCTCTAACAGGCTCAAGCCTTCATTTGCCCCAGGAAAAGAGAGATCGTCATGGCAAACCCGATGCCAATTACAATGCGGCGCACAACCCGGGGATCAAGCCGACGGGCGATTCCAGCACCTCCGTAAGCGCTGGTGGTCGCCCCTACCGCCATCACTGCTGCAACGTTCCATGCAACCAGACCCGAGGCCATAAAGTAAAAAGCAGCAACTGCATTGATGCACATGGCAAAGAGGCTCTTGAGCCCGTTCATCTGATGAATTTCAGTCAACCCGAGCACGCTGAGAGCTGCCAGCATCAAAATTCCGATTCCTGCGCCGAAATAGCCTCCATAAACGGCCACGGCAAATTGGAACAACCCCGCCATGAACATCCATCCAGGTGTAACTTCGTCGCGATGGAGCTCATGAAGACGCAGCCAGCGCTGAACGGTTCCCTGAACTGTAAAAAGCAGGGTAGCAAACAGGATTAAGAAGGGGACTAACTTTGCAAACACACCTGGGGGAGTATGCTTGAGCAGAATGGCCCCAATAATTCCGCCCACGAGGCTGGGGATGACCAGCATATACAACTGCCGCTTGGTCGATCGCAGTTCCCGCCGGTACCCCCATAAGCTGCCTAGAGAACCAGGCCATATCGCGGCGGTGTTGGTGGCATTGGCAATAATGGGAGGCTGACCAAGCCAGACCAGTGTCGGGAAGGTCACGAGTGTTCCGCCACCGGCGACGGAATTGATTAAGCCTGCCAATACTGAAGCTCCAAAAATGAGGGTCCAGTGGGAAATCATCATTGGCCAGAGTCCGCCTATTGCGAAATGGGCGACCACAAAGATCTGCATTATCCGGGGTCTTTGTCTATGGAGTCAAACCTTAAGTCGCAGAGAACGCAATATGTCAGAAGCTTTGAGGAGACTTTACAGGATGTCACTGTTCCGATCAGACCGGTTCTTTTGTAAAGGGACACCCCCCCGGCAGCCCTTGGCTGCCGACCCCCTGAAGCTGTGAAAAAATTAAGAAGATTCGAAAAAGGTTCAAAAATTTCTTGACTAGCCATATAGCTATACCTTAAAATGCCTCCATCACCCGACCAGGAGGAGGCCGCCGTGGGTTACCAATCCAAAGTTCAAGTGATTGAAAGGGCCAAGGGCCAGCGCCAGTTCTACTTGATCTGTCCCGCCGCGCTGGCCCAGGCCTTAGAAATCGAAAAGGGCGAAACCATTGAGTG
>JBGOTQ010000157.1:0-15924 GCA_041476565.1 Terriglobia bacterium | reverse complement strand
TTGCGGGAAGCGTGGGCTTCTTGGATCCACGAAAAACCCACGGCTCACATGAAGCGCTCGCCGTGGCTACCCCTGCCATTTTCATAGGTCGTGGTGAACTGAAAAAGGTCATGGGGCATTTCTATACCTTCTCTCTCTGCCTCAGTGACTAGCCCAGGTGGCTCGATTGATTTACCTTGGGGCTCTTGGCGTGATTTCAAGCGAGGAGATCGAAGTTGCCTTAATTCACTGGAATACTGGTGCCGGAGGGGGGGGTCGAACCCCCACGGAGGGTAACCTCCGCTAGATTTTGAGTCTAACCTTTGAAACCCCTGCAGGACGTGCATTTCAGGGGAAATGGCCTGCAAGGAGTTCAATGTTCAAGACGTTAAGAGTATCTTCATGACGCGTCTGTTGTAGCAGAAAGTGCGAAAGTAACGCAGGGTTCTACAATTCAAACAGCCACCAGAACAGCCACCAAAAGCCGGGTCCTGCAATTCCTAAATAATCGACCCCCCGGCCTGCCTCTCAGAGAGGACCCGAAGATTTGCAAGCCTTAAAGGTATCCAACAGACACATTCAGAGATCGGGTTTGGGTAGAGCGACGACCAGAGTCTATTCGATAGGCAAATGGGCAAGATACGCCACTAGTCCGATTCTAAGAGAAAGGTGATGCAGTTTTATTGGCTGATAAACTCCCATGAGACTATTTCAAAAGTGGCACTTACAGCCTGATCGTTTACGTATCCATCATTGATTTCCAAAGTCCGAGTACTTTGAGGGAGAATAATCTTCTGGATTGTGTAGTCTCCCGCCGAACTATCTACGCCTCCAGAACCCACCTTGTTTCTTGTCTCGGAATAATATGCAGTCCGATATCGAATATTCCCCACCGGCTTGCGGCTTCGATTTCGGAAAGTAACATTCCAGATGGAGATCATTCCAAACCCCCCTTTTTCCCAATTCTTTTTGACAATTTCCAGTGGGTCCTTTTCTGCCGCCTGGGCATCCTCAGCTTCCTTTAGCTGCCTTCTTGCCGTTAATAGTTCCTCGGGGGACATTGCCTTGAGTTTCGCGGCAGCCTTCTCCTTGGCTTCTTCGAGACTCTTTCGGGCCTTCTCCAGCTCCGGGCTGTCCGGACGCGTGGGATTATTCGATTTCTCGAGCATAGCCAGCAAACCAATAAGGAGTAAGGTGCCCAGTACTAGCGTGAAGGATAATTTCGATGGGCTCCAAGTCTTGATTGAACTCATCCTGCCCCTCCATTCTTACAACCTAGCGGTCATGTAGTTGGTAACGGCTTCCCGAACAATAGAAGCCAGCAAGTGGTTAGGTTCCTCTTCGATTTTGCGTCGGTAAGATTCCTGCACAAAGAAACCTACATTAATCTTGGAGTGAAAACGGACTTGACGGTTCATCTTCAGCAATACGCTGTTAGTAAGGCAATGACACCCAGGGCGGCTACGGTCAATGGAACAGCAATCTCCCAGTTGATTGATACGAAGGAAAGATAATCGACGGCTTTGGTTCCTCGCCAGATGATTAACAAAGAGGCGAATAACCCTAGAACAACTCCACCCGCGATGTTCAGCATGGGAACACTACTTTGAATCGTAGAAGCCCCTACCCCTTTGAATCAGGCGGCGCGACTCTTGCCCTAATCTATTTTCCCTTTAGAAACTTGACTATCCGAATCGCCAATCCCTTGTAGAATATATATGTTTCACCGCCCATCATCCCACCTAAGATCTCACCATAAGGTTGAAAGTTGTAAAGCTGTCTGCCTGTTTTCTTGTCCAGCAAGAAGCAATTCGCTCTCAATTCTCCCCCACCCAAGCCTATTAAATACCGCTTTGTACGACTACCCTTGTTGAAGGACACTATCTCCCCCAATAACAACAAAGTCTTGTTGTCATCATCCTTGCCTGTTCCTTCGAAAACCACGTGGGTATTCTCTTGGGGATTTCCTTCAGGGAATTTTAGGTCGCTGTTGAAGCTTGCAGTCAAAAGCTTGGAATCAGTCAAGCTCTTGAGGACGGCAAGATGCAAATCTGCTAGCATCGCCTCACTAAATGTGTCGCCCACTTTGTTCTTGAAGGGAACGATTTCAATCCTTTGGTAGCTTGCAAGTTTATCCCGGACGGTTATAGAGAACCCGACAAGAATTACTGAAAGAATTAAGAGTACGACCGTCACAACTCGTTTCATGTTTACCTCCTCGAATAGTCTAAGACTCAGAACTTAAATCAGAGGGTAGAGGTGGCAATACTTTACTCGGGAGAGGCCGATTACCTCTGTTTACGACTATGAATTGACCAACCCTGGAGAGAGTTCCAGTATTGGCAGGCCCATCCAGATTATTGCTAGTGATTCATTACTGAAGAAAACGGCTAAAGGCTGAGTGGATTTCGCTTGCTGCAATGGCAAAACCAAGCCCTTCTGGGGGTGATGCCAATCCTTCTCCCCCTATCTTAAAAGTAGTAATTCCTATCACCTCACCATTCTTGTTGATGAGTGGTCCACCACTGTTACCTGGATTAATGGGTGCATCCAGCTGGATCCATTGAATACCGCTGGTGGTTGTTCGGAGAGAGCTGACAATCCCTTTAGTCACAGTCCCAGAAAGGCCAAGAGGGTTTCCAACCGCGAATACCTCTTGACCCAACCTTAGGTTTGTTCTGGGCATTAAAGTTAGAGGAGAACATACCGTTGAATTGCTCCTGAGTAGAGCAAGATCTCTTTCCGGGCTACTCGCCAGAAGGTTAGCAACAAATATCTTCCTTCCAGAATTCCTCAGGATTATTGTCTCGGCCCCTGCCACTACATGCAAGTTTGTTACAACCAAGCAACCAGACGTCAAGTAGAACCCCGTTCCTACTTTCTGGTTGTCGGTTTCTATTTGTACGACACCATCCACTACTCTCTCCACGGCGAAGCCCTGATTATCGGGATCGGGTGTTGCTTCTTCAACACGCGATAACTGCTCTGGCAAGGGGAGTGAGATTGGCAAAACGAAAGACTTGATCTTCTCAGTCCCTGAGAGGAGCGCGGTCTGAACTGTCCGCTGCAAGATCTCCTTATCCTTCTCGTACTTCGTTCCATCTCCGAGTTCGTTCAAGTAAAGAGTAGCTGCCATTCGATCTTGTCCACTCACTTGCGAACTCGTGGCGCCAACAGCGAAGAAACCAGCAAGCAGTTCCTTGGTTTGGTTTCTCAAGTTCTGTAAAAACTGCTCCCGGGCTTTCTTGGAGTGTGCAGGCATTGGCTGGAGCTGGGGATCTTTGTTTGATGCTCCTGTCTTGTCCTGAGACAAAACGCCACAGACCCCTTCATCACTTTCTTGGGATTTGCCAGTTATTTGTTCTTCTGCCAGAAAATCATATCCGGCATTCTTTCCTGACAATTGGGAAGTCGCTGAGACCAGAACAGCACGGTGTGATGTGTATTTCTCAAATTGGTAGTTTTGAATTATTTCTTGGGGGATGTATGGTGGGGTACTTGCGAGGTTGGCTTGTAGACTACTTACAAGATTTCGCTGGAGGTTAAGAGACATGAGTGTCCCCGAATTCGGGTTGTTTTGGTAGTCCACGTATCTGCGGTTCAGTTCCTGTTGTGCTGACCCCAAAGCTGTTGACTGCTGAATGTAAGTGGGGTTTGCCATTTGATTGTGCCCAGCGACGAAAGTCGAGTTAACCATTTGTGATAACTGCTTCGGTATATCTACTTGCTCACAGTTGACGTTCTTTACCCGTAAAGTGAGATCCCATTCTCTATCGTCAATCCTGACCACTGGATTGACAGATCCAGCGATGGAGTCTTTGATGTCCTCGCGTGATATGATCGCAGAGCACTCTGGGGACTCTTCAATCAAAATGCGAAGCTTTATCCCAGGATAGGACTCGGCTTCGAGTTTTGCGATTTGCCTTGCCGCAAGAGAATTCTGATCGACCCACCCCTGCAATCCTCGAAGAGATTCAAGTGATATGCGTGACCTGTAATGTTGGGGCTTGGTGGCTGGGATTGCCTGTAAATTTGCCAATGCTTGATCCGCAAGAACCATTGTCGCTTCTCTTCTCAGGCTTATCGCCTTTTGGTTCTCCCTGTCGAAATACAACGCCAAGTCAACCAGATCTAGCCTCTCACTTGGAGAGTTCAATGATTGGGATGTCGGGAGTACTTTCTCAATTAGGCTGTTCGCGGTGTCGGTTCTGGTTTTTTGAACAACGGTCTTGATAGTCAAGCTGTCCGTCTTACTTTCGATTACCTGCAGTTGGAGAAGAGCAGTCTCATATAAATTTCTGTAGGAAGGTTTCCATTCGGGCGGGATTGGCGGAATAAGAGCCACAACTCTCCGAGCAGTTTCAATATCCCTTTGGAGTGCCTTCACTCGCGGAATGGATAGTTTTGGGCCACCGAAACTATTCAAAATAGCGGTTGTTCTCTCGAAATCCAGGCTCTTTAACGCGATTGTTGCCTCATTCAACTTCTCGTCGAGAGTTCTTCCTCTTTCTTGAGCGAACCGATAGTTTTCTTCGGCAGTTCTGTTATTCCGGTCATATGCCATCGCTCTCTGAAACCACTCTTCTGCCTGTGGAGGATCGGCATCTAGGACATCTCTCCCTTTGGATTCGGCCCATTTAGAAGCCAATACTCCAACCTCTTGGACCTTTTTCTTGTACTTGCTGTTTTTGGGTTCGAGGCTTGAAGCATTGCTAAATTGGAGATAGGCATTGGAATAGTCCCCCAGTTTCAGATATTTCTCTCCCAATTTGTAGGAATCACTTGCCTTATTTGATGCCAATGCGGCTGTTAATCCATAAGCAACAAGCAATGTTAGTACAATGATCTTTTTCATTGATTAAGCCCCCGCTTGAACGGGATAACATGATCCACAACAAAACGGGACAGGCCCCCGAGATTCAGAACGCATATACAACATAAGAATTAGCGAGTAAGTTCAAAGTTGCTCTCACCTGTGGTCAATATTGCTCAATCCCACTTATGGGCGAAAGTCACTCCATGCAGAGGTTCAAGCAATTGAGTAAACGTCCACGGGAAAGCACATAGGGAGGTGGAGTGCCTTTTCCTGATGGCCTATGAATTGCCACCCCCAGAGAAACTCTAAGGGCAGTCACCAGTCAGGGAAAACCCAAAGAAGCCGAATGGTCAAGTCCAGCTTAGCGTTTAGAGTGGCAAATGGCAGGCCTCTGTGAGTGGGGCTATGAGGTCTTGTGAGGAAGTTCGCGCCAGTGAACTTGCACCTAGCTGCAAATTATGCCTATTGGGGGAGATAATCAAGCAATTTTGAATATTTCTATGAGTGCAGCTAATTCCAGGGTGGGTAGGGCTGTCGCATTGAAGGAATAGCGCACCTTTCGTGTTGCCGGTGATAGAATATGGTGAAGTTCTGGGGTCGGGCCGCTCCGTCTTTCCGGTTCTGTAGAGCGGCAACCTTAGAACGGAAAAGTCGAGGAAAGCGACATGGCACGCACGAAGTTACCCACCAAATTTCTGAATCCGTACTACATCATCGCCATAGAATTCTATGAACTTCACGTGGCCTTAGCTGGACTCGAGAGGAAGAGACGTCTCCGGGCAGAGATCGCAATACGACAAAAGGAGATACGTTCCATAGACCGGGATCTATCGTTGACGGGCCACAGTACTTCAACGATAAAAGATCTCAAAAAGCAACTTCTCGATCTTGTTCAGGAAGGCGAGGTTCAAGGAAGACCCTGGTGTTTCCCTTCGGAGGAATTGAAAGAGTACGCCCATTTTCGAGAGACCCGGCGGATTGAACAGCAGGTTGCTAGGAATGAACACAAGCGTGGACCCAAAGTAACCGCTTGGGACAAAGAAGTTCTCAGACTCAGGAGGGAGCACCCAGGATGGAGCAACGGAAGAATAGCTACAGAATTAGCAGAGAACAAAGAATTCATACGAAATATTAAAGACCCAGCGAGCATCATTTAACAATTGACCATTCGCGTTGGAAAAACCCTCCTAAAATATAATTCCCTGGCACGAGTGGCCAAAGCCCAACTTAGAGGCCGATTTTCGCGGTCGGAGATTATGAGGCTGAATAGAAAAGTGCTTTCTCTCATGAAGAATCCTTCCGTGCGCGGGGACGGGAATTCGAGATTAGAAGAACCGACGTGATGGGCCAACGGGCAAATCGCCTGGCAAATTGATGAGTCCCTCGAGTTTACCTGCAAAATGATGGGACAACCACACTAGACGGGCAATCGACCCTTCGCGTCCGGGGAGCCCTCCAAAATAACATAAACCCCGGTTCAACCATAAAAGAAGATGAAGTAGAAAATCCTGCATCCACAATCACAGAAAACAAAGACAGAGGGCAGTATTGGGCAGCCCCCCAAAAAAGTCTTGCCTAAAATCTCGTTACGCTATTCTAGGCAAGAATCCCGCCTGACAAAACTATCGTACGATGCTCCCGTGTAGTTCAATTCCTGCGTTACACGGAGGCAATATGCAGAATCTGAGAATCGCCTACGGCAGAAAGCAAGCTGCTGCTGAGATTGGTCTCTCACCTCGTACGGTCGATTACCTGATCAAACGTGGAGACCTGAAGGCAAGAAAGATTGGGAAGAGGGTTCTAATCCCCGGCTCTGAGTTAGTGAAATTGCTGGAGAAGGGAATCAGAGGGAATCCCTCCACGATTCATCCAGTGGAGGTTTAGTGATGAGAGACAAAAAAGCCCCGCTAGAGCTGGTACTCTCGGACGGGCTCGGAACTAAAACCCGATTCAACCCTCACTCTAACATAAGGCAGAGTAGGCGTGAAACCCGAATCCGTATCCTTGCTTGGTGCCCACGCGGCGAGGGATCCCGGTTACTGTTAATTCGGGCGCGGCGAGGGCTTTTTCTTGGCGAGTTCCACGCCACGAAGTCCAGCAAATGGATAGCCCAAGTTCGGATCTGTCTGACTGACTCTGAGTTTAGTCTTCTCTGGGATGGGGTGGTGGCTGAAAGGGAGTCAGCATCACAACTTGAAACGGCGATTTTGATTTCAGAGAAGGCGGCTTGGCATGTCTAACAGTGCGACACTCCCCCATTTTTTGTCGGTTTTCTTCCCCGATTCCAATGAACCTATACACTTGCGGGTGTTCGGGCCGAAGGGCGCGGAGGATAAGCCGGAATATTCCCCCCAAAAGTTGGTTGTTACCTGGGCTGCACTGCCGGATTTCAAGAATGAATTGCTGAAGTTAAACAAAACACGCGGGGTCTACTTTGCCGTCAATAGCGGCGGGGATTGTGACAAGGACATCACGCGGTTCAATGCGGTAGTCGTAGAAAGCGATTCCCAGTCGATCTTAGAGCAGCATGAAGCCCTGGATAAATCACCGGGCCCTACAAGCATCCGAGTGCAAACACTGAAATCTGTTCATGCCTACTGGTTGCTGAAGCCGGGCTGCACTGAAGTCCAGTGGCGGCAGATCCAGGCCGGGCTGTTGGCTTACTTCGGTGGGGATCCGAAGATCAAGAACCCTTCCCGCGTGATGCGGTTGCCATACTTCAATCATGTTTCGCTGAATGGAGACGGGGGTCTCCACTTTAAGCGGGTGGAGCTGGTGCAGTTTGAACCGGCGAGTCGTTACTCGGCAGACGAGCTTCTAGGGTTCTTCCCAGTTTCAAATTCTGAATCAGAGTTAGAAAGCAAGGCCAGGGTGGTGCACACGATAGGCAGCTACCAGACCTGGGATGAATTGAATTCAGAGCTGCGGCGGCAGATTGCATCGCACAAGACAGCCACTAAGAGGCCTGACGGCTGGATTCACTGCAAAGGGATATGTCACCAAGGGAAGAGTGATTCAGCCATTGCCCTAAATCCCGCAACCGGGGCGTTCCTATGCCAGGCTGGATGTTCCACAGAGGCTATCCTAGCGGCCTTCGGGTTGCCTGAGAAGCCTGCAAGCCGAGTGAGGGTCAGTGGTATTGATTCGAGCTTAGGGCAAGCAAACTCTGAGGATTCCATACAGGAAGAATTTTCCGAAGAAGAGACAATGCCACAACTGACGCTTGAGCCGGAGGCCTTTCATGGGATTGCGGGAGAGATCGTCCGAATGATTGAGCCGCACACAGAGAGCGACCCGGCAGCGTTATTGAGTCAATTTTTGATTGCTCTCGGGAACCTGATTGGACATGGGCCTTACGTCAAAGCGGATGGCGGCCTGCATGGAACCAACCTGTTTGCAGTTCTGGTTGGGAAGACTTCCAAGGCCAGGAAGGGGACAAGCTGGGGCTGGATTCATTCCATCATGAAAGTGGTGGATCCGGATTGGGAGGCCAATCGTATTGCCGGAGGCCTCTCCAGCGGCGAAGGCTTGATCTATGCTATCAGGGATCCACTAGAAAAAGATCCCGGCGTTACTGACAAGCGCCTGTTGGTCGTAGAGACTGAATTTAGCGCGGCATTGAAGGCGATGAACCGGGAAGGCTGCACACTCTCACCAATTATACGGCAGGCTTTTGACAGGCAGACTCTCCGAACCCTGACAAGAAATTCACCTATCAGTGCTACTTGTCCGCATGTGAGCATTATTGGACACATCACCTCGGATGAACTCAAGAAGCGTCTTTCAGAAGTGGAATGCTGGAACGGATTCAGCAACAGGTTTCTGTGGCTCTACACGAGGCGCAGCAAACTACTGCCGGAGGGTGGAAAACTTGACTCGGCTGAGCTTGAGAGATTCTTTGGGCCTCTTAAAGAAGCGGTTCAGCGTGCCGGGGAAATTGGAGAAATTAACCGATCCGAAGAATTCAGGAGGCGTTGGGCTGAAGTCTATCCGGCGCTGAGTACCGAGCATCCGGGGTTGTTGGGCGCGGTTATAGGCCGGGCTGAAGCCCTGACCCTTCGGCTCTCCTTACTCTATGCCCTACTCGATCGTTCGCCTCTTTTGAGGGAGGAGCATTTGAGGGCGGCTCTGGCTATCTGGCAGTATGCTGAGGATTCGGCTCGGCTAGTATTTGGCGAGAAGGCAGGAGACCCATTAAGTAACAGGATTCTGGGCCACTTGCGTCAGGCCGAAGCTGGAAGACTGAGCCGGACTGATATTTCAAACAAACTGGGCCGACATCAGAAGGCCGAACGCATTGACGAGGCTCTGGACACACTTCGAAGGCTGGGACTGGCTGATCGTACTCAGCAAGAAACAGAAGGTCGCCGTATTGAAATATGGAGAATCAGAAGTGCGAAACAAGCGAATTAGGCGAATGAAGTGGGTAGAAGGCAGAGTCTATTTCATCAATTTCGCTTGTTTCGCACCTGAGAGTTTAGAGTTTGGAATCCCCCAATGAGCTACCTGTCGATCTTAAGAAAGTCGAAGCAGGAGCATTCCGAAGAGTGTCAGGCTTACGGGCCTGGACGCCCGAGTCTTGAAAATGCAGCCAGACCAATAGAGGCCCGGCTAGAGGACGCACGGATGCTGCTGAATGAACTTCATCGAGATTATGAGGCCATGTTCTTTCAATTCAAGAGGCGCGGATTTTGGGATTCGGATGCGCATTTGAACGCGATGCAAGGGATTAAGCAAAGCGGGGTTTACCAGAAGTGGAGGGCGTTGGGATGATGGCGATAGTTGTATGGGCTTAACTATAAACGTAATGTAGTATATTAACAGTGTTATGTTAACTAATTGATTATCAAGGAAAAGGACTCTGAAAACAATGCCATGGGCTAAAGGACAATCTGGAAACATTCTTGGCAGGCCTCGCAAAGAGCTCTGCTTGACTACGCTCCTGAAGATTAAGCTCCGCCGCAAAGACCCAAAGACCGGTGCAAACTATGCACAAGCTATCGTAGACAAGATAATTGAGGCCGCGTGTGAGAAGCAAGCCTGGGCTGCTACCACGGTTTTAGACCGTGTTGATGGCAAGGTTCCAGACCGTTTGCAGGTCTCTCAGGAGCCAATTGTGCTCAGGATAGAATCAAATGCAAGGATCCCGAAGATACTTCCCACCGGGCCGGCGCACCTGATCGAGGCGAAGAAGGTAGAGGAGGACTAGCGCTGAAATAAATAATCCTTGTTCGTATTATATTGACAAACTTAATCGCTTATTATAGTGTAAGAAACATGAGGCTGGGTAAATCAAAACTGTCTGAGGCCGCGAGTCAGTTGGGAAAGAAAGGGTGGAAGGCCCGAGTGGAGAAGTACGGGCTGGAATACCTCCAAGAAAGAATGGCCAAGATCGGCCGGGCTTCCAGTGGCAGGCCGAGACTGCCGGATGATCAGGTTAGTAAAAATGCCCTGTATCAGAGAAAACGTCGCGCAAAACTCAAAGCACAAGCCAAATCAAAGAAAGGTGGTGAGAAGCATGGGAAGACCTATTAAGAAACAGCGCGGGATCTTCGAGCGGCCCAAAGGGTCGGGCGTCTGGTGGGTTCTGTACTATGACCAAAACGGTAAGAGGCACCGGGAGAAGGCAGGGATGAGGCAATCGGCTATTAGTGTTTACCAGAAGCGAAAGGCCGAAATCAGGGAGGGGGTCTTCTTCCCCAAGAAGGTGAAGCGGGAAATCACCTTCAGAGAGATTGCACTTGAAGCCCTGGAGTACTCAAAAGCCAACAAGTGCCGGGATGCCTACTCCATCGACCAGTGGCACTATGAAAAGGTAGTTGGTTGGTTCGGAGATCGGCTGGCAAAGGAGATTACCCCGCAAGAAATAGACGCACGTCTGACCGAGTTGACAGAACAGGATTACAAACCGGCGACTTTGAACCGTTACAGGGCTTTCCTGAGCCTGATCTATTCCAATGCAAACCGGAATGGGCGAGTGGAAGTCAATCCCGCGCGTCTGGTGCGCCTCCGGCAGGAGAACAATGCTGTTGTGCGCTTCTTGACGGATGATGAGGAGATGAAACTACGGGCTGCTATGCGACGGATGCTCCCTGAAATGGAGCCGGAGTTTGATCTGGCTCTAAACACAGGGATGCGACGAGGAGAACAATGGCGGTTGCGGTGGGAGGATGTAAACAAGGCCCAAGGCGTTATCACTATTCCCAGAAGCAAGAATGGAGAGCGACGCTATGTGCGGATAAATCGTGATTGTCGGGTTGCCCTGGATCGACTCTGGCTCACGCGGGATGAGTCTGTTTATGTGTTGCCGGGTCCGACAGATGAGAGAAACAAAGATCCTCGAAGAACCTTCGAGCCAATTGTCAAAGAGGCTGGCATTCCTCACTTCCGATATCACGACATCCGTCACACCTTCGCGTCAAGACTGGTAATGGCTGGGGTTGACTTGAGGACGGTTCAGCAATTGATGGGACACAAAACAATTGCCATGACGGTGCGTTATGCTCACCTTGCCCCATCGCATGAGCAAGAGGCAATCGAGAGGCTTTGTAGAGGCCCGTTAATGTCAGGGGGTTCTTTGGTGCTGACAGCCACCAGTACAGCCACTGGGGTTTTTGAGGGAGGATTGTTGGAGGGAACTCTTGAAGCTCAAGTTCAATAAAATCATGGTGCCGGAGGGGGGGGTCGAACCCCCACGGAGGGTAACCTCCGCTAGATTTTGAGTCTAGTGCGTCTGCCAGTTCCGCCACTCCGGCTCAACTACTTACAGGAAAGGAGAATTCGCCGCAGCAAATTATGCCGGGAAACAAAAGTAAACTCTCTTGACCCATTCAGACAGATACTCTCCGTCCCAGGGTATTTAGCGCCGAACCATTTCCGAGTGCCTTGATATGACCAGTTCCTGAATGGTTCGCTCCATCGTTCCGTCTTTTCCCACATTAGGGCCACAGCTGTGCCGCAAGACGTGAGGCGAAGCATCCTGAAGAATAGCACGGCTGCACGCAACTGTAACGGGGTATTTCACGCAATCCCGTAAATTAACGACCTAACTCAGCCCCAGTCTGAATTCTGGTCGCCCTACACTGCAGCTTCGTGCAAAGCTCTACCCACGCAGGCCTGCAAGAACACCACGCATGTAAGAGAATGATTTCGCCATTCCCAGCAATGGGTTGTCGGCGTCGATTTCGTATTCCAGGTTCACGCAGCCCTGGTAGTTCATGGCCTTGAGCTGCTTGAAAATCTCCACGATAGGAAGAGTCCCTTCGCCGACCGGCACCTGGCTATTCATGTCCTTTGGATTGCGCAGGTCTTTGATGTGCATGTCCAAAAGGCGACTCCCTGCGGCCCGAATGGAGTCGACCGCGTTGGTGCCTGTCCTGACCGTATGGCCGACGTCAATGCAGACACCCACACGGGGATCCATCTCTTTAATGGCTTTCAGCGCCACTTCCGGTGAAGGGAAGTGTTCGTCTTCAGGTCCGTGGTTGTGAATGGCAACCTTGATGTTGTATTCCTTGACGAACCTCTCGATCCGAGGCAGTGTTTTTGCCGTGGGTCCTATGACCATAAGTGACATGCCGCAATTTTTCGCATAGTCGAAGTAGCGACGGATATCGTCATCGTCGTCCTTGGTCATGTAAATGACCCCGCCGCCCACAATCTTGATTCCAGCCTTTTCAAATTCCGCCGCTCCCTGCCGAAGTTCCTCAGGTGTGCTCCGGTACGGAAGATGGTATTCTTTGATGCTCACATTCGATACGTTCAACTGCTGGATTATCTTGATGGCGAGGCCCCGCTGGAACTCTCGCAGCGAGTAGCTTGCTACGCCCAGTTTAATATCCAGGGTCTCTTGGCCAGGGGTACTTGCGTTTGCGGCACGGACCACACCGGCCACTCCAGTTCCTGTGATCGCACTGGCTAGAAATCCACGGCGAGTGAAGTTCAATTCCATAAATCCTCCTATATTGAATATTGAAATTCTATGAATTCCTGTTTGACTGCCTCGGCGGTTCAGGCCAACCTACGAGCCCAATCCCTTCCAGTCGTCACGCACCTGAGCAAGCTGGGTGCTGAGAATTGTAGGCTGTATTCGAGATTGGGGAAAGGGGATCTGAGGACAAAACGGCTCCGGAAGCGGTGCCTCTGGATGCGTTTGTTTTCTGGCACCAGACGGGTTGTAGCACTCTGGCCATCCCTGTCCCATTAGGATTTAATTCCCGCCCCGACCGGCGCAGCCCGTGCTTAAACCCTCAGTGTATCAGCAAAAATATAAAGCCTACAAGAAGCGATTGTCAGCAATAACTCCGAGCGAATTGGGTCAGAAGCTGTGAAAAAATCCCATCGGGCGTACGGACGTCCCTACCTTTAAATTTTTTCACAGCTTCTCAATTACAAGTGGAGGGCCGAGCGGGTGACCGCTGTCACCCTGCGAGGCCACGTTTGCCACGTTGTTTGCGGCTTCGCGGAGCTCAGCCCTCCAGAATTCCCCGTTTAACTGGCCCAATACTCCCGAGGGGCTTCCAATGCCCAATATAGATATCGAGGTACCATGTGAAAAAAGAAGCAATCCGATGAAAAAACCCTGTACACTCCTGGTAATTCTGCGGCAGAGAACAGGTTTCACCATTGTTTCAGCCACGGCGACGGATTCGCCGCTGCGGACGTTGGGCCAATTCGTTGATTCCCTGCAGGCAGAACGCGCGATTAAAGCCCTATTCACGAAATTCGATTTTGGGTAGTTTTAAAGGAGGCCACAATGTCGGATTGGCAGGCAACAGTCGTGGGAACGGGGATGATGGGTCCGGGAATTGCAGTTGCTCTCTCGTTGGCGGGAATCCGAACCCACTTGGTAAGCCGTTCGCCCGAACGAGCAGATCAAGGGCTTTCCAGGGCACATCGCCTAATCGATCAACTGTATGAAGGCGGACTCGTCAAGTTGGACCTGGCACAAGCCGCCAAGCCGCTGCTTGCGGCCACCGCTGATCTGGACGGAGCTTTGAAATCGACACGACTCGTCATTGAGTCCATTCCTGAGAATCTTGAGCTAAAGCAGGCTTTTTTCCGACATTTGGATGAGGTCTCGAATAAGAATGCCATTTTGGCCAGTAATACCTCTGGGATCAGCATCACGGACATTGCCGCAAGGGCCAGTTTTCCAGAACGGATTCTTACCGCACATTTCTGGAATCCGCCCCATTTGATGCCCTTGGTTGAAGTTGTCATGGGAAATCAGACCAGTGAATCTGTAGCACTGCAAATGGTTGAGCTCTTAAAAAGGTGCGACAAAACGGCGGTACTGGTCCGGAAGGACCGCCCTGGTCAACTTGGGAATCGCTTACAACTCGCGCTGCTCCGGGAGGCTATTAACATCGTTCAGGAAGGAATTGCCAGTCCCGAAGACGTAGACCTGGCCGTGAAATCAGGCTTTGGACTGCGACTGCCGGTTTGGGGAGTATTCGAGCATGCCGACGCCGTGGGTCTCGATCTGATCAAAACTGTTCAGGACTACGTTCTACCCGATTTGAACAATCAGCCCCACGCCTGTGCACTGTTAAATCGAAAAGTGGAAAATGGCGAACTGGGTTCAGCGACAGGGCGGGGATTTTATGATTGGACCGTACGGGATATGAATGCTGCCAAGGCACGTCGCGATGCTTTCTTGATTCAATTCTTGCGCGAGCGCAAAAAGCAAAGCGAGGACTCATAGTCTCACGCTTAGGGTCTTCCCCATTCCCGCAAGAGGCTCAAAAACAAGCCGCCACAAGCGGTTCCTACCATCGCATCACGGCCGCGGCCCAGGTGAAGCCGGAGCCAAAGGCCGCCAGGACGACCAGGTTGCCTGTCTCGATTCGGCCCTGTTCCAAGGCTTCGTCCAGGGCGATAGGAATTGACGCGGCGGTGGTGTTCCCATATCTCTGAATATTGTTAAATACTCGATCCGGAGAGATCTTTAAGGTTTGGGTGACTGCCTCGGCGATCCGCAAATTGGCTTGGTGGAGGATCAATAAATCCACATCGTCGATGGTGACTTGGTTGGCATGTAGGGCCTCTTGCACGACCTCCCGGAAGCGCTCGACAGCGTGCTTAAACACAAATCGCCCCTCCATCCGGGGGTAATGCCTTCCCTCTCTCATCATTTCTTCCGTGATGCGTGGGTGAAAAATGCAACCGGGAACCTCAAGCCACAGTTTTGTGGCGTGTTTACCCTCAGCATGCAGGTGAGTTGAGAGAATAGCACCCTGGTCCTGTCTGGCTCTCCCCACCACCACCGCTCCAGCCCCGTCGCCAAAGAGCACGCCTACATCTCGTCCTTCGGTGTTCAATTCCAGTCCGGTAGAATGCACCTCAGCTCCCACCACTAGCACGTGCTGGCACATTCCCGTTTTCACGTACTGGTCGGCTACCGACAAACCGTAAATAAACCCGGAACACTGGTTGCGGACATCCAACGCTCCGATGGTATCGATTCCCAATTTATCCTGGAGCAGGCAACCCGAGCCGGGAAAGGTATAATCAGGACTTAACGTGGCAAAAACTAGGAAGTCAAGGTCTTGGGGTGATAACCCTGCAGCAGCAATCGCCCTGAGTGAGGCTTGCAGCCCGAGATCGGACGAGCCGACGCCCTCGTTCACAAACCGCCGTTCACAAATCCCCGTCCGCTGCTGAATCCATTCGTCGGACGTATCCATCAGCTTCTCCAGTTCGTGGTTTGTTACGATTCTGGGAGGAAGATATCTGCCTGTGCCTAGAATTCGGGATTTGAACAAAGCACTTAGCTCCTTTCCTCGCCGATCTTCAAATTGGGTCAGTGGCAACCACGAGAAGGTTTTACCACATTAGCGGGATTTTGAATACTTGGTCTCGTGGTTTCCGCCCCAAAAGGCCAAATGGTGGGTCAGATACACGGGGAATTGGAGGGAACGGGCTCCGCTAGGAGCCCAATGTTTGTAGGGAATTCGGTCCTTCTGCATCTCCGCCGCCTCAGCCGGCTGGAATGCAGGGATGGTATCCGTGCTGCTCTGGGTTCCCCGCGTTCTGCCCGGCTGAGGCGGCGGGATCCTAGCGCTGGGGTCCCTTTTCTACAGACATCTGGCTCCTAGCGGAGCCACCACCCATCACTGACCCAGTAC
>JBGOTQ010000156.1:0-16202 GCA_041476565.1 Terriglobia bacterium | reverse complement strand
GCGATCCCTTTTGGTTCCAAGGATTCAGAGTCCAAGGTAGAACTAATCCTGCTGGTTTATACTTACCCTGACTTGCCGACCAGTCAGATCAGACAGATCAGAGCCAGAGTGGCCTTCATTCTGGACAATGCGGAAATTCAGACCAAATGGCTGGATTGTCGCCCAAGATATGAAGAACAACCAGTGCCGGCAGCTTGTGGGCAACCCTTGGGCCCTAGCGAATTGGTCGTTCGTTTGGTGGACCACTCCGCTGTGCCTATAACCGATACCTCAATGACAGGTCTGGGGCACTCTATTGCAGGAGAAGGGGGAGGTTCATATGCCACGGTGTATTGTGCCCCAGTCCGAAAGTTTGCCCGGGGAAATAAGACCTCTGAATCCGCGTTCCTCGGTCATGCGATCGCCCACGAGATTGGCCACCTCTTGCTCGGTTCCAACGCCCATAGCAGTTCAGGGATAATGATGGCTAACTGGGGCAAGAGAGAAATGCTGCAAATCGCCATGGGTCAAAAGGGCTTGCTCTTCTCCAAAGAGCAAGCGAAAAGTCTAAGGATTGCTTTATCTGCTAGGAAGAAGGAGGAGGAAGGGAACCAAGGTGGACTGCCGAACAGACAACATCTGGAGTCTACTCTTCCTTGACTGGATCCTCATTGTTGGCGTGAGGGCTTTCTCAATGCCTCAATGACGCCTAGCATTCTTCCATTGTCAAGGATTCTAGGGATCTCCCATTTCGTCTCGCGCTGACAGGGCAGGGGACGAAAGCAGCGAGGATTGCCCATGGTCCTGGACTAATATCATCTCCTCTCCCCCCGAATCACTCGCCTTGCGACGATTCGGGGGGAGGGGAAGGGAGTGGGGGGAGCCTTGCCAAGTCCCGAATCATGGGTTTCGTTGCACTTTCAATGTTTGTTGGAACGAAGCGATTTCTTCCAAGACGATACTTTATGGCCCCCTCACCCTCGCCCTCTCCCCCAACACGGGAAATGTGTTGGGGGAGAGGGTAGAAATTCGTGGTAACTCTGACCCAGGGCGGCCGCAGCGGCTCCTGCCGCGGGCGGCGCCCTGGGCTAGGGTCGGCCGCCCCGATGGGGCTCTGAAAGGAAGAAGCGGCATCCTGCCGCTTCACAAATGTCCAAAACCCAGGCTCCTCCGGAGCTCAAGCAGGTCAATTCAGAGGGACCGCTTTGAGCCGTTCACAAATTCAAGCCTCCGGCTTTGCCTGATGTTTTATGATTGCACCGGATGATAGGTTCTGACGTCTTGGGAATTCGTCATATTTGAGGTATCCTGAAGACATCATCATCTTGGATGCAAAATGTGAGTGTGAGGGTTGAGGGCAGGCCTCTCTCTGACTATGACAGCTCGACTGATATGAGAGCACAAGAGTCGTGCCTGGAATCGTTCATTTGAGCCCACGCGCTAAATCGCCCGGAGGTGAGTCAAACGTGCCTATCCCGACTGAACCGATTGGCAGTATTCCTCGTCCCAAAGCACTAATCGAGGGAACCCGCGATTTCGAGGCGGGCCGAATCTCTCGAAAGGCCCTGGATGCACTTTTTATGGAAGCCTTGAAGGAGACGCTGCGTCTCTTTGAAGCGACAGGCTCTCCGGTGATCAGCGACGGTGAGCAGACCAAGCCCAGTTTTGCTACCTATCCAATTCACGGTGCACAGAACCTTTTGGCTGACGGAGTCATTATTCCCTTTCTTGATGGCCACACCCGCCAGTTGCCCTGCCTCGCCACGGGGCCTTTCCGCTACCAGACCTTTGCAGTCCGCTACTTGGAGGAAGCCCAAAAGCATACGCATCTGCCAATTAAGCAAGCGGTTATTTCTGCGTCAGCCCTGAGCCTGCTTTACCCCCAAACTGGGATACCCGGGTATTCCCGTGAAGCCTTCATAGAAGACATGTTGCACGAGCACGAAACTGACATTCGCCGTTGTCTGAGCCGAGGTGCAGACAGCGTGCAGATCGATTTTACGGAGGGGCGCCTCTCGGTGAAGCTTGATCCATCTAAACAGCTTTTGAGGAGCTTTATTGAACTGAATAATCGGGTCCTGGAGAAGTTCACTGCAGAAGAGAGAATACGAATCGGAGTGCACACCTGTCCGGGCGGGGATCAGGACTCCACTCACAGCGCCGACGTCGATTATGCGGAACTCCTGCCCGACTTGTTTCAACTGAAAGTGGGTCGATTCTACATACAATTGGCCAGCGAAAAAGACCACAGGAGAGTCCTCAGAATAATCCGGGAATACAACCATCCAGGCCTTAGGATTTTTGTGGGAGTGATCGATCCCATCATTCCCCGAGTAGAATCTCCCGAAGAGGTTCGAGACCGGGTGCTTGAGGCAGCTGAATATATTCCTCTTCAACAGCTAGGAACGACCGATGACTGCGGTTTCTCTCCCTTTGGAGATGACAGCTCGACAACACGTGAGACCGCCTTCGAGAAGATTCGTTCTCGCGTTTTGGGCACCAGTTTGGCCGCGGAGAAACTCAACGTTTGATAACGGCCGCTGTCCCCTCCACCTATGTGGAAGACGGGAATTTTCACTCTAATGATTTTTGTGGAGCCAATTAACGGGGGTAGATAAGCAACTTGGGTCGGATCTATGGAGAAAGGAATCCATGAACCAGCTCAGCTCGAGAAGGCATTTTCTGAAAACCACTGCCGCCACGGGTGCGTCGTTGGGGTTGGGCAATTTATCGTTTTTGTCGCAATTGCCTGCTGTGTCTCTTGCGGACGCTCAGCTAGATCCTAAGGTCATCCGGCTCCAGCCTGAAATCGAACCACTCGTGCGATTGCTAGAAGAAACCCCGCGGGAACTATTGCTCGAGAAGGTGGCTGCTCGGATCAAAGACGGTTTACAGTATCGAGAATTGCTGGCGGCCTTGCTATTGGCCGGCGTGCGTAACATTCAGCCCCGGCCAGTGGGTTTCAAGTTTCACGCGGTGCTGGTGGTGAATTCCGCTCACTTGGCCAGCCTTGCCTCTCCCAATTCTGAACGTTGGCTGCCAATCTTTTGGGCCCTCGACTATTTCAAGGATTCACAGGCTCAGGATGTGCGTGAGGGCGATTGGACGATGGGGCCGGTAAATGAATCAGCCGTGCCACCGGCGTCGAAGGCCAGGCGAGCCTTTACCGAAGCCATGGACAACTGGGACGAAGCAGCCGCCGATGCGGCTGTGACTGGCTTGGTCCGTACTGCTGCCAGAGATGAAGTGTTTGAGGTTTTTTGCCGCTACGGGGCTCGTGATTTCCGTGATATCGGTCACAAGGTTATCTATGTTTCCAATAGCTGGCGCACGTTGCAGTACATTGGTTGGTAACATGCCGAACCAGTTCTGCGTTCTTTGGCCTATGCTCTCTTGTATCACGAAGGCGGTAATCCAGCTAAGCGGGATGTTGAGCCGGATCGTCCCTGGAAACGCAACCAGGCATTGGCCATGAAAATCCGCGACGGATGGCAACAGGGTGAACCCAGCATTGAAGCCACTGCCGAGCTGTTGACATCCTTGCGTACGGGTTCAAACGAAGAGGTTTGCGGCAAGGTAGTCGAACAGCTTAATCGCGGCTTCGCTCCGCAATCCGTCTGGGACGCCCTTTTCCATGGCGCTGGAGAACTACTGATGTGTCAGCCTGGCCTCGTGTCCTTGCACGCGGTTACCTCCACTAATGCCCTCCACTTCGCCTATCAGACCAGTGCTGAAGATGAAACCCGGAAGCTGTTGTTGCTTCAAAACGCCGCCTTTCTCACCCTGTTTCGTGGGAATCCAGACGACAGAAGAGCAGTCAAAATCGACCAGTTGGAACCATTACCTTTCAAAGCCCAGGGTCCACACGCCATCGAGGAGATTTTTGCGGAGATTAGCAACAATCGGATGACGGCGGCCCGTAAGATGCTAGCTTACTTAAAGGAAAACCCCCACCCCGAAAAGCTGATCAACGCCGCCCGACAACTCGTATTCCTCAAAGGAAGCAACCCGCACGATTACAAGTTCAGCTCGGCGGTTCTTGAAGACTATTACCAGCTCTCTCCACGATGGCGCGACCGTTACCTGGCCGCCAGCAGTTTCAATTTGCGGGGCTCTGGCGAACCGGAAAACGATCTGGTCAAACGAACCCGAGCGGCATTGCAGGCTTGAAGGGAATGCGATCTGACGTAGAGGCATCTCACTTAGGGGCGAGGATTGATAAACCAAGGTCCGTTTTCAAGTGGGGAAAGGCTGGATGGTTACATCCAATCCAAGTAGCTGAGCGAATTGTTTCCGGGAATTATAATCACTGATAGAACGGTAATCTCCTATCCAAAAGGGACAGCAGCCATGGCGAGACCATTTGAATTCGATCAGAGAACAAAGGGGCAGGCTTTCCTGCGACAATGGAATCTATGTGCTCACTGTGGCCGTAATCTCTCCTCCCTATTCGATCATGCACATCATGTGATCCCGAACCAGACTGGAGTTGTCGGCAATCCGGCAGATGCATTTCTGCGCAGTGTCGACAATTGTGTGATCCTCTGCGATACCTGCCACGAACGGGTACACCAGGACGGGCGCTACCGCGCGGGGGCTGTAGCGCCAGCCGAGTATTACCCTTATTCACACGGGAAACAGTCTCCTCAACACACGCTTTGGGTCATTCGGGTAAATGCTGAGTGGCGAAGGGTATCCTCGGGTCTCCCACGTTGACTATTTCACCTGCCAACGCCTTACTTCTGGATCAGGGCAGTGAAGTACAGGTGCGTGCCATCGAACCCCATCGACTACCATACCGGCATCAGGATGATCATTGGGGCACTCGCATCTGATCCACCAGGATGGAATTTTCTGCTTCGGCACCGCTGGGTAATTGGCGCTGAAGGTTGTGCCCTTACTGTCGCCTGGAGGTTGTTGCGCTCCTGCCTTGGTGTCTTCTGTTTTGAGTTTCAGCAACTGCCGCGTTATATCGTCACCGGACAGGCGAAAAACTCCTGGATCTTGGGGGAGTGCGCCGACATTTGATTGAGTCTTTCCGACGAGGTCAGTGGATTTTGCCTGGTCGGCAGGCTTCTTAGCAAAAGCCAGGATGTATGACCCATTAGCATCTTTCCTGCAATTACAGACCTGAGCGAAGGCTGCACTGGAACCGGTTGTAAGAAAATCCTTCGTTGCCCTTCTATCGCATTCGAGTGCTTGGATGAAGTCAGGATTGATTCCCGTAATATCAGCCAATCTCCAAAAACCCTCTTCGGGGTTTACGATCCCCATTCCTTCAACGACAGCGGCTGCCGCAGTGGGACTGGTTTTCTGTGCGTCGGAAACGACTTGTGCGGCAAAATGACTTGGAGACACACCCGTTCGAGTTAAAAGTGAATTCAACTTCTCCAGGTAAGCCCGATCGTCATTCTGCAAGGCCTCACGCAGTCTGCGCCAGAGTTCTTGCTGCTTACCGTCTGGGTTTGTCGTTAATTGGAACTGTAGTTCCGAATAGCGAAATTCCAGCTCTGCCATCATTCTGGCTAAGAATACGAACTGGAACGCTTCAGGTGATTCATCAGCTATAGATGATGCCTTCCGGGTATCTTGGTCCCCAGGCAAGTGTTCGTTGCTCATTTCGAAGACCTTCTCAAAGAGATTCGTGTAAAGTTTGCTGGTCTTCAGACACAACTGCCACTGGGTGTCACTGCGGGGGGAATCGAAAAAGATTTTGATAGTTCTATCCGTATCGTGACCCTTGAGTTGTTCATGAATCTTCGGGATTACTTTAGAGGTTCCACTCAAGGCCTTGTTTGTGATTCCCAGCATCATATGGGCATCAATTGCATCCATGTCTTGTGCAATATGGCCCGCTTCCGTCTGAATCCGAACGAGTTCTTTTTTAAGGTCGTCGTTTTGGGATAAGGCGGTTGGAGGTTTAGACGGGTGAGATTGTGGAATCGGCTGGTTTTGGCCGAGACTTGGTAGAGCAGCAATCAAACTAATATATAAGTAGAATATCGAAGGTCGGACTGTCATTTCCAGCTCCTGAAAGAGACACATCTATTTTACCAGATTCTTTAGTAAGCTCTCGCAGGGTATTCAATAAGGGGTGTAATCAAAAGTGAGATCAAAAGCTATAAAGGCTCATTCATCCCTGCGCTGTGAGGGCACGGCGCCTTCAAACGTTTGGAGGCGGGACGTCCCCGTCCCGCTTAACAGTTGCTGGTGTTGTGCATTTGTGACCACTCTCTCACTTTTGACTGCACCCCCTGAAATAGGCAGTTCAGACATGAAAGTGCCCGAAGACCTGTTTAGGTCAACTCGGTCGATGAAAATGGGAGTGGTAGCCACGGTGAGCATATTGGCGACAGCAGTCGCCGCGAACCGTGGGCTTCTTCCTAACAACCAAAAGCCCACGCCTCCCGGAAAAAAGCGGTCGGCGTGGCCACCAAAACTCGCATTTTCATGAAAGTCTATGCCATCGGATTTTAGCCCATTCGGGGCTCTATGTTGTTGGATCGTAGAAAACGCCTGTTGAGGCGCAGTGATATCCCCTGCACTTAATGCGTCTTGAACCTTCTGCATATCTTGTTCAACCTGATTGGGTCCGCTTTCCCCTCCTTTCTGAACCTTCTGCATATCCTGCTGAATAGCAGCGAAGGCTTGCCGTGCAGAGTCAATGTCACCCGAGTTTAGCGCTTTCTCAAGATTCTCCCAGTTCTGTTTTCGATAATACCCCCTCTTCAAGAACAGAAAGCCTCGGGACCGAAAGGCAGGGTTGGACCTTTTTCATCCTGCCTGGAGTCCCATGCAGCATGGGGGGCTCTCCCCTAAACAGGTAACGACCTTTGACCCCGCAGTTGTAAGGCTCTTCTATTAATCGCCCCGATCAGTCGGCTTACCCAGCCGCCCAACAGCTTACTGTCTCCTTTGACTTGTCCATCAGAAATAAATCTCTCCGTCATGTAGGACTGTGATCCCGGTTTCCGCTTTATCAGGTTAAGGCAGTCAAGGTGACTGCCCCTGGGACTCTGGCCGGCCAGCTCAGAACCTTTCTCTATTTTTCGGTTCACGGAGGTATGCCATGAGCTGGCTACTAAAGGGATCTCTTTGTTTGACTATCATTCTGGCCATCCACCTCGAAATGTTGAACGCAGCGGAATCAGCAAATAAGACTGGGAACTTAGAATCCAAATCCGACCCGGATCCCTCAATCTTGAGCTTGACTATAAAAGTCTGCAATCAAGCCCACGTCGAGGACGCGGTTCTCCGAAAAGCCAAGAAGGAAGCCGGTCTGATTTTCGAGGAACTGGGGATCTCAACGGAATGGCTCGACTGCCCGCTGACTTCCGATCAGCTACCCGACTCCCCGGTTTGTCAGCAGATAGGATTCGCCATCCTCTCACTAAGGATTTTCCCGCGCCTCGAGCCCATCCAAGGGGGCTTCCGGAAAACGAATATGGGGGTAGCCCTGGTCGAGGAACAGGGCCGTGTGTATGCCAGCATTTTCTATCAGAGGGTCATGGACGTGGCAGAATCGGGAAGGGTTCCTACGGGGAAAGTGCTGGGTCATGCCATTGCCCACGAGATCGGGCATCTGCTCTTAGGGTCAAATTCTCACTCCATGGCTGGGTTGATGAAAGCGAGGTGGAATGATGGCGATCTGAAACTCGCGGACATGGGAAGACTCCACTTCTCACCAAAGGAGGGTTCCGTGATGCGGGCTGATGTCGTCAACCGGAATTCCGAGGCTCGCAATCAGCTGCAATTGGTCGCTCGATGATAGCAAGCACTTTGGGCTTCCCGAGCAATTCACGAGATGTGTCCTGTTGCAGCGACTAAGTAACCATCGAGAAACACGAAGACAAGATAGCAGTTTACACTTTGCTTGATCTTTTTCACCAAAGGGGAGTTACTTCCGCGTTCTCGTTTTGTTGGGATTGCGGTCCGGACGAGATTGCCTTTCGTCAATGACTTTCTCCAATGGAGTAAGAGGAACTCCAAGGGCAGTCAACTTATACCAGGGGGACAAGGGCTGGCCATTGCCCTGCAGGTGAATGCGATACCCGCCGTCGACCTTCTGAATTTCTGATGCCGATAACGTACCCATGGAGTTTCCAGCCCCATCAAGGGCAGTCACAGCGATTGCGGTCGCCGCGGTGCGCAGCGTCACCCAGCACTCCACTCGCTCCATGTAAGTGGGAGGATAGCCGCTGTCCATGTTCCCCGCAGGGGGCAACTGTCCGACCCAACTGCCCCAGGTGGGGTTGCTGTTTGCCGGATCAACGGTCCACCAGGTTGGATCACCGCGATAGTTGACCAGGTTCTGTGGTTTCTCGGAGTCGTTCGCCGGCGGTTGTTCGCCCGGTGAGGGCAGCGCCCGAAGGCTATAACCTGGTAAAGTGACCAGCAGGCTACCCGAACGCGCAATCGGTGTCTGATCGAGCGCAGTCACCAGCACCGATGCAAAGCCGCGGGCCGTCGAGGCAAGCTGGACATCGATGGGTCCCGACGTCTGCGTGTTGCCAGCACCGATGGTTCCTATCACTCCTGCCGCCATCGATGCGTTGACCAGGAGCAGTTTCTTGTCTGGGTTAAAGGTTAGCTCTCCGGTGTCGGAGACATACGGTGCTTTGACCGCATTAATCGCGTCGGGTGGCAGAGGGCTCGTCGAATCCTTGGCAATCTCGACACTCCGCGTCAATGCCACTTCCTGCGGCACCAACATCCGGCTGGCCACCCATGCCATCGGACTCTCGGAGTAGATCGTCGCCTGCAACCGCTGATCGGCCGCCACCGGCACACTCAGCCTGACTGAACTGGGGCTCACGGCATATGTTCGGAAGATCCATGCAGACTGCCCGATCACCGGGAACTTGGTCCAATCGCCGTTTACGTCGAAGGCATCGGGGATGGGGCCATCCCAATTGCGATCGCCCGCATAGTCAAAGTGCATGATTGCATCCCAGTCCTGGAAAGACGCAAAGGCCGCCAGCGACGGGTCAATCTCTGCGCCATGATTGTTCGGCCACGGCTGGTTGTACTCGCTTACCGTGTAGGGCCGCCCGGCCTCTCGCCCCCAGGCCATGTCGAGGAATTCCGACCAGGTGTCATCTGCCGCAGCCTGGTTGCGGATTCGCCAATCCCAGGGGTCCCAGGCAATGCCGGGGAAATCTGGATGGTCGATGTAGAAGTGATTGTCCTGATAGTCGAGCCCGTCCTGAGAATCGAAAATAGATAGGCCCCCATACCCTACCTGTGTGCCTGTGATTGGTACCAGTGAGTCCGTCACCGCACGTACGGTGTCGCGCATCGTGTTGACGTAGTTCTGGTCCACTGAAGTCAAAAACCTCACGTAGTCGTTTAACCGGGCGGACGTTGGATTGTCGGCCGGTCCGGGCAAACTGATGTTCCCCTGCTCGAGGGTTTCTCCAGCCATAAGACCATGCTGCCCCGCCTGAACCAACTTGACGCTTCGCACCCACACATCCGCGTTGACGTATTCGAGGTCCATCATCACGCGCCCGCCATCGGGCTGGCTGGGAGGATTCACCAGGATGTCGAACCCGGCTTCAGCGAGCACAGTGAATGTCTGCCATTGATTGGTGAGTGTAATCGAATATGGGGAAGTCTGGTAACCGTCCCAGGGGGAATCATCGCGCATGACTGAGACAGGCACATTGGCGGTGACGCCCCCGGCCAGAGCGGCACGCGCCTGGAAGGTCCACGCATAGCGATGGCCCGAGGTCATGGAAAAGCCAGTCTGCTTCAAGAACAACCAACCGCCGCCCTGCACTTTGTACAGGTGGGCTGTCGGAATCCCATCGGTCGTGATCAAATCGAGATTCGCATGGGCCAGGTCATGTAGCTCCACCTGCCAGTTTCCGCTGAGCAAGTTCGGTCCATCAGGCGTACTCGGGCCCCATGCTCGAGTGAGGGCATCCGTGGAGGCGTAGTCTGCGCTCAACCAGGCGTTCCACTGCTTTTGCAATGCCGTTCGGTAATCGCCTACCAGCACCGGGTCGAGTTGACCCCATTGCCATGCCGAGACTACCGAACTCTCGTTGCTGATTTCAACCATTGCGAGCACCGGGTCGTTCTTTAGCCGCAGCCTTTCGATTAGCCCCTGCGCGTACTGCTGCTGCAAGGTGACCATTCGCGGATAGAAAATATGTAGCGGCTTGCTTTGGTCTGGCATGCCGTTCGGAAGTGACGGCGTCTGATCCACCACTGGCCGGAAGAGATACCCGACATGAAGGTTCAGGTCCACGTAGATCCCCTCGTTCTTGAGTGCGTCTAGAAAGCTGCGCAGTCGCTGCAGACTGACGTCGTTAAAGGTCGGATAGGGACCGGTGGTCAGGGTCCCGTTGGCGTTTGATAATTGATTCGGTGGGTCCTGAGTTGAATCCATGTGGTGCAGCCGGACGAGGTTCACACCCAACCGTCTGAGGCGTTTGGCGATTCGCTCAGCGTCGCTGTTTCCCGAATCCGGGAAGTTAGCCCCGAATGCTAAGCTGACGCCGAAGAACCGCACACGTTGATCGTCACTGGTATTCGGCTGCAGGTCCGTGCCGACAGTATAGAAATGACCGTTCTTGACGAAGAGATGGTCCGCCGGTGTCAGTGAATGGTTCAGAAAGCTGAAGTCCGGCGCACCTTTCAGAGAGTCCTGGTTGATGGCAAACCGGTAGAGTAACGTCGTCTGGCTTGGGGCGGGGGTCACCACCGCCAGAAATGCTGTGATCAGGAGGATCCAACTTGCGAGTGCAAGTCTCATATAGAATCTCAGCGCCTGAAGAAAGTGCTGCTCTTGCGTTTTTTGCCTATTCACAATTTGTGTATGAAGACAGCAATAGGTCTGATCTGGTTGGTGGTCGGCGCCTACCCCTCCGTCGGTCAGCTCGTTCCGTTGCTAGCGCCGATTTTCCATTGAGAGCATGACGGCGAGCCCTCCCATGAATAGGCACCCGATTACGCTCATCCACATCGGCACAATGAAGCCACCCACTATCGCTTCAACATGGAACACGAGGCGAAGAAGGTGCCCGACAGCAATCAGAGAAAGCACAATCGTAGCAAGTAATCGTGCAGGTTTCATTGCTTCCTCCAAATCGCTCACTTCACGACACTGGCACGCTTGATGTAGTCGAGCTTTGGAAACTGTGCTCGCAAATAGCTGTTTCCCTGCGCCTGCGTCAATTGCTGCGAGGGCCCTCTACCTTGCGGAGCCCCTTCACCGTAGCCTTTATATAATGCAGCGACGACCTTCATCCCCTCGATCACCTTGGCAAAGGGGGCAAAGCCACTGTGATTGAGTTGGCTGTTTTCGCCGTAGTTAATGAACAATTGCGTAGTTCGTGTATTCGGTCCGGCGGTGGCAAAAGAGATGGCACCGGGCACGTTGGACTCCTTTACTGGATCGTCTTTAATCCGAGCCGATTCCCACTTCTCATTGACCTTCGGATCCCCATGGATACCGAACTGCGCCATGAATCCATCAATCACTCTGAAGAAGGCAACGTCGTTGTAGTAGCCGATCTTGACCAGGTTGTAGAAACGATCCGCCCCCCTCGGCGCCCAGGCCCGATTGACCTCAACGACAATGTCACCCTTAGTGGTCTCAAACTTCACTTTGAACTGCTCTGGCGCCTTAGCGTTAGCTTGTGCCGGATTCAGTAGGGCAGGATTAGGGAGGGCCGTTTTTGGAGCAGGCGGCTTCGTTGGTGAAGGTTTTTCCAACTTTGACATTTCTTTTGGTTGGGTTGTCTCTGACGGTTCGGCAGGTGTAGTGGTCTTTGAGGGGGCGGAGGATTCTTTGGCTTCTCGTGTTGAGGATTGGCCTTGTTGCTCTGCAGGGGGAGGGGTTGGTGCCTGCTGAGTTTCGCGGCCACACCCGACCTGCAATACCAGGAGACCGGTAATCAAAAGCAGTGAAAAGGAATAAGGCTTTAACATATCCAGACACTCCATTCTATAGGGGATTGGAAAATATAGTGACCAACCCCTCACCCCCCGGCCTCTCTCTCGTGGGGGGTGCCGGAGGCGGGGTGAGGGGCGAAGGGCAAAAGGAGCGACCTCTAAAGTTGTCACTATGATTTGCGTAAATCGATAAGTTAGTTATACAGACAGCCAACGTTACAGGCGGGCAGCAGTTGGCCCATGCCAATCACCTTGCCGTTGGCCTGCTCCTGACTCATGTAGGCCGTCATTATTATAATTCCGGAAAGGAGAGGAATGATATGGCGAAAAGATGATATCCGCTTTGGCATACCCAGATCGACCTGACCACGCCCTTGCTTTGTGAAATATGAACGGCGTACTGGGTCAGTCTTGGGGGGGGCTGTAGGGCGGTTGTGTCAACCGCCGCTGAAAAGGCGTTTTACAAAAACGCCCTACAATTTTCCCATGTAACTGACCCATTACTGACCGGCGTTGACTCTACTTGACTGATGCACCTCTGACCCCACATACTTGTCATTGTCCAAAGGACATCGCTCCCAAATGCTGGATTCACACAACTCCAAATTGCCTCCAAGAGGGGACGTCCTTGCATTTTGCGTTAGGGCAGGAGGAGTATGAAACCTTGTCGTGAATGCAGACGCGAAATCTCCGAGCAAGCGATGGCATGTCCAAACTGTGGTGCGCCGTATCCTGCCAAAGACAAATGGGACGGGTGGGGCTTTGAGTACCGATCGCAGCAAACGTTATTTGGACTGCCGCTTGTCCATATCTCCTTTAAGTACCGTCCGAACAAGGCGCCTGTAGTTGCCAAGGGGATTCTTGCCATCGGGCAGTTTGCATGTGGAGTTGTAACCATTTCTCAATTTGGAATCGGAGTGGTCAGTATAAGTCAGATCACGGTCGGCTGGTTTGCGCTTGCCCAGTTCGCTTTGGGGTATTCGATCATTGCTCAGATCGGACTCTACCTTCACTCGGGACATGGGCAGTTGGTGAAAAGCATAGCAGAATTGACTAGGCTATTCTGACTCTCGTTCCAGCGGACAGCAAGGGCACGGTGTCGATGTTGACCGAGAGCCGACAGCCCGGTGCCTTGAGCGTTCTCTGCAGACCAACCTGCCAGCATTCGAAATCGCCATGAAGGAGAAGACAAATGAGGCGTCGTGAATTCGTATCCGCCCTTGGTCTAGGGAGTTTTACTTTGATCCCACAAACCGGCAGTTTGGGTTCAACACAATCAAAATCACCGACGCAGACCGGTGGGGGAGGAGACAAGCGGCAAGCCAAAGTCGGGTCAGTAAGCTGGAATTTCCATAGCCTGGCTCCCGGTTCGCATCCCGAAGAGGCTATCGACATCATTGGAAGCCTGGGCTTTGAGGGCGTGGAACTCATCGCCAACTCGCGCCCGGACGTTGACGAGTATTGGACAGAGGCCACAATCGACCGCATCAAAAGGCAACTGGAACGAAATCGGCTGGAGGTGAATCAGTTCCCGTTTTTCCAGCCGGTGGTGCAAGGTCTGACAAGCCGTGATACGGAAGAAAGAAAGCGCAGCCTCGACTACTTCGAAAAGGGTTGTCGCATCGCCAAAAACCTCGGGGCCCCCATGGTCAATATTGTCGCGCCCTGGGCGCGGGAACTGACCGCCTCCACCGAGTACCTGCCTCGATATTTCATGGGCGATCCCAAGTCCGGTGAGAAGTTCCACATCGACATCGCTTCGGGCTTCGATTGGGATGAGCTTTGGTCTCTTTTTGTCGGAACAATAAAAGCCTGCGTTGAGCGTGCAAAGGGGCACGGCCTGAGGTTCTCCATCGAGAACCACACGCATACCATGCTTCCCGTCACCGACAGTTTCTTGCGCCTCTGGGACGCCATCCGCGACCCTGCCCTGGGCTTCAATCTCGACTGTGGCTGGGCCATGAACCAGCGCGAATATCCCCCCGTCGCGATGCACAAGCTGAACCGGCATCTCATGAATCTCCATCTGCGCGACATCGATGCTCGGATGCGGGAATACGTGGCCGTCGGTGAGGGAGTCATGGACTTTAAGGCAATCGCGGAGGCTGTGAAAGCAACGGGCTTCAGAGGTTTCCTTTCGCTTGAGCAGGACGGGTTTGGCGGGGATATGAAGGTAGCGTGCCGACGCTACGTAAGTATGATGAAGGAGTATCTCTCCTGATCGCTTCGGCAGGCGCGGGCCAGAAATTCCTCACGCCCCGGGATACTGGTCCAGCGCTTCATCCATCAGCTTGTCGATCTGCGGGGGGCGCACCCCGGCGGTGGTCACATGCGTTGCCTCTGATGGGAGGATTGACCCACCCCGGCGCTGCGCGCCACCCCTCCGAGGAGGGGACTATCTGGCAGGATCCTGGCGCGCAATTCCCCTCCAAGGGAGGGGCAAGCGGCCGAAAGGCCGCTGGGGTGGGTTTTCTCCACTGGCTTTGGACTACCCCTTCTTGCCACTGGCATGTTGCTCAATCCAATTCTGAATGCATCGGAGCACAGTGCCCATGTCTTGTTTAACCATGCGGTCGGGAAAGCGAAGAAAACACACTCCCAGTTCCTCGATGCGAACTTGCCGCTGGCTGTCCGGGTGATATCGGTCCCGGTGACTCTCTCCATCGATTTCAATCGCCAGACTTAAGTCTTTGCAAAAGAAATCGACTATGTACTCATCAATAGGTTTCTGCCGGTCAAAGTCGTACCCGAGCATCCTTTTCCCCCGAAGCTGTTGCCAGAGCAGAACCTCCGAGAGCGTGCTATGCGTTCTCAGTTGTCGGGCCAGAGACTTCAACATTGGATTGTGAGGAAGGATCCGTGTCTCTGGCACTGAACGACCTACCTTCTATAGCTATGCCTCCGTGGAGGGGAACCCTTATCCGGGTTGTTGAAGCATAGGCTTTTTCAAGACTTCATCCCACCAAAAAGGGTTGATCTATTCCGGCGCTGGCGGCGATGGTCACATGCGTTGCCTCTGATGGGAGGATTGACCCACCCCGGCGCTGCGCGCCACCCCTCCGAGGAGGGGACTTTGGTGAGTGTGCCGGCGCGTGATTCCCCTCCGGGGAGGGGCAAGCGGCCGAAAGGCCGCTGGGGTGACTTCTAGATTGGCGTGGCCGTGATTTAGCCGCCCGCAATGGCTCCTATGACCAAAAAAGGCTCCGCCCCCGTTGCGACTGCATCGGGCAGGGGGGCGTCCGGAAGTTCATGTGACAGATCCTGCTCGCAGGCGAAGAACCTCACAAACGGTCGGCGTTGTTGGGTGACGTGGTCGCGGATCGTCCCGCGCAGCACCGGATAGCGGGCCTCGAGAGCATCGAGCACCGAGCGCTGTGTGGCCGGACCCTCGATGTCGAGCTTCACTTCGCCATCGACGTCCGCCAGCGCCCGTAAGTGTACAGGAATTACGACTCGGATCATGGCAGTGTTTGCACCTCCACGGATAGCACAGCCGGAAGATCACGGACAATGGGAGTCCAACTGTCTCCGGCATCGGCCGAGGCGTACACCTGCCCACCGGTGGTACCGAAATACACGCCGCACGTATCCAGCGAGTCGACAGCCATCGCGTCGCGCAACACGTTGACGTAGCAGTTCCGTTGTGGAAGACCTTTCGTGAGCGCCTCCCACTCGTTTCCGCCCGTGCGGCTCCGGTAAACGCGCAGCTTCCCATCGGGCGGATAGTGCTCCGAGTCGCTCTTGATAGGGACAACGTAGATGGTCTCCGGCTCGTGCGCGTGAACGTCGATCACGAACCCGAAATCGGTCGGCAAGTTGCCGCTGACCTCTTGCCACGAATCGCCGGCATCGTCGCTACGCATCACGTCCCAGTGCTTCTGCATGAACAGCACGCTGGGGCGCGACCGGTGCATCGCGATGCGGTGCACGCAGTGACCGACCTCGGCATTTGGGTCGGGGATGTACTGGGACTTCAGTCCACGGTTGATCGGCCGCCACGTCCTGCCGGCGTCGTCGGTCCTGAAGGCGCCCGCCGCAGAGATGGCGATGAAGATCCGTTCAGGATTGCTAGGATCGAGCAGGATCGTATGCAGGCCCATGCCACCCGCGCCGGGTTGCCATTTGGGGCCTGAGCCGTGGCCGCGCAGACCGGCAAGTTCGTGCCAACTCTGTCCGCCGTCGGTCGAGCGGAACAACGCGGCGTCTTCAACTCCCGCGTAGACTGTGTCGGGATCGGTCAGCGACGGTTCGAGATGCCAGACGCGCTTGAACTCCCACGGGTGCGCCGTGCCGTCGTACCATTGGTGCGTGGTAAGGGG
>JBGOTQ010000155.1:0-16302 GCA_041476565.1 Terriglobia bacterium | reverse complement strand
CCGCAGGCGCGGGCCAGCCAGACCGACCCCGAGGCCCGGATCATGCAGCAGCCGCACGGGGCCTGTGGTCCCAGCTACAACGTGCAAATCTCCACCGATGCGCAAGAGAAAATCATTGTGGGGGTGGGGATCAGCCAATGCTCCAGTGACGCCGGCGAGTTGCCCCCCGCCGTCGAACGAGTGGAAAGCAACTTGGGACGGCGGGTGGGGGAAATGGTGGTCGACGCGGGATTCACCAACCAGGCCACGATTGAAGCCATGGCCGAGCGCGAGACCGCGCTGATTGGATCGCTGCCGGACCCGGAGGCGCGGGTGGAGACGGCCTTGGCCAGTTGCGGGGTGGCGGAGGCGTTTTTCCCGAAAGCCTTTGTCTATGACGTTACCCAGAACAGCTACACCTGTCCGGCGGGCCAGACCTTGCGCTATCAGGATCGAGAAAAGAAAGGGGCCGCCATTCGTTACCGCTACCGAGCCACCAAGGCCGACTGCAACGGCTGCCCGTTGAAAGCTCATTGCTGTCCCCACACTTCCAAGGGGCGTTCGATTTGGCGGGTGGAGGACTCTCCAGCCGTGGCAGCTTTTAAGCACAAGATGGCGACGCCGGAAGCGCAGCAGACTTACAAGCAACGGGCCGGGGTGGCGGAATTCCCCAACGCCTGGATTAAGGACAAGATCGGCTTGCGGCAGTTCCGGCTCCGGGGCTGGGTGAAAGTGGGGATCGAAGCCCTGTGGGCCTGTTTGACCTACAACATTCAACAATGGATTCGCCTCCTGTGGCGGCCCCAACAACAGGCCGCTCCGGTTGCCGCCCGGGCCACTTAGGGAGGAGTGTGTCTTTTTTCCGGTTGGGACCCCAAAACGGGGCTCAGACAGGAAAAAAGGGACTGAAAAACATGACCTGAAGAAACTAAAATCCAGCTTCGGGTGACCGGTTTTCAAAAATAACCGGTCGAAACCAAAGTCCCCGTATTGAAAATTTCAATTTATTCACAGCTTCAGGGGGCAAGGGGGTTGTCCCTGGCCATTCCCCCTTTGAAGGGGGTTAGGGGGTTGTCCCCGGGTTCTTACCAAACTTCCGTCACGAGAACCTCCTCATGAAGCTCTACTATGACCCGAAACTGAAAGCCCTCTCACGTGATCTGCGCAAGCAGAGAATACTTGCCGAGGTGCTGCTTTGGAACAAACTCAAAGGCAGAAGGATGCTCGGCTACCAATTCGCCCGGCAGAAACCGATAGGCGCTACATCGTTGATTTCTACTGCCCAGAACTCCGCCTGGTGATTGAGATTGATGGAGAGAGCCACCGGGAGCGGTTCCAGTAGGATGTGCAGAGTCAGAAGGATTTGGAAGCGATGGGATTGGAGGTGTTGAGATTCGCAGACCGGGATATGAAGCGAGATATTGCGAATGTGCTCAGAAGAATTGAGGGGCGGATTGAGGAGAGGCGGAAGACATACAACGGCTCAAAGCAAGGGCGGACCCAAGGACAACCACCTGACCCCCTTCAAAAGGCGAATTGCTCCGATAAGCCATTGGGCAACCCCCTGCCGCGTTTGGAGGCTTCCCACTTTTCCAAGGGGGAATTTTGAGGAAACATAGGTCATCCCTGGTGCCGGTCCCTGACGGTGTAACTCAACGGCAGTTCATGTTTCTCTTCGACCTCCAGCCACACGGGCAGCCGGCTGGCTTTGATTGTGATACTGCCATCCGATTCGAGAACATGATCCCACTTGATGTGGGGGCAGAGAGCCGAGTCGGCAGGTGTCAACTGTCTCAGGTCCACCTTCCCTTTCTTTGACTGCATGACAGCCCTGACTTTGAGGATTTCTCGTGTCAATTCCAATTCCGCCATTGCCAGGGTTGCCAGTTTCCAGGCCCTATAACCATTTGGAACATAGTTCTTCCCTTCGCCTAAGTCCGAGGTAGAACTCAAGTACTGCCGGTGGGCCTGATCCGGATCGAAAGTGCAAAAGTCCGCAGATTTCAGGTCTTTCAGGCTTGCCACCATCCCCGTCAAATCCTGAAGACCCCACAGATGAAACAAAGGGGCTCCGAAATAGCCCAGGTAATGACCATACCACTCAACCCCCGCACTCCCAGACCGAAATTCTCCCTGGTGGTTTCGGAAAGCCTGAAAAACCCCGACGGCATCCAGTTTCAAAGAATTGAGGATGGAATTCCGAAGGTCAAGATTCATTGCATTTTGCCATTCGTCAGAAGCAGCCGTGGTTTTCCGCAAGACGCCTGCCTGAACATTCAGAAGGGCAACGCCGATGACCTGGCTGATCAACTCAGGGCGGACCAGGATGGACTGGCTGATTTTCCAGGAGGCCTTAATGGCATCCTGGGCAGTGATATTCTCACCATGACTCACCTTGTCGAAGGCATCAAGGGCAATAATGTCCTGGAGTTGCCGAAAATACCCCCAGTTGGGAACAGGAGCTCTTAACAGCCTTGCATAGTCAGTCTCCCAACGGGGCATGGATCCGTTGTTCAGCAATCCATAAAGCTCATTTAAATCGGCTGCATGCTGATGAAGGTAAGCCTTGAACTCCTCCGGCACGGGATCGAGATGATCGTTTGCCCTGCTTGTTTGCTGGTCCACGTAGCGACGGGGCAGCAGAGTGTCGATCGGCTCGAGTTGTCCTGGTGCGGACCCGGCCATTTTCGCAGCCGGCATCGCAACCTCGACCAACTGCAATTGACGGGCAATTTTCTCCAACTCCCGGGCGGTTTGGTTAGACTCCGCTTTGGGGTGTTGTTTCAGGAGGACTTCGAATTCCAGATCTGGCGTACTGCCAGTAGCTTGTTGCCAGGCCTTGACGACGGAGGGTTCTTTGTACCCCGCATAGATGGAACAACTCACCCAGCCCACCAAAAAGACGGCTGCCGCCCCTCCCAACACCCAAGCGATGCATTTGAGGAACATCCTAAGAAGGTACCGTATATCCCAACTGAAATCGTCAGCCAAGACTCTCACAAGATTCCTCCTTTCCAGGTGTTCAACTGGAGCCGTTACTGCGAAATCGAAAAGTGTTTCCGCCCAAAACCTCGTCAAGCCGCTGCCTGAACTCGCGCGTATTTCTTCACGGCATCGGTCTCGGAAGGTCTGAAGCATCTCTCCTCCAAATTGCAGCCGAAAGTCTCTGGGGTAAAGACGGATTAACCGTCGGAAGATTATCTCTGAGGTCTGCAATTGCCAATCTTGATGGCTCATTCAGGATCTCAAGGTGCCACCATATAAAGCTCCAGATACGATTCGGAAAGGCCAGACTCCAGAAGCAAGTTTACCGCTGCCTAATAAGCGCTTGCCCTGGGCGATGCCAACCAACTGGCGCAGCCTGCGGGATTCGGCCACCGCCAGCTTCTGACCGAAATCAGTCAGCCGGTAATAGCGCCTGCGTTCGTCGTCCAGTTCCGGATCGGGTCTTTCTTCAGCTTCTTCAATTAATCCCTGCTCGAGCATCCGCTTGATGGAGCCATAGAGCGTCCCCGGGCCCATGCGCATTTGGCCATCGGTCCGATCGGACACTTCACGCATAATGCCGTAGCCATGTTTGTCGCCATCAGCTAAGGCCAACAGAATGTGAAAAACCGCCGGCGTCAAGGGCAGCATTTTCTCCGGTTCCCTCTTGGTTCTCATCAGGACCTCTCGTCATCAGAAAAATCAATCTATCGCGCTTTGATACATCCATTACAGATATATTAGCTACGGATATATGGGATGTCAAGACAATTCTTCAGACTTCCGATAGTTCAGCGACCTGAGGCGGATGGGGAACTATCCGCCTTACCGCAGCTCCGTTCAACTGCCTCAGTACAGGCTATCTCATTCCCGCAAAAAAAAAGCCCCCGCAGAGCGCTAACTCCGCAAGGGCTCGGTCAAAGAATCAAGTCCGTGGCCAGGAACCTGGCCACGCGGGCCGAGAGCGACTTTCCTCTAGGTCGGGATCCCCTCCTGACCCAAAGCGCTGTCAAAAACGTCTTCTTCTCCGAAGTCAACATCCCGGCCTTCTTCGGCCGGAAGCGGCTCTTCAGACTTGAGCTGGACATTCCGGTAGTACTCCATGCCGGTCCCCGCCGGGATGAGCCGGCCCATGATAACGTTCTCTTTGAGTCCACGCAGGTAGTCAATCTTACCGCTGATGGAAGCCTCCGTGAGCACCCGGGTTGTCTCCTGGAAGGACGCAGCCGAAATGAAGGAATCCGTGGACAGAGACGCCTTGGTAATGCCCAGCAGTAAGGGCCGACCCTGAGCCGGTTTGCCGTCCTCGCCCGTCACCCGATCGTTCTCTTCCTGGAAACGGAATTTGTCCACCTGCTCTTCCAACAGGAACTCGGTGTCTCCAACCTCTTCGACTTTGACCCAGCGCATCATCTGGCGCACGATGACTTCAATGTGCTTGTCGTTAATGTTGACTCCCTGCAGCCGGTAGACTTCCTGAATCTCATTGACCAGGTAAGCCTGCAGTTCCTTCTCACCAAGGACCGCCAGAATATCGTGAGGATTGCGCGGACCATCCATGAGGGCTTCGCCCGCCTTAACCAATTCGCCTTCCTGAACGTTGACATGAACGCCGCGCGGCAGTGAATATTCGCGTTCCATCCCATTCTCATTCGCCACCATAATCTTGCGAGTTCCTTTGGAGATATCGCCGTACTTGACGACCCCATCGATTTCGGTGATGACAGCGGTTTCGCGCGGCTTTCGGGCCTCGAAGAGTTCGACCACGCGGGGCAAGCCGCCGGTGATGTCCTTGGTCTTGGTGGTCTCTCGAGGAATCTTGGCCAATACATCGCCAGGGGAAACATCCTCTCCATCCGTAACCATCAAGTGGGCCCGGGAGGGCATGAGATACTTTTTGACCGTCTTGTGTTTGTCACTGCTTTTGATGATGATCTGGGGTTGATGTTTCTCGTCCTGAGTCTCGGTGACCACCCAGCGGGATAGGCTGGTAACTTCATCGACCTCTTCCTGCATGGTGCCCCCTTCAACCAAATCCTTAAACTGCAGGGTCCCGCCCACTTCAGTCAGGATGGCGTAGGTATAAGGGTCCCACTCCACCAGGGTCGTACCGATCTTGGCATGAGAACCCTCTTCGACCTTGATCTTGGCCCCGTACACCACTGAGTAGCGCTCCTTCTCGCGGCCTTTTTCATCCACCACAGCAATCAGCCCGTTTCGGTTCATGACCACCAGGTGGCCATCCTTGTTGCGGACGGTCGAAAGATTGATGAACTTGATCACGCCCGAGTTCTTGGCCTCCAGCGTGGACTGTTCTGCCACCCGGCTGGCAGTACCCCCGATGTGGAAAGTTCTCATGGTCAACTGCGTGCCTGGTTCCCCGATCGATTGGGCTGCAATGACGCCCACCGCTTCACCCAATTCCACCATGTTGCCGGTCCCGAGGTTACGTCCGTAACACTTGACACAGACGCCGCGACGCGATTCGCAGGTCAACACGGAGCGGATCTTGACCCGCTCCACGCCGGCCGCCTGAATCTCGCTGGCCAGGCTCTCCGTAATCTCCTGGTTCACATCGACAATCACATTTCCTTCGTAGTCCTTGATCTGGTCCAGCGATACGCGGCCCACAATTCGGTCGCGCAACGGCTCAATGATTTCACCGCTTTCGACGATGGGCCCGACGTAGATCCCATCCATCGTTCCGCAGTCGTCTTCGCTGATAATGACGTCCTGGGCCACGTCCACCAGCCGCCGGGTCAGGTACCCGGAATCTGCCGTTTTCAGAGCAGTGTCGGCCAGGCCCTTGCGGGCTCCATGGGTGGAAATAAAGTACTGCAGCACGGTCAATCCTTCTCGGAAGTTCGCCTTAATGGGGGTCTCAATGATTTCCCCGGAAGGCTTGGCCATCAATCCCCGCATGCCGGCCAGCTGGCGGATTTGTTGCTTGGAACCGCGGGCGCCTGAGTCGGCCATGATGTAAATCGGATTAAACTCGGCTCCCTCACGGTTCTGGGCCTCGATTCCTTTGATCATCTCGTCGGCAACTTTCTCAGTGACGTTTGACCAGATTTCGATGACCTTGTTATATCGCTCACCCTTGGTGATGGCGCCTTCCTGGTATTGCTGTTCCACCTTTTGAACTTCCCGGTCTGCAGCATCCACCATCTTGCCCTTTTCAGGTGGAATGAGCAGGTCGTCAATTCCGATGGAGATCCCGGCCCGAGTGGCATAACTGAAGCCAAGGGTCTTGATCTCGTCCAGCATTTTGACGGTATTTTCCAGGCCCAACTTCAGGTAGCAGTATTGGACGAGTTGACCCAGCCCTTTCTTCTTCATTAGGCCATTGATGAAGGGCAATTCTTCGGGCAGGTGGTCATTCAGGATAACGCGGCCAACTGTCGTGTTAAGAAAGTCCTTCTTGAGGGTGATGACCTCGGTGTGCAGGACACTCTGATCATCGTAAGCCGTCGTCAGGTCGATGACGTCGCCGGTGTATCGGAAGCGAATAGGAGTGAGGGTCTCGATCTCCCCCGCCTCGAGTGCCAATAGCACTTCTTCGGTGCTTCCAAAGGGCCTGCCTTCGCCCTTGGTTCCGGGCTTGCCCATTGTCAAATAGTAACAGCCCAGAACGATATCCTGGGTTGGCACGGTGATGGGCATTCCGTTCGATGGCGAGAGGATATTGTGGGAGGAAAGCATCAACACCTTGGCTTCGATTTGGGCCTCAGGCGATAGCGGAATATGCACGGCCATCTGGTCGCCATCGAAGTCGGCGTTAAAGGCCGTGCAGACAAGGGGGTGAATTTGAATGGCCTTACCTTCCACCAGGATTGGCTCAAAGGCCTGGATTCCCAGCCGGTGCAAGGTCGGTGCGCGGTTAAGCAGAACCGGATGCTCGCGGATGACTTCTTCCAGGATGTCCCATACGATGGGATCCTGCTGTTCAACCATCTCTTTGGCTGCTTTGATCGTAGTGCAATGGCCGGTCTGCTCGAGCCGGTTATAAATAAACGGCTTAAAGAGTTCCAGGGCCATCCGCTTGGGCAAGCCGCACTGGTGCAGCTTCAACTCCGGCCCCACCACGATTACCGACCGGCCCGAGTAGTCGACGCGTTTACCCAAGAGGTTCTGGCGGAACCGGCCCTGCTTGCCCTTGAGGGTATCCGAGAGCGACTTGAGCGGGCGGTTATTGGCTCCGCGCAACACTCGGCCTCGCCGACCATTGTCAAACAGGGCGTCGACAGCTTCCTGTAGCATCCGTTTCTCGTTCCGCACAATCACGTCGGGCGCGTGCAGCTCAATCAGCTTCTTCAGGCGGTTATTGCGGTTGATGACGCGGCGGTAGAGATCGTTCAAATCAGACGTGGCAAACCGTCCTCCATCCAGCGGCACGAGAGGCCGCAATTCAGGGGGGATGACAGGGATTACATCCAGGATCATCCATTCCGGCTTGTTTCCTGACTTCCGAAACGCCTCTACTACCTTGAGCCGCTTGGCATACTTGAGCTTCTTTTGCTGGGACGTTTCGGTCTTCATCTTGTGACGCAGTTCAATAGAGAGCTCTTCGATGTCAATCTGCTTCAGCAGCTGCTTGATGCCCTCGGCTCCCATCAGGGCCGTGAACTTTCCTGGATATTCCTGTTGCAGCTGGCGGAATTTCTCCTCATTGAGGATTTCCTTTTCTTTCAGGGGGGCTTCCCCAGGATCAATCACGACATAGGCTTCAAAATAGAGGATTCTCTCCAACTCGCGCAGGCTCAGATCCAGCAAATGGCCGATTCGGCTAGGCAGCCCCTTGAAAAACCAAACATGCGAGCAGGGGCTGGCAAGCTCAATTCGACCCAGGCGTTCCCGGCGGACCTTGGAAAGTGTCACCTCCACCCCGCACTTATCGCAGATGACCCCACGGTGTTTCATCCTCTTGTACTTTCCACACAAGCACTCCCAGTCAGTCACAGGACCGAAGATCTTGGCGCAGAAGAGACCGTCTCGCTCCGGTTTAAAGGTGCGGTAATTGATTGTCTCGGGCTTGGTCACTTCCCCGTGGGACCAAGAACGGATCTTGTCGGGGGAAGCCAGACTGATTTTGATGCTGTCGAACTCAGCAATCAAATTGCCCCGATCATAAGGATTCTGTCGATACAAGGTATAACCTCCTATAAAGGGGCTAGATGCTTGGGCGTAGGGGCTAAAAGGTAGTACGTAAAAACCTGGTAGCCTCCATTACCCAACTGAGCCCCTCTCACGAAATGTGGTGCTTTGAACCCACTAAACAGAGCTTACAGAACCTAGCAAGGAAGGAAGGAGAATAGGCCTAGCTAGCTCCCAGTCCCTAGACCCTAATCCCTATTCCCTTTCCGCTAGTTCACCTGGGGCTTTTTCAATAGCTCCACATCCAGGCAGAGACTCTGCAGTTCGCGGATCAACACGTTAAAGGACTCGGGCAGCCCGGGCTCAATGGCAGCCTCTCCTTTGACGATGGCTTCGTAAATTTTGGCCCGGCCATAAACATCGTCCGCTTTAGCCGTCAACAGTTCCTGGAGAATGTGCGCCGCTCCATAGGCCTCCAGCGCCCAAACTTCCATTTCTCCAAAACGCTGGCCACCGAATTGGGCTTTTCCGCCCAGCGGCTGCTGAGTAATCAAGGAGTAAGGCCCAATCGAACGGGCGTGGATCTTGTCATCCACCAGGTGAGAGAGCTTCAACATGTATATGTAACCTACAGTCACTTTCTGTTCAAAGCGCTCGCCGTTCATACCATCGCACAGGTAGGTCTTACCCGACATCGGAAGAGAAGCGTTCTCCAGTTGCTTCTTGATCTCCTTCTCAGTGGCCCCGTCGAACACTGGAGTGGCAAAATACAGACCTAAGGCTCTAGCAGCCCAGCCAAGATGCGTTTCCAAAATCTGCCCGACGTTCATCCGCGAGGGTACACCCAATGGGTTCAAGACGATCTCAACAGGAGTGCCATCAGGCAAGTAGGGCATGTCTTCTTCCGGAAGCACCCTGGCTATGACTCCTTTGTTCCCATGCCGGCCCGCCATTTTGTCTCCCACTGAGAGCTTGCGTTTCATGGCTACATATACTTTCACCAGCTTGATGACCCCCGGTGGCAGTTCATCTCCCTTCTTCAGCTTACCGATTCGCTCATCATGCACTTTCTGAAGAACATCGATCTGGCGTGCCGTCATCTCTTCGATTTCCAACACTTGCTCGGAGACCGGCAGGTCCTTCTGGCTGATCTTGACACGGGACAAATCTTTCGCGCTCAACCGCTGGATGATTTCCTTGGTCAGGGTGGTCCGTTTCGTCAGGATGCGTCTCCCGGTCCTTTCATTGAGCAGGTCCGTAGTTAGGACCTGTCCTTCCAGGAACTGGCACAGGCGCTTGTTCCGCTCATCGGTGAGGATGCGGATTTCATCGTTGAGGTTCTTTTCCAACTTTTCGATTTCCCAACCTTCGATGGATTTAGCGCGTTCATCCTTTTCCTGGCCTTTCCGCGAGAATACCTTCACATCGACTACGACCCCCTCAATCCCCGGAGGGGTCACCAGCGAAGCATCCCGCACGTCGCCTGCCTTCTCGCCGAAGATGGCACGAAGCAGTTTTTCTTCCGGAGTGAGCTGAGTTTCACCTTTGGGGGTCACCTTGCCGACCAGAACGTCCCCGGGTTTTACAGTGGCGCCAATGCGGATGATACCGCTCTCATCAAGCTCCTTGAGGAAGCCCTCGCTAACATTGGGAATATCTCGAGTGATTTCCTCTGGCCCCAGTTTAGTATCCCGAGCCTCCGTCTCGAATTCTTCGATGTGGATCGAAGTGTAGTAGTCCTCTTTGACCAGCTTTTCACTGACCAGAATGGCGTCTTCAAAGTTGTATCCGCGCCAAGGCATGAATGCCACCAGGACATTCCGTCCCAAGGCCAGTTCACCGGTATCCGTGCAGGGACCGTCAGCCAGGACCTCTCCAGCTTTGACGCGATCCCCCTTGCGGACTATGGGTTTCTGGTTGATGCAGGTATTCTGATTGGAACGTTTGAACTTCTTCAGCTGGTAGATGTCGGCACCCACCTCGCGCGAGAGTTGTCCGCTCTCACCCGTGTCGACTCGAACGATGATGCGTTCAGAGTCAACGCTGTCCACAATCCCGTCGCGGCGGCACAAGACCACAGCGCCCGAGTCGTGAGCTGTCACCCGTTCCATGCCGGTACCCACGTAGGGCGCCTCGGCACGAAGGAGCGGAACGGCCTGACGTTGCATGTTCGATCCCATCAGGGCGCGGTTGGCATCGTCATTTTCCAAAAAAGGGATCAGTGATGCCGCGACGCTGACCAACTGCTTGGGGGAAACGTCGATGTAATCGATCTCTTCGCGGTTCTTCATCACGAAGTTTCCGGCCTGCCGCGCATTAACCAGTTCGGTTGTGAAGTTTCCCTCTTCATCCAATTCCACGTTGGCCTGGGCAATCACATATTTATCCTCTTCCCAGGCCGTCAGGTAAAACGAGTAAGGCTCAAATTCCGCCACCCGCTTCTTCCGGGCCTTGAGGTTCTTGCTCTCACCTTCCGCAACCGCCTTTTCCAAGTGCTCCCCGATTTTGAGATCGGAATCACCGCTGTTGGTGATAGTCACGTAGTCGACAACCTTCCCATTTTTCACCTTGCGATAGGGGCTCTCGATGAAGCCAAAATCGTTGATCCTGGCATAACAACTGAGGGAGGAGATCAAGCCAATGTTGGGGCCTTCCGGAGTCTCGATTGGGCAAATCCGGCCATAGTGAGTCGTGTGCACATCTCGAACTTCAAACCCGGCTCGCTCCCGGCTCAACCCTCCGGGACCGAGAGCTGACAAGCGACGCTTGTGGGTGATTTCCGACAGAGGATTAGTCTGGTCCATAAACTGCGAGAGTTGGCTGGAGCCGAAGAACTCTCGTACGGCAGCCATCACCGGTTTGGCATTGATCAAATCGTGCGGCATGGCCGTGGACATTTCCTGGTATACGGACATCTTCTCCTTGATCGCCCGCTCCATTCGTACCAGTCCAATACGGAATTGGTTCTCCAGCAACTCCCCCACCGCCCGGACGCGACGGTTCCCCAGATGATCGATGTCATCAACGGCGCCAATGTTCTTTCTCAACTTCAACAGGTAAGCAATGACGGCATAAAAGTCCTCCGCATCCAGGGTCCGTTTAGCCAGAGGTGTGTTCAGGTCCAGCTTGATGTTGAACTTAAGGCGACCGACCCTGGAGAAGTCATACTTCCTGGAATCGAAGAACATTCCTTCAAACAAATTGGTTGCTGTATCGAGGGTCGGTGGGTCTCCGGGACGCAGTTTGCGATAAATCTCGATCAGGGCTTCCTGAGTGGTTTTGATGCTATCTTTCTTCATGGTTTGACTGATGACGACGCCCACGTCATCTCGTTCCGGATTGAATACCGAGAATTCTGCAACCCCGGCCTCAATTATGGCAGCAATCGTGTTGGGTTTGAGTTCCTGGTTGGCCTCAATCAGGACCTCCCCCGTCTCCTTATTGATCACGTCAGCAACGGTGTAACAACCCTCCAGGTCGTTGGAAGAGATCTCCACCTGGGAAATGTGGGCTTTCGTGATCAAGTGGTAAATATTATGGGTTATTTTCTTACCGGCATGACAGAAGACTTCTTTGGTCTTGGGATTGCTAACGTCGTGAGTCACCTTCATGCCCACGAGGTTCTCTGAGACCGTCCAGTGCAAGCGGTTTTCGGAAATCGTGATCAGGTCTGTTTTATAGAATGCCCGGAGCAGTTCCTCATCGCTCTTGAGCCCCAGAGCCCTTAGAAAGATGGTGCCGAGGAATTTCCGTTTCCGGTCAATGCGCACATAAAGGATGTTCTTCTGGTCGTACTCAAATTCTACCCAGGAACCCCGGTAGGGAATGATTTTACCCAGGAAATAGGTCTTTGCATTAGCAGTCTCAAAAAAGACCCCTGGTGAACGATGCAACTGGCTCACAATTACCCGTTCAGTCCCGTTGACTATAAAGGTGCCATTTTCTGTCATCAGCGGGATTTCGCCGAAATAGACTTCCTGTTCTTTGATATCTCGGATGGACTTGGTTCCTGTGTCAGGGTCCTTGTCGTAAATGGTCAAACGGATGGTTACTTTCAGAGGCGCCGCATAAGTCATTCCTCTTTCCTGGCACTCTGTTACGTCGTACTTCAACTTTAGACTGACCGGGTCTCCGCAGCGATTGCAGAAAGAAGAGACGTTCCTATTCAACGTACCGCACTTGGGGCAAACGATCTCATCAATTGAGAAGGGGTTGGTGACAATCACCCCACCGCAGGACTTGCAGGTGCTGCGAAGATGAGAAAGTCCCTTTAAGTTGGAACACTTGCACTCCATATTGCCGATGGAATAGTCCACGAACTCCAGGGAGGAAACTCCGCGAAAGTCGGAGATGGGAAACACGGAGTTGAAAACCGCCTGCAACCCCACGTCTTCCCGTTCCGCTGGGAGGAGGTTCATTTGAAGGAATCGTTCATAGGACTTCCGTTGAACTTCGATGAGGTTAGGAATCTGGATCGAAGTCAGGATTTTGGAGAAATTGACCCTCTCTTTTCGTTTTCCATTCGATGCAACTGCCATCTTGTTACTCCTTAGGACTCAGCCATCCGCGTTCCTTCTCGTCTAGCTTGAGTGTAGGGAAATCCAAATCTGGAATCCAGCCAACTGCGGAAAGAGGTGAAGGGGGTAAGGCACACCTCCCCCTTGAACTAGAATCGCCTTTTCATAATCTAATACCAAGAAGTTATCGAGCAACCTAGACTTATTTTAACTCAACTGTGGCGCCAGCCTCAGTGAATTTTTTCTTGATATTCTCGGCCTCGTCTTTGTTGATCCCCTCTTTGACGGTTTTGGGGGCGCCATCAACGAGATCCTTAGCCTCTTTTAAGCCGAGGCTGGTCACCTCCCGAACGGCCTTGATCACATTGATCTTGTTGGAACCTACAGAGGTCAGAACCACGGCAAACTCGGTTTTTTCTTCGACTGGCGCCGCAGCACCGGGGCCCACCCCCAGTGTTCCCGCCACAACCACGGGAGCTGCTACCGCCGCCGAAACTCCAAAAGCTTCTTCCAGTCCCTTTACAAGCTGGGAAGCCTCCAGCAATGTAAGCCCCTTAATTTCTTCTAACATCTTCTCAACTTTTTCCGACATTCAAATCCTCCTGATATTAACTATTGAAGTCCTTGACGAGTCAAAATGAGGTTCCCCGCCGCATAAGACCTTGCGGGGTGCGGGAGATTCTGAATTCCCACCTGGCAACTGCCGAAATTGCTGGGTCACTCCGCGAATTTTTCCTTTTCACCCGCCTGATTCAGCACGATGGCCAGATTTCGGGAGACACCGGACAAAACATTGGCCAACCGTTGAGCCGGGCAATTCAAGAGAAACATTAACTTGGAGATGAGCTGCTCCTTGGAGGGGAGATTGGCGATTTGCTCCAAGTCCTTCAGTTTCACGACGCGGCCCTGAACCACTCCGGCCTTAAATACAAACAGGGGGTTATTCTTTGCAAAAGTGCTCAAAGCCTTGGCCAGGGTAACAGGGTCTCTCTCGTTGTAAGCCACTGCAGTCGTGCCGGAAAACTGGTCCTGGATCGATTCGATAGGCGTATCCTTGGCTGCTTTCCGGGCCAGCGTGTTCTTGACGACCTTGTAATGAGACCCTGTGGCACGGAGACTTCGGCGCAGCTCGGTGTCCTGACTGACCGTTATCCCTTGGAAGCTGGCCAAAAAGAGGTTTTGAGCTTTCTTGAACTCCTGGTTGAGAGCCTCAATTTCTCGCAATTTATCTTCCCGGTTCATCTCGCAGACTCCTATAAAATTCACTTTTCCAGTGATGCCGCATCGACCCGCACTCCCGGTCCCATCGTGGAAGAGAGGAAGATGCTCCTGACATACTTGCCTTTGGCCGCAGCGGGTTTGGCTTTAAGGACCGCATCAATCAGGGTCCTTGCGTTTTCGTAGAGTTTTTCCTGGGTAAATGAAGCTTTACCTATCGGGGTATGAATGATCGATGTCTTGTCAACCCGGAATTCGACTTTGCCCGCCTTAACTTCACGAATGGCCCTGGCAACCTCGAAGGTAACTGTTCCGGTCTTGGGGTTTGGCATGAGGCCCTTTGGACCCAGAATTTTGCCGAGCTTGCCCACCGACTTCATCATATCGGGGGTTGCAATCAACGCATCAAAATCCAGCCACCCTTCCTGAATGGAAGCCACCAATTCATCACCACCAACACGGTCCGCCCCAGCTTCTTCCGCCTCCTTCTGTTTGTCGGCACCAGCAATCACGCAAACCCGCTTGTTCCTTCCTAACCCGTGAGGGAGCACCACCGTGCCGCGAACCATTTGGTCAGCATGCTTGGGATCCACACCGAGCCGCATCGCCACATCCACGGTTTCATCAAACTTCGCTGTGGCCAGCTTCTTCACCAGAGGCACTGCTTCCTCCAGGCGATAGGCTTTTTCCCCAACTTCGAGATTGGCCTTCTTGAACCTTTTTCCCACTCTTCCCATGAGCGCTCCTTAGCTGACGACCTCAATTCCCATGCTTCGGGCAGTTCCTTTGACGATATTCACTGCGGCCGGAAGATCGTTGGCATTGAGATCCACCAGCTTTAACTTGGCGATCTCTTCCACTTGCTTTTCGGTGACTTTCCCCACCTTGTTCTTGTTGGGTTCTCCAGACCCCTTGGCAATGCCCGCGGCTCGTTTCAGCAGTACTGAAGCAGGTGGAGTCTTAGTCACGAAGGAATAGGAACGATCCGCATAGACGGTGACGACCACCGGGATGATCAGACCTTCCTGATCCTTAGCCGAAGTCCTGGCGTTAAAGGCCTTGCAGAAATCCATGATATTGACGCCTTGCTGTCCCAGGGCAGGACCAACGGGCGGAGCCGGAGTCGCTTTTCCGGCAGGGATTTGCAGCTTGATATACCCGGTGATTTTCTTGGCCATTTGCGCGCTCCAACTGCTTAATTTTTAAGCTTGCTGAACTCCAGACCAGCGGTCAGATCTTCTCTACTTGGAGGAAGTCAAGTTCGACAGGCGTCTGGCGGCCGAAAATGGTCACCATGACCTTCAGGGTGTTCCGATCTTCGTTCAGGTCATCGACTGTCCCTGTGAAACTGCTGAACGGCCCATCGACGATCTTTACAGGCTCGCCTCTCTCAAATGACAACTGGATCTTCGGCTTTTCTGCAGTAGCTTCCTGGTGATAGATGATTTGATCGACTTCCTGCTGGCTCAGCGCGGAAGGCTTGACGCCCGACCCGACAAAACCAGTGACTCGCGGAGTATTCTTCACGATATGCCACGCCCGGTCGGACATTTCCATTTCAACGAGGACATAACCTGGAAAGGTCATCTTGGAACTGGTCACCCGTTTCCCGCCTTTCATCTCCACCACATCTTCGGTAGGAACCAGGATTTGACCAAACTCCTCTTCCACGCTGAAAGCCTGTATCCGGCTCTTAAGGCTCTCGGCTACTTTGCGCTCAAAACCGGAATAAGTATGAACAATGTACCATTGTTTGGTCATTTCTAATCTAATCCCCGATCGGGCGCCTCTCCTGCAGAACAACGGCTTCACCGATCTCGTCCAAAGGTCCTGCAGATCCCGCCTCTGGGAAACCCTGCGGCTCAGCTATTTGAACAGCCCAAAGATGCGATCCTCACCCAGCTTCAGGATTAGATCCACCAGCCCCAAATAGAATGCGAAGAAAAACACCGCAAAGAGCACGACAACGGTCGTCCCGTAAACTTCCCTTCTTCCAGGCCAGGAGACCTTTCTTAATTCCATCCTGACATCGATAAAGAATTGCTTAATATGAGACCATTTCAGGTTCTCGAACAACTGAACTACCTCCCGGGATAGAGCTAACTTCTCCAAGATTTGGCAGGCCAGGAGGGATTCGAACCCCCAACATCCGGTTTTGGAGACCGGCGCTCTACCAATTCGAGCTACTGGCCTATTTTGCTAACAACCGTCTCACCTTCCCCAATTAAGAGGGAAATGGGTACCTTCGATCCTCCGCCCCATCGCACTGCTGTCCATGCTACTTGGTTTCGCGATGCACCGTATGCGCCCTGCAGGTCCGACAAAACTTCTTGAACTCGAGTCTCTCGCTGGTCTTCTTCTTATTCTTAGTGGTTGAATAATTTCGATTCTTACAATTCGTGCATTGTAAAGTCACAATGTCTCGCATTATTCATAGATCTCCGTAATGGTTCCGGCTCCCACGGTCCGGCCGCCTTCCCGGATGGCAAATCGCAACCCCTTCTCCATG
>JBGOTQ010000154.1:0-16373 GCA_041476565.1 Terriglobia bacterium | reverse complement strand
TCAGGTTTGAACTCCTTGAACCGGCTAAAGGCAGCTATCGCGTCCGGGTAATTCTCCTGCAGCATAAAGACAGCGCCCAGGTTACTGTAAGCCTCGGTATAATCAGGTTTCATCTTGATAACTTGCAGGAATTCTAGCTTGGCATCATCCAGCTCCCGCTTATGCAGTCGGAGCAATCCGATCCTGAAATGGATCTCGGGACTGTTGGTAGTACGAACCAGTTCCGTCAGGCGCTGGATCGCCTCGTCGGGGCGGCCCAATTCTTGATAGATGTCCGCAAGCATCAAGGAATACTCTCGTCGCCGCAAAGGGTTGGGTTCCACCTGAATCGCCATTTCAAAGGCCTTGGCTGCTCCAGTGTTGTCTTTGTTCTCGGCCAGGAGTCTCCCGATCAATGCATAGACAACGGGGTCCTTTGAATGACTAGAATCCAGACTCTGCATCAAGGTCTGAGCTTTATTGTATTGGCGAGATTCGTAGTAAAGCTCCGCAAGGCCAAGGTCCACTTTCTCGGTGTCGCGCTGTAGTTCCCGGGCCTGGAAAAAGGCCTGTTCGGCTTTGGTGTAATTCTTCTGTTTCACATAGAATGCACCCAGGGCTGCATAGACGTCGAACCTCTCAGGCGGGCTGCTAGCCAGCTCCAATGCCTTAGAGAACATTTGCTCCGCCTCAACGAACTTCTCTAACTGAGCCTGTACCTTGGCGGTAAAAAAGCTGGCCGTGAAGCTCTTTGGATTGAGACTTCGGGCCCGTTCCAGGTGGAATAGGGCCCGAACCCAGCCCTGTTCTCCAGTGAGCAGGATGCCTACGTTCAACTCAGCTTCCCAGAGGTCCGGGTTGATTCTCAGTGCTTGCAGGTAAAATTGCACTGCTTCCGAAGTTCTCCCCAAATGCGCCTGTGCCAATGCCATGCCGAAAAGGGCCGCCTCATTGTTCGGATTGTCCAGCAACTCGCGCTGATATTCGTCGATCGCTTCGGCATACTTGCCCAGCCGGGCCAGAGCTTCAGCTTGTTCAAAATGGGAAATAGAAGTCGGGACCGCAGACTCAACTGCGGGGGGGGTGTTCTCTTGATCAGAACAAGGGATTACCGGGGCACTGAGCAGGACCAGAATCCACGTCAGCCCAATAAATAGATAGTGCTTCCGGACCGGGTAGACGAGACGGGCGACGGCTAACTGACTATTCATTAAAACGGGGTGTCTATCCAAGGCAGCCCCTTCTTTCAGGAATGCCTTTCACCATCAAAGGTGGTCTTAGCTTCATTCGGGTTCATCAGTGCGGATGAATGGGCCCAAGAGAGGGATAGGGGTCTTCCTTCGTACTGGTTTCAATGTTGCCCTCGCCGCCGATGGTTATGACCAGAAGGATGATCTTCAAACGAGCTGCGATCTCGTCGCCGCAAGGACTTTTTTTAAGAACCTGCCAGTGTAGCTTTCCTCAACCTCGGCGATCTGTTCAGGAGTTCCGCAAGCCACAACGCGGCCGCCTCCGTCCCCGCCCTCCGGTCCAAGATCGATAATCCAGTCAGCGGTCTTAATTACATCGAGATTGTGTTCGATGACCAGCAGTGTGGCCCCTGTCATCAACAGCTTCCGAAAGGCCAGTAGCAACTTGTTAATGTCATCGAAATGCAAGCCGGTGGTCGGCTCATCAAAAATATAAAGCGTATTTGCATTCACTTGCCTGGACAAGTAAGATGCCAGCTTAACCCGTTGTGCTTCCCCTCCTGACAGCGTCGTTGCCGATTGTCCCAGGCGAAGATATCCCAACCCCACATCCTGAAGGACCTTCAGTTTGTTGGTGATTTTGGGTGAGGCGGAAAAGAAAGCCAGGGCTTCCCGCACCGTCATCTGCAGAATATCATAAATGCTCTTCCCCCTGTAACGGACCTCCAAGACTGTCGGCTTAAATCGGGTCCCTTTGCACTCCTCGCAAACGAGTTCCACATCTGCCAGGAACTGCATTTCGACGGTGACCGTCCCATCCCCCTCGCAGGTTTCACAACGGCCTCCCGGGATGTTAAAAGAAAAATGGCCGGCGTTGAATCCGAGGTTCTTGGCTTCCCGGGTGGAAGCAAACAATTCTCGAATGGCGTCGAATGCCTTCACATACGTGACCGGGTTGGACCGAGGAGTGCGCCCGATTGGTGATTGATCGACCAGCAGCACATCACTCAGCCGTTGATTCCCTTCCATGCGCCCGTAGTTCTCACGTTCCGGACACTCGCCCCGCTTTGCTTTCAATGCCGGGAAGATCACTTCGTGAACCAGGGTGGATTTTCCGGATCCCGACACCCCGGTGATGCAGGTCATCAAGCCGAGAGGAATGGCGACGTCTGTTCCCTTCAGGTTATGCTCCCGGGCCCCGAAAACCCTCAGCCATTGTCCATTGGCGGAAGCTCTCGTTTTGGGGACGTGAATACTCAACTCCTCGTTTAAGTACTTGGCCGTTAGAGATTGGTCTGAAGACAACAACCCGGCATAGTCTCCGGAGTAGATCACATGACCTCCCTGTTCTCCGGCCCCGGGACCCAAGTCAATGATCCGGTCTGCCGCCCGCATCATCTCGGCGTCATGTTCTACAACCAGAACCGTGTTCCCGAGGTCTCGCAGGTTTTTCAGAATTTGGATCAGTCGGGAACTGTCCCGGGGATGCAGCCCAATCGAGGGTTCGTCCAGCACGTAAAGGGCTCCCACCAATGACGAGCCCAGCGACGTAGCCAGCTGAATTCGTTGCGCTTCACCACCGGAAAGTGTCGAAGCCAGTCGGTCCAATGTCAGGTACTCCAGGCCGACGTTGTACAAGAATCTCAATCGGGATCGGATCTCGTCCAGGATTCTCTGAGCCACTGCAGCTTCATAGCTGGAGAGAGGCAACTGGCGGAAGAAACAATGCGCCTCCTCCACAGTCATGGAGGTGATCTGAGTAATGTTGCGGCCGCCGACAAGGATGACCCGTGCTTCCCGCCTCAATCGCCCCCCTTGGCATTCCTGGCATAAGGTGTACCCCCGATAACGGCTAAGGAACACGCGGATGTACAGCTTATACTTCTTGGTTTCCAGGTATTCAAAGAACGGTTTGATCCCGATGAAATCATCATCGCCCTCGTAAATGAGCTTCTTCTGAGTCTCAGTGAGGCTTCGGTAAGGAACGTCCAGGGGAATCCCTTTTTGCCGTGCAAACCGCTTGAATTCCGCCATCAGTCCACGATAGCGGGGCTTAGTCCAGGATTCGATGGCCCCCTCCTGCAAAGTCCTTTCCTTGTCAGGGATGACGAGGTTTAAATCAAAATCGATGGTGTTTCCGAACCCCTGGCATCGCGGACAGGCGCCGAAGGGGTTGTTGAACGAGAAGAGACGCGGTTCCGGCTCCTCGTAGGCAATCTTGCAGGTGCGACATAAGAACTTCTCACTGAAATTGAACCGGTAGCCCGCCAGGAGAGGAATTGCTTCCCCTGCAAGGTTGTGGGCAACAGTCGTGCCTGCTCTTTGTTCCGCTCCTGCAGCGGGAGGCAGGCTGACCACCTCGACCACAGCTTGGCCGCCACCCTCCCGATAGCACATTTCCAGGGAGTCCATCACCCTCTGCCGGCTGTCGCGACGAATCACGATCCGATCCACCAAGACGTGAAGCTCGCTTTCGAAGTTCAGGCTTAACAGAGACTCCGGGGCTGAAAACTCGTAGACCTGGCCGTTCTGATAGAGGCGGTTGAAACCGTGCTTTCGCAGGTCGGACAATACCGCCGAAATCACTTCCTGCTGACGAGGCTGTCTCTTCCGGCGGCCTTTCTCCTTGATAGCGGCTTCCCTCAGTTCGTGAAACTTGCGATATTCCGTGAAGGGAAATAGAACATAGACACGAGTTTCTTCAGGAAGTTCGAGCAGTTGCTGAACAATCTCGTCAAGCACATCCTTCTTCACCTCGTTCCCACACTGCCAACAGTAGGTCCGGCCAATTCTAGAAAACAACAGCCGCACATAGTCATAGATTTCGGTCGCCGTCCCTACCGTAGAGCGAGGATTGCGAACCGTGTTCTTTTGTCGAATTGCGATAGCGGGAGCAATTCCGATGATTTCATCAACCTCAGGCTTTTCAATTCTCTCCAAGAATTGCCTGGCATATGCCGACAAGGACTCGATGTATCGACGTTGACCTTCGGCGTAAAGCGTATCAAAGGCCAGGCTGGACTTGCCCGAGCCGCTTACTCCTGTGATCACCGTGAGACTGTTATGCGGGATTTCGCAGTTGACATTCTTCAGATTGTGAACCCGCGCCCCACGCACGATCAGGCTCTCGTTCCCTTCAGAATTATTGGCGAGGGTTTCACGCCTCTGGCCAGGTGGGACAATTTGCGATAGGCGAAATAAGACCTTTGTGGATCGGGTCTCCAGCGTTTTATCCCTCAAATTTCTCTTCCTCCGGCAGGACTGGCCCCCAGGAGAGATGATGACCACCGCGACTAAACCGGGTGTCCGCTGCCCTTCGGTCCCCTGGAGAGTGTTTTCGCGGTAGCCCAAACTTACCCATTATAGAAAAGGCCTTCAAAGCTTGTCAAAGATGGGAGGGTCTGGGGCACAGTCCAATGCGCGACAAGTTCAATTTGGAGGCAGGATGCCCTTGTCCTGCTGGAGGCGAGGTGTGCGAGCGCCGGGGGGCACGGCACCTCCAATCCCGCCTCGCTGCAGCCGCGGGTAGACCCTTTTGGACTTTAACCTCGGGGAAGCTTGTTATATAGTCCCTCCCAAGAACATGGGCGGACTAGAGATTTCAATTGTCATCCCTGCCTTCAATGAAGCTGCCCGTATCGGCATAACCCTGGAAAAAATCAAGCAGTACCTCGAAGAGATTCGGTGCAGTGCCGAAGTCCTTGTCGTAGATGATGGCTCAACTGACCCGACAACTGAGATTGTGAGAAAGTACGGCGCTACCTGGCCCTCCCTCCGATTGGTGCAGAATCCGGCCAACCGCGGAAAGGGATTCAGTGTGAGGAATGGGGCCTTGCAGGCGCGTGGGGAGATCATTTTGTTCACGGATGCTGACCTCTCGGCGCCGATCACGGAGATGCCTAAACTGGTCAACCCCATTCAGGATGGCCATTGCGACGTGACTTTCGGATCCAGGGCCATCGACCGGTCTCTCATCGGCATTCGACAATCCCCGTTTCGAGAGTACTCGGGAAGAGTTTTCAATGTTTTCGTGCAGGTGATTGCAGGACTGCCGTTCAAAGATACACAATGTGGCTTCAAGGCCTTCCGAAGAGCTTGTATCCTTCCGGTTTTCGAACGCCAGACGGTCACAGGCTTCGGATTCGATCCGGAGCTTCTTTACATTGCCCGCAATCGCGGCTTGCGCTTGATGGAAATTCCTGTCAGGTGGGACAATGCCGAAGGAACTACGGTCCACTTTACAAAGGATTCTCTCAGAATGTTCCTGGATCTGGTACGGATTCGTTGGAACGATCTGAAGGGAAAGTATCGGTGAGGGATCATATGATTAAGCTTGGAGTCAACATCGACCACATTGCTACCATTCGAGAGGCCCGCAAAACCAATGAGCCCGATCCAGTGGCTGCAGCGGTTATGGCGGAACTGGCTGGCGCTGACGGTATCACCGTCCATCTGCGTGCCGACCGGAGGCACATTCAGGACCGGGACGTTGAACTGCTCCGTGAGACCGTGAAAACACGGCTGAACATGGAAATGGCTGCGACCCCCGAGATGACCCAGATTGCCCTGGACATCAAACCCGACACCGCCACGCTGGTTCCGGAATCGCCTGGCGAAATTACGACTCAAGGCGGCCTGGATTGTATCCGGAACTTCGAGCAGATCCAGACGACGATCCAGAAACTGGCAGCCGGCGGAATCACCGTCAGTCTCTTTATTGATCCCGAGGCGGCTCAGGTTGAAACCGCCGCTAAGCTGGGCACCGGGATCATCGAAATCAACACAGCGCGTTATTCGGAAGTCACGCTCTACTTGACACGCACGACGGAGATTCAAGCGGAAAAAGCTTTAGAAGCGATCCGGACAGCGGCCATTCTGGCGGAATCTCTGGGGATGAGCGTCCATGCCGGCCACGGGCTCACCTATCGCAATACACAGGGAATTACGACCGTCCCTCAAATTGAGGAACTCAATATCGGCCACAACATTATCAGCCGGGCAGTCTTGGTAGGCCTGGACCGCGCCGTTCGCGAAATGGTGGAATTGCTACATTAGTTTTCACCTTTCACATTTCTCCTGCCGACCAGTGCCCAGGCTCGTGGAAGCGCCAAGGCAGCTAAAGCGACCTTCAAAGCATCCCCAACCAGGAACGGCAGGATGCCGAGCGGCACAATCTGCCTCCAACCAACGAATCGGGCCAGCCATACAGTACCGAGTGCGTAGATCGGGAGCATCCCGAGCGTCATGGCTAGCAAAGTCGTAGATGTCCGGCGATCCCAACCCCGTTCGCACAGCCAGCCTACGACGCCTGCAGCCGCAATAAAGCCAGCCAGATAGCCAGCCGTCGGTCCAGCGATCCCCGCCAGCCCGGTTGTGCCTGCGGCAAATACAGGAATACCAATGAGGCCCAGACACAGGTATGCCAGGATACTGAGAACTCCTTTCCGGCTTCCGACAAGGGCGCCCGCCAGCAGGACACCAAAGGTCTGACCAGTGATTGGAACCGGCTGTAGAGGGATTTCAATCCTTGAGCAGAGCGCGACCAGGAGCGCTCCGCTTATGATTAGTGCAACACCTCTCCACCAGCCCGCGCCCTGCCAGAGCTGGTCCGCTAGTACGGCTCTCCCATAAGTACCTTCGATCATCTTTATCCCCCCATTATTCGGATCTACGAGACATTATGCACTCTAAAAGGATCCCTAGCCCATTGTCACTAAGATATCATGGATCGATCCCGCTTTCTGCGACGGGATTGGACCCTTGACAGGCTTTCCGTCTAATGTGATTGACTTGACACCCTTCTGCACGTTATCCGGGTTCTTCACTTTAATATGAAACGTCGCCCCGCGCCACTGGCGTTGAACCTCGAATTCTTCCCAATCATGCGGAATACATGGATCAATCACCAGACCGCCGAAACTTAGCCTGACCCCCAGGATCCACTGAGTCGCGGCAACATAGGCCCAGCCACCGCTACCGGTCAGCCACGGATGCCTCGCCCGGCCGAAGGCCGTGTGGTCTCTTCCCATAATAAACTGACAGTAAGAGTAGGGTTCAGCCTCTCGGATTTCGATGATGTCGTTCTGATTGTAGGGGAGAATATCATTGTAGAGCTTCATGGCCAGATCACCACGTCCCAGTTTGCACTCAGCTACCATTGCCCATGGGTTGGGATGGCTGAAGATGGCCCCGTTTTCTTTGATCCCCCGGTATACACGCGTCAAATAGCCGATATCATCATCCGGCTTTGAAAAGGTCGGCCAACAGAGGTGGATTCCGTATTGTGATGATAGATACTTATGAATGGAATCCATGGCTTTGACACCGCGTTCTCGCGACGCCACGTCCGAAAGGACAGCCCAGCTGTTGCTCTCCAGAAAGATCTTCCCCGCCTTGTTTCTGCGCGAACCGATCTTGATCCCCTTTCTAGTGATCCCTCGGATATACCATCCTCCATCCCAAAGTTCCTTCTCACAGGCTGTCCTGACCTTTTCAGCCATCTTAGTGTATTTCTTGACGTCCGTATGTCGACCCAGGGTCTTGGCTGCTTCAATAAATGCGTGCAAAGCCCAGTGGTGCATAAACGAAACCATGGCGCTTTCACCGCCACCGAGGTTCAAACAATCGTTCCAGTCTGCCCGCAAACCTTTGCAGATGCCAGTCCTGCCCACGTGCTTGGCCGAAAAGTCAAGGGAGTGTTTCATGTGTTCGTAGACCGTTGCCTTTCCTTTATCGGCGAAGGGGATCACGTAATCCAAAAAAGCCAGATCCCACGTTTCCTTTACGAATTCGCAAATCGTCACGACGATCCAAAGCGCATCGTCTGAACAAACGTCCTCCATACCATGGATAATGTCTTGAGGGCTCGGTGTCGGGACCACGGTCGGGAGCTTCACGCCTGGGAGCTTTTCTTCTCTTGGTTTGAAAACGTCAGGATCGAACAAATGAAGCCCGTATCCTGCGCTCATCTGACCATGAAGCAGTTCGATGATGCGTTCCTTGCATTTTTCCGGATTGGTGTGAACCACGGCCATAATGTCCTGTGACGTGTCGCGGTAGCCCAGACCGGTTCGTCCGCCCACTTCGATGAACGAGGCAAAACGGGACCACACGACGCAAGTCTCTGCCTGGAGCAGGGTCCAGGTGTTAAGCATGGTGTTCATGCCTGGATGAGGTGTTTTACACTGGAACACGGCCGTTTTCTTTTGCCAATATTGCCTGAGGTCGGCAAATGCCTTGTCGACGTTGCCGAGTTTGGAGTATCTCGTTCTGATTGGTTCTCTTCACGGTTATCGCATTCAGTGGAGCAACACACGATATCGCCGCTGATGGGGTCTACATCAACGTCCTTTCCGAAAATGAACAAGCAGCGTTTGTCGGCTGGCAGGGAGCTTCTTATAACATTGCCAAGGTGTTATCGCAGGGCGCCTTCGTCTATCTCGCTGGGCAACTCGAAAAATCAATGGGGGGCACATCGGCGTGGATGATTGTCATGGCCCTCTTCGGTGCAGTCCTAGTCCTCCTCAGTTTCTACCATGCAAGAATGCTGCCGTCCGGTGGGGCTACCGGGCAGGTTCAGACTGCGCAGGAAGCATTTGCCACATTCTGGGACGTGGTCAGATCATTCTTCCAAAAGAAGTATATCGCGTGGGGAATTGCTTTCATCATTTTATACCGATTTGCAGAAGGGCAAGCGATGAAGATCGTCCCTCTATTCTTAAAAGCCGAACGAAGTATAGGCGGGCTTGGCCTCGAAATGTCCCAGATTGGGATTATTTACGGGTTTTTCCCTCCGGCCGCGTTTATCCTCGGTTCGATTTTGGCTGGTTACTTCATAGCTAAACGTGGATTGGAGAAATCTCTTTTCATCCTTTGCTGTTTCTTTAACGTACCGTTCGCCGTCTATGTTTTTTTAGCCTTCTCGATGCCGACAAATCTTTTTGTGATCGGCACGGCCGTCGCATTTGAGTATTTTGGTTATGGTTTCGGCTTTGTCGGTTTGACCCTCTACATGATGCAACAGATCGCACCAGGAAAATACAAGATGGCTCACTATGCTTTTGCGACGGGAGTCATGAACCTAGGACTGATGATACCCTCTGCGCTTAGCGGTTTCGTCAGCGACTACCTTGGATACAAGCATTTCTTTTTATGGGTCATGCTCGCTACACTCCCAGCATTTCTGGTCACTTGGTTGGTCCCATTCAAAGATCCAGAAGTTGAAGGAGTGAAATAACAAGGATTGAAAGTCGGTCATGTTGTGGGAATCGATTGAGGGCATTGTCCAAATCGCTCACTCCGAGTCTGGGATTAAGGGTGGTGCATTCACAGGGACCATATCCCTTCGAGCGTTTCCAATCCCGCCTGTTCCTGAGCGAGAAACCCCCGCACTTGTTCGAGGTTCTCTTTCCAGCAGAACGCCCAAGGCGGCTCAGTCAGAAGGCAGGCCTTTTCCGGTTCCGGAAGGTGGTTCTCAACAGCCAGGGCGCGACCTAAGGCCAGCACACCTTCCAGTGCCGCAGTTCGGGCCTCTTCAGGGAGCTCCCCCCCAGCTAATAGCCGAGCTATCTTCCATTTCCTGGTGGCCAATGTCCGGGATTCTCGGACCTTTCCCTTTTCCTCCTCACTGAGCGGGACAATGATAGGGGATTGGCTGTCAGCAAGAAGCAGTCGTCGAATGGCGCGGTGTGCAACTCGAATGAGGCCCGAAGACTCCAACCGCTCCAGGGCTTCTGCGGTCTGGCGGTCAATGACTTCCAGGCGTGTGGGAGGGGCTGGAGCCGAGGGGGTATCGAACCAAGTGCGAAATTCCTCTTCCAGGCGAGGACGCCATTGTCCGGCCTCCCGCTCCAACACAACATAGAGTACGGAGAAATCCTTTTCTTCTGGGTAGCGTTCTTCGCAACGAACAAGCACTTCTCCCAGCAGATTATGCGCTGTTTCTGCAAATGCGCTCGCCCGATCTGCAGGGTACTGCCGTGGCGGGACCTGGGACTGTGGGGTAGCCACAGGAGCCAGCAGCTGTTCGAGCCGGGCCAGAGTCGCCTGACGTCCTCCCCGAAAGCGGATAGATTCCAGATCGCCGACAAGATCCAGTACACCGTCAGCCAGGGCCTGCTTGCTGGCCAACGTCCCGAGCATCTGGTGCTCGATGGTGTTCTCAGCCACCAGGTGAATTACCGTCACAGGACGGATCTGGTGTTTGCGCCAGGCCCGGGCAATCCGCTGTTCCAACCGGGCTGGATTCCAGGGCAAGTCACAATTGATAACCACGCTGGCATTCTGCAGGTTCAACCCTGTGCTCCCGGAGTCAGAAGATAGAAAAGCCCGACAAGACAACGTCTCCTTAAAGCGGCGGATTTCGGCGCGGCGCCTCTGTTGAGGAACTGAACCCGTGTGCAACGCATAATCGACCCCTATTCGCTGGCAGACCTGTTCCACTAATTCCAGCATCCGGGTCCATTCTGAAAAGACAATGATTTTGGTCTCCCCGTCCGACAGAAGCTCGTCGAGGATTTTCTCCAGTTCCGGCAACTTGGAGGAACTCTTATCACTGGGGTCAAGGATGTAGTTGGTGTCGCAGGTCATCCGCATCATAGCCAGCTCGCGCAACAGCCTTTCCTGCTCTTGTTCGCTTAGCGGCCGCTTGTGAGCGATGCTGACCAGGCGTGCCATTTTGGCGTAGTGGTCGCCATAGGCCGAGAGCTGAGCAGAGGTTAGTTGTACCAGGAAGGTACGGTCGGTCCGATCGGGCAGTTCGGTCTCGACATCGGCCTTGCGGCGGCGCAACAGATAGGGGCGAATCCGCTCGTGCAGTTGTTGAAGGTTGCGATAACCGCTGGGACGGCCCCTTTCGTCCAGCTCATAGAACTCACGGTTAAACCGGAAGAGGGGGCCCAGCACCGAGGGGTCCAGAAAGCCCACGATGGAATGAAGTTCATCAATCCGGTTCTCGATCGGGGTTCCAGTCAAAACGAAGGCGTAACGGCTTCGAAGTCGCTTGACGGCTTGAGCTGTTTTCGTGTTCCAATTCTTGATGCGTTGAGCCTCGTCGAGAATCACAACCTCCGGTTGCAGGCGCGCGTTGACCTCCAGGGTGTCGCCGATCATCTGCTCGTAATTGACAATGGTAAAGAAAGGGGCGGAAGAATAGGCGGCCAAACGGCGCGCGCGGGAGCCATAGACCAATTGCAGGTCTTGGGAAGTAAAACGCCGGATTTGCTCTTCCCACTCCGTTTTCAAGGAAGCAGGGGTCACCACCAGCACTCGTCTGGCTTGTCCCAGACGATGCAGAAGCGAGCAGGCGGCAATGGCCTGGATCGTCTTACCCAGGCCCATTTCATCGGCCAGCAGGGCCCTCTCCCGAAAGGCTAGATGCAGCATGCCGTCTCGTTGATAGGGATAAAGAGGGACCAATGTCTCATGCGCTGGCCACTGTCCTGATTGCACCATCTGCTCGTAATGCCGCTCGAGGCGCACCCGCTCTTCCATCCTGTGCCGTGCCTCCAGCCACCCTGCCACTTCCTGAGAAATGCGCAATCCCTTCACAGGTGTACTTTGCAGCAACGCCAGCACTTCTTCCGGAGTTGTTTCGCCACAAAGCAAGCCGTCCGGGAAAAGGGAGCGCAACCGTTGTGGCAACCTTGGCAGATTGCGCTCCACTCGCAGCGTTCCGGCGGCATAATCAGGAACGACATCAATTCGGGACGAGCCGTCCGAAACAGCTCGTTTCCACTGGCGGGCTGAACGAGCCTCGAGCCAGGTACGCACCGCTTCCACATGTTTGCACGTCCCCAGCCCGTTGGTCCGAAAGTCCACACAATCACAGGCGGAATGGTTCGGCTCCAGCTCCCGAATTTCCACCTGGTAAGTCAGGCCGCTCGGGCTTTCCACCCGGAAGTTGGAAAAAGGCAGACCGGCCCGTTCCGAGGTGAGCACCTTGAACGCTTCGTTTCGGGCGCGAAGTCGGCGGCGCTGGATCTCCTCCTCGTCTGTTGTCCTCCAATCGTGAGGATGCGGCACCCGGGTACCATCACCGGCCAGATTCTTCCTGGCCTCACCGTGCATGCGAATTTCTCCTTGAGGGATCATTTCGAAAAATCGACCTTAGGCACTTCGCGGGCGGCTCCTTCCGCCTTGAAGTAAGCATCTTCCCGTTGAAAACCGGAAATGGAAGCCACCAAGTTGTCGGGGAAGAGCTGGATGAGTGTATTGAACTTTTGAACCGTCTCGTTGTAGCGCCGCCGCTCTACAGCAATCCGGTTTTCTGTCCCCGCCAACTCGTCCTGCAGACGCAGGAATTGCTGGTCAGCCTTCAAATTGGGGTAATTCTCCACAACCACCAAGAGACGGCTTAGTGCCCCATCTAATTGTGTATTGGCGGCGATGCGCTCAGCCGGTTTCCGGGCTCCTGCCAACTGGGCCCGGGCAGCGGCCAGGTCTCCCAAAACTTTTTGCTCATGTGCCGCATACCCTTTGACCGTGTTCACTAGATTTGGGATCAAGTCTGCGCGGCGCTGTATGACATTGTCTACTTGAGCCCAGGCCGCCTTGATAGCCTCCCGCTGACTGACCATCTCATTGCGAATTCTAATGAATGCCCCCCCCACACTAACCGCTACAACGACCAGAATGATCGCAAGTCCGCCTCCAATTAAACAGCCTTTTTTCATGAACAGTGGTTCTCCTTAGTTGTTAGTCTTCGGCAATCCATCGACCAGTTTTATGAGCTTTTCAATCTCCTCAAGATAACGTTGGAATGTGGCCTCTACTTCTGACAGAGGCAACCCACCCCCTTCCCTTCGCAACCCGAGCAGATGCAGGAAAAAGCCCTCATCCAAGCCAAACCGGGTGCAAATGTTTTGGATAATATCATGCTTTTTCAGACAGAGCGGACCCCCTGTCAGCATCAGGATGTGACGCATCAAGGTGATGAAGTTGGAAAGCGATCGGAAAATCAGGGCCTCCAAAGCCTTGGGATCCTGGTGGATGGTGAGGAACGTTTGACGTAATCCGATGTGCTTGGTGCGCAGCTCATGCTCGAGTTCCAGCCGATGATTCTCTCGATTGATACTCAAGCCAGCCAATACATCCCGTCCGAGCAGGAGGCGGTGGTTGAACTGCATGTCGAGGAACTCAACCGGAAAGACATCGTGGGACGTCTCAAGTTCTTCCAAGGTGATAAACAGAGGCGGGGGATTCCCTTTGCGGACAAACCAGGTCACTGTCTTCTCAGACTTCTTTAACTCGCGGGCGGAAATCCTGGTCAGAATACAAAGGATGTTCAGATCTGAAAACTTCTGGTGGGTATCGCCGCTAGCTCCGGACCCGTATAGAAACAACCCTACCAGATTCTCAGAATAGCAAGTGCTTAGTTCATCACGGAGTCTTCGCAGAACATCTTCCAAGTTCTCCTCCTTAAAATTCAAAAGAACAGCCCCAGTGCGTATAAAAATGGCGGTCTCGGGGGAGTATGGGAGCCGATCGTGGGACCGCTGTCTCCAGAGCGGCGACCAATCTGACCCCGGCAACCCACATTAAAACCCGGATTTTCATAAAAGTGCCCCATGACCTCTTTAGGTCACCGCGGTCGATGAAAATGGCAGGGGTAGCCACGATGAATTCGTACTCTGAATTCATCGTGGGCTTCTCATATGTGGTCAAATGCCCACGACAAATCAAAAGCACTTTGTCGTGGCTACCAAAACTCGCATTTTCATGAAAGCAATTCGTTCTTTCCCGAAAGCCCACGGTGTGGCGTCTGCTGGCATCTCACCAACCGCTGGAGGCTCCCCCGCCCCCACTCATACCTCCCCCGAAACCTCCGAATCCCCCAAAACCTCCGGAACCGCCGCCCGAACCCCCAAAACCGCCGAAACCTCCAAATCCGCCAAGGTAAGGTCCACGGCGATAGTAGCGGCGTCCACCCGAGGAGTAAAATCCTCCCCCTCCTCCTCCGCCCAGGAAGAATGGCACGACTACCAAGCCCAGAACCACCAGCAGGATGTACAACCAGCTTACTCCCCGAGAGGCCTCGCGCCTGTCACGGCGGATGTTATGTAGAGGCAACTGATGAGTCAGCTCGACGCCTGCGTCCCGGGCAATGCGGCCAGCCAGCTCCGAGACTGCCAAGGCCAGTCCGGTGCCATACTGGTTCGATCGGAAGTAGGGCTGTAGATCACGCAAGAGCTCCCCGGCATAGCCGTCGGTAATCACCCCCTCCAGACCGTAGCCCACCTCGATTCGGGAACGCCTGTCCTGAATGGCAACCAGTACCAGCAGGCCATTGGACTTCTCTTTCTTCCCAATTCCCCATTTCTGGAAGAGTTTAACCGCGTAATCCTCAATAGGATCACCCTCCAGGGAGGTGACCGTAACTACAGCCAGCTGGGACCCTGTCCTGGATTCCAGCTCCTGGCAGAGCAGCTCCATGCGCTGCTTTGAGGCCGCATCAATCACTTGAGCAAAGTCACTCACATAGCCGGTAGGCGTCGGGAGCGACTGCGCAGGAAGGAGGGGAACAAGTAGTAATAAGCCAATGATTAAGGCCCCAAGACCTTCAAAGGCTCCCGAGTGAGATCTCGGGAACCCGCTCAGTTTTGATGCAGTGCCTTCCAAAGGTGGTGTCCGTCGCTTTTCGATAGAGATTCGGCCTTCCCAGGTCATACTAGCAGAGTCGTCGCGGGGATGGAAGATGAGGAGAGATATCGCTTCTCTGAATCATTCACCCGTGCTAATATTCGCACCATAAATGCCAAGCCCCGCAGATTCGCAGTGAGTCCTTACCCTTAGCCGGTAGCTTGGAGGCTTGTTCATAAGGGGTGGTTCGAGGGAACCCTCACGAGTCTAACAGTCAGGTCCGGCAAAACGATCGTAGCACGGGATCTCACGAGTGATCCTGTGGGCGATCGCTCTGGTGCTAACTGAAAGGAGGTCTCAAGGAAATGTCAACACTACAAGAAGACCGGCAAGTCCTGATCGAGCAAGTCGGATACAGGTTGGCAGAGGCCAATCGCAAGGCGCGCCGATATCGCAGAAACAACACGATATTACTTCTCATCGCGGTCATTTTTGGCCTCCTGGCTACCACACTGGCAGCTGACAGTGCCAAGGCAGGAAACTTTGTCGCGAAACCAGTCGCGGAAGCCACAACAGGGAAGGTCCCTGTCGAGCTTCCCAGAGGGTGGCGCAATGTGTGCGGGTTGATTGCGATTCTCACCTTTGCGGGAACACTCGCTAACAGCCTCAACACTGCCTTGAGAATTTCCGAGCATCAATCTAAAGCCATGACTTGTGCCGGACTGATTGACAGCCTCAAAACCGAACTGGTGACTGAAGCTGGAGTTCGCCGGGAATCTTTGGAAAAGACGCGAGCTGAGTTGGCCCGTATCGTCCGTGAATACCCGGAATATCTACGCTAACAAATCCTGTTGCTTTGTCGAAATTGTGTGCCCAATGATCGAGCGGTACGGCAGCCTCATGTTTTCAATTGATGTTCTTAGAGTGTCCGGTATAATTTTAGGAAGTTCATTGAATCAGATTTTCCTATGCCCGTCGGGGCAGGATGCTTCTGATTGAGTCCAGTTCACAAAGCGAAAAGGAGGGTGTTTCCTTGTTGAGTCGTCAGGTTCTTTCTCTCATGGTAATTGTGAGTATGGCTGCCATTCTGGCTGCCCCGCTCAGCGCTCAAGACAAGCCGGATCCTGCTGCACTCTATGGTAAGAACTGCAAAATGTGCCATAGGTCGGATGGTAAAGGAGTTCCGGCCATGAAAACTCCGGACTTCACGAACAAAGAATGGCAGGCCAGCCGGACAGATGCCGGGCTGATCAAGTCTGTCACCAAGGGGAAGGACAAAATGCCGGCCTTCGAAGAGAAACTTAAGCTCGAGGAGATCAAGGTGATCATTTCCGACGTGATTCGCAAATTCGCCCAATGAGCGAAGTCGCAGAGCAACTTCGCTGTGTCTCAGGACCAACCCTTTACATCGGCCGCCTTATGGCCTCAAAGATGAGTCCGATTTGTTTGGTCGAGTATTTCCCGGGCGGTTCCTTGAGGTGACTCATTTCGGTGACGGTTCGAAGCAAGAAGGAGTTTAATGGCGTCGAGAGTCCCAATTGGCTGCCCAGTCGCTCAATCTCGCCATTGAGGTAATACACCTCTGTTTCGCTCCGCTGCAGTTGCAGGTCTTGCCAGGTTGAGGGG
>JBGOTQ010000153.1:0-16435 GCA_041476565.1 Terriglobia bacterium | reverse complement strand
GAAAGGACATAATATTCCAGCCCAGGGTAGGACGTTCGCTCAGAGCGGACGGACTACCCTGGGTTTATGGCAGTAAATATTTGCGTTCCCTGTAAGGGAACAATAAATTCGCACCGTCTGGACTTTGTTGTTCCCCTACAGGGAACCAACCACAACCTGTCATTTCCCCAGGGTAGCGCTGGTGACTGTCGTCACCTGGCGCAACCCTGGGCTGGTATATTTTGCGCCTTCAGCGCAATCGTAATTCCAACCATTGATTAACTGGCAATTGTGCTCTGACAATGCAATAGAGTTCGGGCTTTCAGGCACTATTGCCCAATATTCGGTTATCACCCCCCAAAACGTGCTTAATCTGGAGCAAGATCCTATGCCTGCCATCCACAATAGTCAACCGCCCAAACTTTTGGAAGAGGTTCGACAGGTCCTCCGCTAGGTCTCCCGGTATTTCTCTCCAGCATAGACTCTGGCTAGAAGGAAAACGGTTAACGGCAGAAAATGCAGATAGACCCGGCTCACCGAGGTCTTCAGGTGCCATACCACATCTCGAGGGGTGATTAGATAGATGGCTGTGTAGACCAAGAGGCACAAGAGAATGGGGAAGAAGAGATATCTTGCGTCTGTTTTCATGATTCTTCTACCGCGAAGGACCAAGACAGCTAGGAATGTAATCCAAACAAGGTTCCAGTTCCTCAATCCGAAGATTTGGGTCTGATACTGGTAGAGAATGGGTCCTAGTCTCTTCAGAGTGGACCAGTGCAAACTGGCCCAAAAGGCGTCTTTATTCACGACATCGTTGGAGAGATGGAAAGAGACCCGGAACGCGAGCCAAGGTAATTGCACAGCCAACTGGATAAGGAAGTAAAGTCCGCAAAGCCTCCAGCGAGACTTGATGCTCGTTCTTTTATTATCCCGAATAGTAAAAGCAATCATCACCAACCAACAGATCAAACCTAACGCCGAACCCTCATTCTTGGTCATGCCCGCAAACCCCATGAGGAGGGAGGAGAGGACCAAGTCAGCCAGACGCTCATCGCGAAACCACCAGTAAAGGTATATAGTCCCTGTCCCAAAGTAGAAGGCGATGATGGCATCGGCATAGCCGATCGTTGTTTGGCTGCTGTAAAGCGGAATGGCCCCCAGCAGAAACATCAGCCCCAACCGTTCCTTTCTGCAGAGCCCAAGTCTTTCCCCCGCGCTGCCCATGAACAGCAGGCAGGCGAGCCAGAACGCAGGGAAGATCAGCTTGGCGACATATTCGTTGAAGTGGCCGGAGAGAAAGCAACAATAGCTCTGAGCCAGGGGAACCAGCTGCGGATAGTCCGGGTGGTAGGCGTAATTGCGATAACTGGGGTCCAGGAGAAATTCCGTGGGAATCCCTTGGGCCATGAAGGTGGCCTTCGCCTTCAAGCCCCAGATCGCAACGGCATCATAGGCTTCAATCGGAGTCAGCAGACTGAGGCTGACGGTCAGAATCACTTGAAGGGCAATAAGGACACTCAAAAGTCCTTCAATCCAAAAATCTCGTAGAGATCTCCCCCTCTTAAGTAGATCTTCCGCCACTGAAGATGGCTTTGGCAGGTCTCCTCCAGTACCCCTACGCAGTCCTGTAAGGATGAGCGTCAGAGCCACCACGCTGATGGAGACCAGAAGGCTTAAAGGGGTGAACTTGACCTGCGCAAAGCTGAGGAGCTGCATCACCCACGTGACGACCCCTATCCCTAGACCATAGGAAATGGCAAGGTTTCCCGCGGGTCTCAGCCACCTCTGCGGATGGATGGTTCGTAAGAGCAAATAGCCCACGGTTGTGGCCAGGGCAATTGCCAACACCCCTTTGAAATAGTCAGGCATGCCGGTCTAGTCTCTCTTGACTTTCAGGATGAAGCTCTCTTTATCCAGCGAGGCGTACAGAACGGTCTCGCTTTGCCGAAACAGGGGGGTCTTGTAGACCAGGAGAAAATCCGGATCGTCACTGAGACGATGAGGATAAAGATAGTAGTGCGCCCGGACCCGGTCCAGGGACCAATCCGGTGGGCCGATCAACTGGAACCGGCTGCGGGCAGGGAGCGACTCCTCGCAAAATCTAAGGTATCGATAGAACTCAGACCCATACGACATTTCTCGTCGTCCCTCGGCATCGGCTAGTGCCAAATGGTAGTAACGCGTTAGAAATGAAGGGTTGAACAGATATTGCCGGCAAAAGAGAAATAACCAGATGGAGATCCAAACTAGAAAAAGAACCTTGGCGAGCTTCATATGGCAATTTCAGATGCTTTTGGATAGGATTGCAAGAATTATCGGCACGGCAAAAGGTCCACTACTCGCCTATGGACGCGTCCATTGCAGCGGAAGCCTCAGGCCAAATCCCAACAAGGGAGCGGCACCCCAAGGGGTTGGCCGTTCTGTTTGCCACGGAAATGTGGGAACGGTTTGGCTTTTATTCACTCCAGGCGATGTTGACGCTCTACCTTCGGAGTACTCCGCAGGGACTGGGTTGGAGCACCGCTGATGCGACTCGCCTCTATTCGACTTATCTCATGTGCGTGTACGGCAGCCCCTTGATTGGGGGTTGGGTGGCAGATCGGTTCACGGGGTATCCGGGAGCCATCACATTGGGGGGGATCTTTCTGGCGAGCGGTTATTTCCTGCTATCTCTTCCCCCCATCTCAGCGCTGTACGTCGCCATGGTGGTCCTGGTCGTCGGCAACGGGTTCTTCAAGCCCAACATCTCCACGATGGTGGGATATCTCTACCCCCAGGGGAGTCCCTTGAAGGACTCCGCCTTCAGCATCTTCTACATGGGGATCAACCTTGGAGCCTTTACTGCTCCCATCGTAGCCGAAACCGTTTCCCAACGGTTTGGATTTCGCCCAGCTTTCTCAGTGGCTGGAGTGGGAATGATCATTTCGCTGCTCATCTTCTGGGGCTTCCGACGATGGGTTGTAGGGCCGCACGAAGTTGTCGCAGACGGTTCGATGAACCAGCATGGGGGTACGGATCCGGTCAAAGCCAGCCCCATTGATGAAGTCCCGGATTCACGGCGGATCCTGGCACTGGTGGTCATTTTCGCCCTGGTGATTGTCTTCTGGATGATCTTCTACCAGATCGGATCCACGCTGACTTATTGGGCCAATGACAACACGGACTGGACTCGGTCCCCGGCAATCCTCCGTCTCGCGTCAGTCCTCACGCTAGGCACGGTAAAGCCAAATCTCGGGAATGTTTCGGGTGTGATTTCTAATGCCATTAATCCATTCTGGATTATTGTGCTTACCTTCCCATTAGTCACGCTCTGGGGGTATCTGGCCAAGCGTGGCCTGGAACCCTCAACCCCCACCAAAATGGCACTGGGCATGGTTTTGACGGCGGGATCGCTTTTCTTGATGGGTCTGGCCGCGCTCAGCGGTGGGAACGGGGGAAAAGTTTCACCCTGGTGGCTGATTGGCTCGTACGCTCTTATTTCCACAGGGGAACTAATGCTTTCCCCGATGGGGCTTGCCCTGGTATCCAAAGTGGCCCCTCCGCGGATCCGGGGACAGATGATGGGTGGCTGGTTTGTCGCAACGGCTATCGGTAGCAAACTCTCGGTTATCGGTGTTTACTGGGAAGTGTGGACGCATTCGAACTTCTTCTTTCTTCTCGCGACTCTTGCCTTAGTCATGTCCGCCGTGTTGCTTCTCTTGTTGAGGCCCTTGAAGAAGGCGATGCCGGGGGTGTAGGCCCACCCTCAATCCACCTTCAAGACTGCGAGGAATGCTTCTTGAGGAATATCGACCCGTCCGACTCGTTTCATTCGGCGCTTGCCCTCCTTTTGTTTTTCTAGCAGTTTTCGTTTGCGGGTGATGTCTCCTCCGTAGCATTTGGCAAGGACGTTTTTCTTTAAAGCGCGGACGCTCTCACGGGCGATAATCTTGCTGCCAATAGCAGCTTGGATTGTGACTTCGAACATCTGCCGGGGAATCAATTCCCTCATCTTTTCCACTAAAGCGCGACCGCGGGCGTAGGCCAGTTCCCGATGGACAATGATCGAGAGGGCATCGACGGGCTCCCCGGCAACCAGGATATCGAGTTTGACCAGAGGAGATCGCCAATAGCCGGAGAAATGGTAGTCCAGAGATGCATACCCGCTCGAGACCGATTTGAGGCGATCATAGAAATCCAGCACAATCTCGTTGAGGGGAAGCTCATAAGTAATCATGACCCTTGCCGGGGCCACATAGTCAAAGCCCTTCTGGACCCCTCGTTTCTCCTCGGCCAGTTTCAAGATTCCCCCAACGTACTTTTCATTTGTCAAAATTAGAGCCGTAATAACCGGTTCCTCAATTCCGGCAATTTCCGAGGGATTAGGCATCTTGGTGGGATTATCAATTTCCAGGGTCGTGCCGTCTGTCTTAGTGATTCGAAACCTGACTCCCGGAGCCGTGCTAATCAGTGAAAGGCCGAATTCGCGTTCCAGCCTTTCCTGGACGATTTCCATGTGCAAGAGACCAAGAAACCCGCAGCGAAAGCCGAAGCCCAGCGCTAGCGATGTCTCAGGTTCATAAAAAAAGGAGGAATCGTTCAGCCGGAGTTTCTCCAGAGCATCTCTCAGGGCTTCATATTGATTGGGCTCGACGGGGTAGAGACCTGAGAACACCATAGGCTTGATCTCCTGGAATCCCGGCAAAGGATCTAGTGTTGGGTTCGAATCCTCGGTAATCGTGTCGCCAATCTTGGTGTCAGCCACCCTCTTGATGTTGGCAATAACAAAGCCCACTTCGCCCACGGAAAGTTGATCGACATTCTGCATCTTGGGGGTCAGGACTCCCACGTTCTCGATGTCAAAAACCTGGCCGTTGGATAGCAATCGGATTCGCATCCCCACCTTTAGTGTCCCATCGATTACACGAACCAGCACAATCACACCTCGATAGACATCGAACCAGGAGTCGAAAATCAGGGCCTTAAGCGGTGCTTCGTAATCGCCTTTGGGCGGGGGAATGTCACGGACAATCGCCTCTAGCACCTCACTGACTCCCTGGCCATGCTTGGCGCTGACCAGAAGGGCATCGTGGGCATTCAGGCCTATGATGTTCTCAACCTGTTGCTTGATCCAGGTCGGATCGGCATTGGGAAGATCGATTTTGTTGATGACGGGAATAATGGTGAGGTTGTGGTCCAGCGCCAGGTAAGTGTTTGCCAGGGTCTGGGCCTCGACCCCTTGGGAGGCGTCGACTACCAGCAGAGCCCCCTCACACGCTGCCAGACTCCTGGAGACTTCATAAGAAAAATCCACATGGCCTGGAGTATCGATCAGGTTCAATTCATAAAGCTCTCCATTCTCACTTTGGTAATTCAACCGCACGGCATGGGCCTTGATTGTGATTCCCCGTTCCCGCTCCAAGTCCATGTCGTCAAGGACCTGCTCCATCATTTCCCTTTGAGAAAGGGCTCCGGTCAATTCCAGAATACGATCTGCCAGCGTTGACTTTCCATGGTCAATATGAGCGATGATCGAGAAATTTCGAATATGAGATCGATCCATAGTCAAAGATCACACCCCAAGCCAGCTGGCTTGATACCCGGTGGCGATTCTGCCAGCACGACCTTTCCTGCAGAGCAAAACAATCTATTATATCCAATCACCTGCGAATTGAGGAGCAGGATCGCAGGAAGGGGTCTCGGCCAATGACATGGGGCTGCGGTGGGGCGGATACTTCTCCATCCGCCTCAGGTCGCTGCACCATCAGTAGTCAATGCAAAGCATTGACCCCAGTGCGCCCCATGGGATTGACGCCTTTCAAGAGGGCTGATGAAGCAAGGCAGGTGATACGAACGACAAGTCTTAGATGTCTATCCGGAGTTATGCGAGCGGAGACTAATGTCACGCGCAAGCAGAGAGGCTCCGATAACTCCTGCAGACGGCCCAAGATGACTGCATACGATTTGGCAATCTTCAAAACACGGGGATAAGACACGCCGGCGGACTTCCTCAATCGTCAGTTGGAGCAACACGTTTCCTGCACCGATGACTCCTCCGCCCAGAATCACCAGTTCCGGATTGAGAAAGTCAACCAGATTGGCAATAGCAATTCCGAGGTAGCGAGCAACCTCCCCGATGATGACAATAGCCATAGGATCACCTAGAGACGCTGCCGCTGAGACATCCTGGGCATTGATAGGCCGATCGGTAATAATTTGCAGGGCTGACGATGGGTTCAGGGTCAACCTCTCTTCCACGCGCTGGGCGATCGAAGGGGCAGAAACGTAAGATTCCAGGCAACCGGTTCTCCCGCAGAAGCAGGCCTTGCCATCCGGAACGACGCTAGTGTGTCCGAGTTCCCCCGCATATCCTCCGACTCCTCGATAGATCTGTCGATTCAAAACAATAGCGGCCCCCACCCGCGTACCGATTGAGATGTAAATGAAATTCTCAACCGAAGTTGCCGCTCCCACCAACATTTCGCCGTAAGCACCAACGTTGGCGTCGTTCTCGATGACTGCCGGCCATCCCAGTTGGTCCGTAAGGATCTCCTTCAAGTGGATTCCGTTCAAGGAAGGGATGTTGGGAGAAAGGCTGATTACGGAGTCCCGAGCTGAAATGAGACCTGGGAATCCAATCCCAATTCCCATAATCTGCAACGCGGAGTCAGCCAAGCTCAACTCGTTGGCCATCGCTACGATCTGCCTGATCAGACTGCCCAGGTCATCCCGCTGGACGTCCTGATGCCGTTGAGCCCAGATCTTGCCGTCGACACCGACCAGCCCGGCTTTGATATAGGCCCCACCAATATCCATCCCTATGAAACATTTTCTGGTCTGGTCTGCGTAGTTCATAGTAGCTTCGTCAGTTCCGGAAGGGCATCCCATTTCAACCGTAATGGCGTGAGCCGCGTCAAAGGTCGACAAATACTACTGTCGCACTTCCTCCCTTTCATGATTTCGGCGCCCGAATCCGCTCGGCAGGGAAACAGGAGGGGACAACTGTGAGACCTAAAAGTAGCCCAGGACCTTCTTGATGTCAAACACTTTGAGGGTCTTCAGCTCATGAATCCGGTCCTGGACTTCCCATTTGATTCCACGCGTGAGGAGCCTCGACCTTGACACCAGGCCATCTAAAATGCTACAACCCACCGTTGATAATGGATCCTGCCCAATTCTTCGCAGCAAATCACAAGGAATCTATCTATGCCTCACAATGGGAGGGTAGTACCTAAGAACGGTGCAAAGATTACTTACGAGAATGGACAGTTGATTGTGCCAGACAATCCAATTATCCCTTTCATAGAAGGCGATGGCACCGGAAGGGACATTTGGAGGGCTGCGGTTCGGGTTTTCGATGCGGCAGTCCGCAAAGCTTATGATGGGAAAAGGATGGTCTGTTGGTACGAAGTGTTTGCCGGAGAAAAAGCCTACAAGACGATGGGAGAGTGGCTCCCTGACGACACAATTGCTGCCATAAAGGCGTTTCGAGTGGCTATTAAAGGACCACTGACCACCCCGGTGGGGGGTGGGATCCGCAGCTTGAACGTGACTCTGAGGCAAATTCTCAATCTCTACGCATGTGTTCGTCCGGTTAAGTACTATCCGGGTGTTCCTTCTCCAGTTTTGCGGCCAGAAAAGATGAATGTGGTCATCTTCCGAGAGAATACCGAGGATGTCTATGCTGGGATAGAATGGCCGCAGGGTAGTCCTGAGGCGAAGAGGCTAATTGAGTTTCTGGAAAAGGAGATGGGTAAGAAAATCGCAGCCGATTCCGGAATCGGGATTAAGCCTATTTCCCGGACGGCAACCAAGAATCTCGTCAGGCGTGCCGTTCAATATGCCGTCAGGAACAACCGTAAAGTTGTCACCCTCGTGCACAAAGGCAACATCATGAAATACACGGAAGGTGCCTTTCGAGATTGGGGTTACCAGGTGGCCAGGGAAGAATTTCCGGGTTTGACCGTCACGGAAGATGAGGCTGCAAAATCTCATTCCAGTCGAGCCAGTGAAGAGAAAATCCTGATCAATGACCGGATTGCCGACTCTATGTTTCAACAGATTCTGACCCGGGCCAGTGAATACCAGGTGCTGGCCACCCCCAACCTGAATGGAGACTACCTGTCAGACGCATGTGCGGCCCAGGTGGGTGGCTTAGGAATTGCTCCGGGTGCTAACCTGGGCGACGAGTATGGAGTGTTCGAGGCGACTCATGGGACGGCACCTAAATATGCGGATCAGGACGTGGTCAACCCGGGTTCGCTGATCCTGTCTGGCGTCATGATGTTCGAACACATGGGGTGGCTCGAGGCCAGCAGCCTCATCGAGGCGGCTTTTGCCAAGACTATCCTCGAGAAAAAAGTGACTTATGATCTGGAACGATTGATGACGGGGGCAACCCGCCTGAAGACAAGCGAAATGGCCGATGCTATCGTTGCGAATATGTGAGTCCAGCGGTTTCGGCTGAAGCATGGTACCTGTAAAGACCAGCAGGACTCTCGCAGCACTTGGGTCGTTTCAGCCAAGAACGGTTGTCCGCCGGAATGCCCCAGGGATCTTGAATTGCTCAATCCAAACGACAAGGAGTTTCCACCATGCTCAGAAAAAAGGTGACGATTGTTGGAGCTGGAAATGTTGGGGCCACCATCGCTCAACGCATTGTAGACCGGGAAATGGCGAATGTGGTCTTGGTCGACGTGGTCGACGGATTGCCCCAGGGAAAGTCACTGGACCTGCTCCAATCAGGACCTGTTGAAGGGAATGACTGTCAAATCATAGGGACCAACGATTACCGCCAGACGGTAGGTTCTGACATTGTAGTCATCACTGCCGGGCTTTCCCGCAAGCCTGGGATGAGCCGAGACGACCTGCTCATAAAGAATTACGAAATTGTCAAGGGTGTGACTGAGCAGGCGGTCCAATATTCCCCTCATTGCATTCTTATCGTGGTCAGTAACCCTCTGGATGCCATGGTTCAGACGGCATTCCGAGTCTCGGGGTTCCCTAGGGAAAGGGTTGTCGGCATGGCTGGGGTTCTGGATGCAGCGCGATTCCGGACGTTTATTGCCATGGAGCTCAAGGTCTCTGTCGAGAACGTGCATGCTGCCGTGCTTGGCGGGCACGGGGACACTATGGTTCCGCTGCCTCGCTACTCGACTGTTGCCGGAATCCCGATTACGGAGTTGTTAACCAAAGAGAAGATCGATACGATTGTACAAAGGACGCGCAAGGGGGGGGCCGAAATCGTGGAGCTCTTGAAAACCGGGAGTGCTTATTACGCGCCCTCAGCGGCCACCGTGGAAATGGTGGAATCAATTGTAAAGGACAAAAAGAAAGTTCTACCTTGTGCCGCCTACCTCGACGGGGAGTATGGAATCAACGGGCTTTTTGTGGGAGTCCCCGTCAAATTGGGCAACAATGGTGTTGAAGAAATCTTCCAAATGACATTGTCTGCAGACGAGCACGAAGCACTTAAACGGTCTGCGGCCGCGGTCAAGGAGTTGTGCGAAATCATTAATGTCTAGTTGTTATCACTCCCTGGGAAATTGCAGGTTGAGTCTGATCAGCTCTGTGTCTTCCGGACGATCAAATACGCGCCCCGGCAGGATCCTCTTGATCACGATTCGGAACAGTCCAAAGAAGATTCCTGCTATCAAGGAAAGAGATAACATGACCCCCGTATATAGGAAGATGTTCAGCATCATTTTGGCAACACCCAAAGGCTGGGTTTTGGGGTCCCAACTGACCATGGAGGCATACGAAATCCGGTCCAAGAGCGTGGTGGCTGCTTCGGCGGATTTTGTGCCAAAGACTAAAACCGCTAATGGGCCCTCCCGTTTATAGAACGCGGGTTGATCAGGATTCTGTGCTGCGAAAGCCCGATAGCCGCTCTCTAAGAATTTCTTGGCCAACTGTTGTGTGGGATAGGTGATGAGCAGAAGTGTAGCTGAGTCCTCCGGGAACTGGTAGTCGGCCACGACTGCTTCAGCCCCATTGGCAAGTCCAAAGATGTCTTTATCCCCCAGCGGGGGGCATTTGCGGCTCAATGCCTGCATGCCGAGTACAAAGACTGTGCTGTTCCTCACGAGGTTCTCCCTCGGCAACTGCACTACTACGGCCGGTGTCAGATAGGACGTGGGCAGCAGATGGGATATGGCATTCCCTATCCTAAGAAGACCCGCATGTAAGGACGCGTTCTCACCTCTGGCCGTCAGCAGAACGAAATAACGGTTCTGGGCGAAGATGATTGAGTGTTCCAGCTCCTGACCAATATTGCCGATCCTCTCAAGGGGTTTGGCGTTCCGTTCCCTAGCAAAGGTAAAGTAACCATAAGCGGCGGCTGAATCCATCATTTCGAAAATTTCTGTGCTGATTCTCCCATCCTGTCCTACGAAATCCTGTTCAAGCACTCTGACAAATCCGTATTCACTTAGAACCTTGGAATCTCGGCCCGATGACTTCAGGTAGGCTTCTGCCTCGGTAGTTCGACCTTGTTCGGCGGCCTCCCAATGCGTCAGGGCAGGAATGGAATCCAGAAAATTCGGGGGCTTTTGCGCGTCGCTATTTGCGATCCGCAGGAGCGATAATAAACTCAACAACACAAGCGGGATTCTCTTCATAAAGACACCGCAATTCCCTCGGGAGACAAATCGGAGAACGGGGCCCTGCCTGAGACAACATCCGGGCCGCCTATAGGCCTCGCTCCGTCCCTTTGTGGGCTTTATTTTAGTCTAACAGAGAATCTCCCGCTCAGGATTTTTTTCAGTGCGTGAATCCTACCGCCTAAGATGAGAAAAACCCCACCCACCCCGCAATAAGAGCCATTGATGAGTTTTACACTTTCTTTCCGATCAGAAATCAGCAATTCTATTGCGTAAAGGTATCTCCGGTTATATAATTGTGATATCAGTTGTCGACCCAGATATTCTGAACGCCCACAAGACCCTTTTTAGTTTAGCGCTGCCTTCGATTTCGATCCGGGCTCTAGGGAGTTGAGTTGTTTAATTGGGGGAGAGAGGCGCATTTTAGCCAGGGGTCATTTTAGGGGAATTGGCTCAAACAAGAGGGATGGTAACCAACCCGTGGTGGTTTTTGTTGCCGAGCCAGTTTACGGAAAAGGGAGAATCCGAAAATGTTTGCGGCGAATCGATATAGAGGGATAAGCAGTGTTTTGATGCTTCTGACGGGTGTCTTAATGTTCCTCCACGCGGCACAGGGGGAGGGGCAGGTTCTCCGGGAAAACAGTCCCTCTACGGACGGGCCCGCCACGTTGTCTGCTGGAGCTGATGTCCTGAAACGACCTCAGGACAGTCTGATCCTGGGGATGAACGTCGACTCTGTATCGATCTTGGTTACGGCTAGGGACAGGCAGGGGGACTACATTGGGAACCTGAAAGCTGAGGATTTTGAGATATTTGAAGATGGCGAAGAGCAGCCGATTCGTTACTTTCGACAAGACACCATCCCTGTCAATGTCGTTTTCCTCGTGGATGCCAGCTACAGTGTGAACGAAGTACTTCAGAACATCATTGACGCGGCTGTCACGTTCGCCAGTAACCTGCGAACGGGAGACAAGTTTTCAGCGGTTATTTTTGCCCACAAGCCCATCAAGGTCCTGGATTGGACCGACAATCTGGAAGCTTTCCAAGCCATCTTGAGGAATGTCAAGACCTTTGGCAAAACGGCACTCTACGATTCTATGGAATTTACGATCGAGACCATGTTCGACAAGGTCCAAGGCAAGAAGGCTATTATCCTTCTGACGGATGGTGTCGACAATTCAAGTACTCGATCCCTGGCGAAAGTAATGCGCCTAGCTGCAGAACGAGAAGTCACTGTCTATCCGATTATTCATTCCTATCCCCAGTCTCAGCGCTACCGCGATATGGCCAAGAACAACCGCGAGAAGCTCCAGCATGTAAGCAAGTATTTCCTTGCTTATGTTGATGCGCAAAATGAGTTCCTGGACCTTGTTGCTCGAAACGGCGGTCGCATTGTGTTTTCGAATGGTTACACTGACCTCAAGCACATTTATAGTAGCCTTGTCGAAGAACTGAAGAATCAGTATTCTCTTTCGTATGTTCCCCAGCTGAAGAAATCTTCCGAGAAGGACTTCAAGGAAGTGACCGTTAGACTGCGCAGTAAGCCGGGGGAAGTTTTTGTGCGGTTAGGCTATTTCCAAGAGCAGTAAGAGGGATAAGCACTTCAGGTGTCGAGCTTTCCTTTTTCTCCGCTCTCTTCACCCAAGTAGCTCGCGAGATAAGCGGCTGGGCAATACACACCAATTGCCGTACTTGCCCAGGAAGAAAGCCAAGGGCGTGCCCTTGGCTCATCCGGCCTTTAAGACTCAATTCGTTTTTACTTCTGTGGGCCCTTTTTCAGGGCCTCCTGCATTTGTTGGACGTAAGCATCCAACCCATTTAAATTGTCGTTTTTGGATTTCCAGAGCTTTTCTAATTCGACGCGGGCTTGTGCCTCGGTCACTCCTTTAAGAGCCACAGACTTTGCTAAGGCATCAATGGCCCTGTCGCGCACGACGGTAAACTGCTTCTTCTTTTCTTCGATCTTCGCGGCTGCATCCGGGGCCTGACTTTGGGCAGTATACATGTCATTCAGTTCCTTACCCAGGGCCCTCGCCTGGTAGCCATAAGCAATGCCTAGCCGGTAGAAGTCTATGGGGTTACTCCATACCAGGGCTGTTGCCTTCTCGTATTGTTCCGAGGCCTTGTCATACTCCTTCTTATTCAAGTAAATCAGTCCCATCGACGAGTAGACAGAGCCCAGCGATCGGTTCTTCTCATCAGACCATTGTTGATCAGTAACCTGGGCAGGCTTAGGCCCATTGAACAACGCTGTCACCGCCGTTTCGGCCTTTTGCGCATAATCCATGGCCTTCTGCAATTGTTCAGTCTTCTTGGCTTCGTCTGGCGGAACCCTCTCGGGCAAAACGCTAGACAGGGTGAGGAGGGCCGCTAGATCACTGGCATCGATGGCAAGCAATTTCTCACCCGTTTGCACCGTCTCCTCAAACTTATTCAAAGCCTGATACGATTGCATCATCCGCTGCAAGACGAATTTCTTGGCCCCCGGATCCGCCTGGGGAAAATCGTTCATAAACTTCTCGCCAATTTCAGCGACCTTGGCGGCATTTCCCAGGCTTGCATAGCTATTGATCAGAATTTGGTAAACGAAGGCCTTGAATTCTGAATCCGGGAAATCAGTAAGGAATTTGCCCCCAAGTTCTGCCTTCTTGTTCTGATCCTGCTCGTTGTACACAGCCGTGTAGGCGTCATACTCGGCCTTGGTCTTGGCCTGTGGTTGTTTGGGCTGCTCAGCCTGTGGTTGCTTGGGCTGCTCAGCCTGCGCCTGAAGTGTCACCACACTAACAGCCAGCGCCAGGCATCCCACTGCCATCCCCAATACCAGCTTCTTCAGACAATTCATGGTGATCAGCCTCCTTGATCTCCCCTGCTTTCAGAATAAGATTCTTGGCACAAGAAATACTGCAAACTCAGATAACCAGGTTTCCGGAATTCAGAGAACAGACCAGGTACTATTAAATTTTGCTGCTGAGACGGATTAGAGTTGACTTATCGCCAGGGCGACATGACCTGTATTCAATTTCAACTTTTAGCGCACTTTCCTACACAGTGCAAGCAGGATCTGCTGCATTCTTTTAAACCAACTCAGGCTTGAAAGCAAGTGATGAATGAAATACCCTAAATAAATTATGACCCAGCGACTTTATTATCACGATAGCTATCTATGCCATTTCTCTGCCCGGCTTTTGGAACTAAGCGAAAGTTCTGGGGGGTGGATAGCCAGGTTGGATCGCTCGGCCTTTTATCCGACGTCGGGAGGGCAACCCCACGATGTGGGCAGCATCGGAGGGGTTGATGTCTGTAACGTGATTGAAAATGAACTCGACCAAGTTTTACATTGGCTCAAAGAACCGCTAAGGCAAGAGGGTGAAGTCCATTGTGCAATTGACTGGACCAGACGGTTTGACCATATGCAGCAGCACTCCGGCCAACATGTTCTCTCGCAGGCCTTCATACGAACCGCGAAGTTGGACACAGTCGGTTTCCATATGGGGGCTGATTACGCTACGATTGATCTTGCCACTGATAGTATTTCTCCAGGCCAGGTTCGCCAAGCTGAAGACTTGGCCAATGTAATCGTTTATGAAAATCGCCCCATCCGGATCCGAATGGTCTTGCGGGAAGAGGCGCTCTCCCTTGGCCTACGTAAAGAAAGCCAGAGGGAAGGTCCGTTGAGAATTGTGGAAGTGCAGGAGTTTGACGTCTCAGCTTGTGGGGGGACGCACGTCCGTATGACGGGAGAAATCGGGGGGATCCTTGTGCGCAAATTGGAACGGGTCAATCGCCAAGCTAGGGTCACTTTCGTCAGTGGCCGCCGGGCCGTACAAGCTTCTCGAAACGATTCCGACCTTCTGGAGGCAGTGGCCCGCAGGTTCTCTGTTGGAATCGTCGAGATACCCAAACGAATTGAGAAACAGTTGGAGGAAGGGAAACAACTAAGGAAGGCCCTGCAGGAAAAGAATAAGCTGTTAGCCCGATTCCAGGCTAATGAGCTATTCAATGAAGCCCTGGCTCGGCCAGGGTTACGAATTATCAAGAGGATCTTTGAGGGTGAAGAGCTCGAATTTATCAAGCTGGTGGCGCAATCCTTGGTCGCCTGTGGATCATGCATTGCCCTGTTGGGGAACAGAAGTGAGCAGGCTCAGGTCGTCTTTGCTGCTAGCGAATCTCTGAATCTGGACTTGCGGCCGCTGATGGCGGAATGCTGTAAACTCCTGGAGGGAAAAGGGGGCGGTGCACGGGCTTTAGTCCAAGGTGGCGGTAAGAACATTTCCAACCTTCAAGCGGCACTCGATTGGGTCGAATCTCAAATCCGGCTCCAGGCCCCACTTCCAACAGCCTTCAATCCAGACTGAAAATCCTCTTATCCCAGTCACTCGGAGTTCCTGACGACATCTCGCCGGGCGATTTTCTCCCACCCGATTGCGGACCCCACTTATTGTTAAGTACTCTCCAAGGGTGAATGGACAGCAGGGTTCCTGCTTTCCCGAATCAAGTTCAGGAGGAACAAGGTTGCAGCGAGTAACAGGAGGGCCCCATTCCATTTGAGGAACGAGGAGCTTTGCCGGATGAACTCATAGGCACTCTGCGATAGAGCCAATACAAGGAAGGTGCTGATGTAGGCAAGGACATTGCCGCGAGCGTAGGCCCGAACCCCAAGCAAAACCAGCAACAGCAGGACAGCATGGACTAGCAGGATAGAAACCCATTCCCCCGGGGTGGCAGCCATGGACGGTTGAAGGCTCAAGAGTGTCAGTAGGAGGAAGAGCAGGCGAGACGCTGGCCTGGCCAGGGCCTTAGTCAAAACAAACAGATAGACGCCGAGAAGGGAAGAGTAGATTACAGAGGCCTGGAAAGCCCGCCCCAGAACGGAAAAGGCAGGAATCCAGTGATTGATCTCCTCCAGGTAGGGCAGAGAAGGAAGTAGCGCGTATTGGTGAAAGTGATAAACAAACTGCCCTTCCAGTGCGCTTAGTCCGAACCTGGCGCAAGCAAGTGAGACTGCCAGCCACAAGGCGTCTTTTGCAAAGAGAGACCGGGTATGGCGATGACAGACGGCCTGACACTTCGGGTGCAGGGAAACCACCAGGCCAATCACTAAAAGAGAAAACAAAAGCTGAAAGATCAGACCAATGAAGAACCGGCTGAACTCATCCACGCCAAAAACCCGCGGAGCCACTGAAGTACTATAGTCCCGGAACATCACGGGGAGGGCATTCATCTGGGTCAGGACTTGAAGAGTAACCATGCCAAAGGCCATGACCAACACGGGTTTCCAGCGGATCTGTCCGCTTCTTGCATTTTGGAGAAACGCCCAGAATGCCCAGCCTCCCAGGAAGCCAATGACCAGAAACCGGGCCCCGTATGTGACGATGTGGAAGAAAGTAGTCTTCTCTCGACCTCTCTGCCACTCTTCGGGGACTTTCACAAAAGGCGAGAAGCTTGTTATCTGGTCGCCACATAAATGGACCTCGAGTCGAACAGATGACTCACCAATGCGGTCCTTCTTCATCTCCCAGACAAATGAATAATCCCGGCGGGCCTTCCGTTTCTCTGAGTTGGCTTCCTTTAACTCGATTCGATCCAAGGCAATCCCTTGGGAATTGAGAAAACGTTCTGTGGCTTGCTGTGCCTCCAGCCTTCCGAGGTCAGCACCTGGTGCATTCTCTCTGAGTTTGTGAGAAAACGTGGAAACTCCACCATTGCGTGGATCTATGAAGACCAGGTACTCTTCCTCTTCCAAAGGCCTATAAAAGCGTGCAACCCAGTATGCCATCTTAACCCTTTGGGAGTAGATACGGTTCATTGTATCCGGCCCGGAGTACTTCAAAAGATACTGGGCAGCAAGGGGATCAAGGTCCTGATCGTAATAAACG
>JBGOTQ010000152.1:0-16560 GCA_041476565.1 Terriglobia bacterium | reverse complement strand
TAAACCTTGTGCCATGATTGGTTCACCCCGTTGGTGAATGATTTCTTCCGCAAAGACATTCTACATGCTGCGAAAGCCGCATGCCAGCGGGGTTTTCACCCTTCTCAACCTAATCTCATCTTTTTTGATGGTGAATCAGGGAATGTTTGTTTCCAAGGCGCTGCGGCCAACGGCTCCGCTGAGCGAAGTTCTCAGGGGGGGAATCGTTCCCTCGCGCGCTGATTTGGGGTCGGGAATAACCTGCTCGAGGCTACGGCCGCAAGAGGCCACGGCTCAACCGGGTCGTTGTATGAGGAACTGGAATGCCTGAACAACACAGCCAATGGCAAACCAAGGAGCTTGCTCAAGCTTTCTTGGAGGAAGTTCGGGAAGCCATCCCTGGTGCAAACCTCCAGTTGGAAGTGATCAGCAAGATCGTAGAGTTATGGCACTCCCAGCCATCCAGGATTTTGGATTTGGGGTGCGGGGATGGGGCTCTCGGCCGAGTTCTCCTTGAACAGTATCCTACCGCCCATATCATCTTTGTTGACTTCTCAGAACCCATGCTGGAGGCGCTGCGGAAGCAGATTGGCACCACTCAGCGGGCAACGGTCATCAATGCGGATTTCGCAACACCAGCCTGGGTAGGGGCTCTTCACGGCCAGGAGCCTCTTGACATTGTTGTGTCTGGTTTTTCCATCCACCACCAACCGAACCATCGAAAGAGGGAACTCTATGGCGAGATTTACGAGTACCTGAGTGAGGATGGCGTCTTCCTAAACCTTGAACACGTCAGTTCAGCAACGCCATCGGGGGAGGCACTTTTTGACAGCTTCTTCATCGATCACCTTGTCCGCTTTCATAGGAATGCCAACCCGAATAAGACAAGGCCAGAGATCGAAGAGGCCTACTGTCAACGGCCAGACAAGAAGGAGAACATTCTTGCAGCGGTTGAAACCCAATGCGATTGGCTGCGCGAGATAGGGTTTCAGGACGTGGACTGCTTTTTCAAGGTTTTCGAGTTGGCGTTGTTTGGCGGAAGGAAGGCATCCAACAAGGTGAATGCCGGCGATACTCAAAAGCGTTCCTGATCCGTAACTAGGGTCGCGATGCCCGTGAGCGCAGCGTATTCTTTAATGAGGAAAAACAGCGGGCCGTGAGAAGAGCATTGACATGCCATTCATCGCATGATAAACGTTTCACATCAAGCATCAGACAACTGGACTAAGTGAACCTGCAGACCGGGCCGTGCCGATCCTGGCTTGCCCAGAAAAGGAGCCCTCTGATGTCCACTCTTGCAGTCACAAATTGGTTTGGGGATTTAGTCTCCCACCCAAAAGTCCTGGTAGAACCCGACTCGATCGGCGACATCATTACTATTCTGAAAGACCCTGCCAAGTATCCTTCTCCCGTTCGAGCCGTCGGTTCCAACCATTCCACCGCGCGCTGCAGTGTTGCGGATGGTGGAACTGTCATCAAGATGTCCAAAATGAACCGAATTCTGAGCATCACCTCCGACACAGTCACGGCTGAGGCCGGGGCACTCTACATCGACGTTGCCCAGGAGCTCGAAAAGCGCCAGTTGCAGTTCTATGTCAACACAGAAATTGGCAGTCTTTCCGTGGGAAGTGCGGCCTGTGCGGGAACGAAAGATGCTTCGATGCCGGGGGAATTCGGCCAGGTAGGGTCTTATATTACCCACGTCAAAATGGTATTGCCTTCCGGTGATCTATTAGTTGTCGATGAGAACCAGCCTGAACTTCTGCAAAAGATTCGATCAAGTTATGGAACATTTGGAATTATTATCGAAGCCACCTTTCGCGTTCGCCCTATCGTGCCGATGGCAGTCCACCATGAGACATTTTCCCTGGAAGATTTCATTCAGAAGTTGCCTGAGCTAAAGGCTCGCAAGGAATCATTGATGTATTACGTCTTCCCGTTTGACAGTCTGATCACTATTGAGTTTAGAAAATATAATCCTGACGCTTCTGGGGATCCGAATCGGACTATCTGGCCGCTACGCAACTATCTGTGGAAATCTGCAGGGCCATTGTTCTGCCATCAAGTCGAAGAGGATATTTCGGATCCAACCGTTCGTTATGGGGTGATTGACAGTTTCTGTGCCCTGTGGCGTTTCAAGCTCACCCACTTGATTCAGAGCGATTACACCATCGCCGGCGATCAGATTATTCGTTATCCCGCGGTTTCTGATAATAGCCGTTACACTTTCAGTTTGTGGGCGTTCCCCGAAGAACAGTATCCCACTATTCTGACAGATTATTTCCAATTCTGCCGGGACTATTATCAACAGAACGGGTACCGCACCAATATGCTCAACGTTGGTTACTACATCGCGAAGGACCAAGAATCGCTGCTTTCCTATTCTTACGACGGTAACGTCATGACGGTTGACCCGGTTTCCACGGCTAATCCCGGATGGAAGGCCTTTCTAAAGGCTTACAACGATCTTTGTAGCAACCGAGGCGGGATCCCATTGCTGAATCAGACATTCGGAGTCACCAGGACCCAGGCACAAAAAGCACTTGGAGATCGATTGAAGGTCTTTGCAGAGGCTCGAAAAACCTACGATCCCGGCAATCGGTTATTGAACGATTATTTCGGTGATTTGCTGACTGAATGAATAATGACGCTCTAAGCACGAGAAAGGGAGGGACATCATGAGTTTGGGAAGAGAACGGCTGGCTTGGAGCCAAGACATCTGGGCGGGCATCGATGACGCAGTTCATGGCGAGTTCCAACGGACATCGGTGGCCGCCAAATTCATCCCGCTCCACGGACCTGTACCCGACGCGCTGACCGTACCTGCAGACATCATTAACCTCGACACCATGACTGTGGACGAAGTCGCGGTTACACCCATTGTAGAACTTGGTGTTGAATTCGGACTGACACGGCAGCAGGTCGGGAACGAGGCTCAGCTTTCAACCGCCATCACCCTGGCGACGCGCGCGGCCAATTTACTCTCACAAGGTGAGGACTTGACGCTTTTCCAGGGTGATCTGGCGTTTGGCAACCCTCTATTCAAACGCGTGCAACACAGCGGCGGAAGTGCGGGCTTGGGAGTGCTCTTCGCCGCGGACCAGGTGGTCCCGGTTGACCCTGTTTCGCCAGGGATCTATGGAGAGCACACTTTCCAGGCCGTCGCGAAGGCCTACTCACTGCTTCAGAGTCAGGGCCATTACGGCCCCTACGCACTGGCCCTGCGCAGCGAAGTCTATGCTGACACGTACGCGCCATTGCCGGAAACCTTGGCCATGCCGGCCGATCGCATTAAGCCTCTTGTTACGCTCGGATTCTACGGCACCGGCACGCTGCCCCCGTCAACAGGGGTGATGCTCTCCGTGGGGGGCAATTCCATAGATCTCGTAGCAAGCGTAGACCCTGTCACAGAATTCCTGCAGGTGGACCCGGATGGGACCTACCGCTTTAAAGTCTTCGAGCGCTTTGCGCTTCGGGTAAAAGACAAGACGGCCATTGTCCGCTTTGAATTCAAGTAGGAGCGGGTAGAAGTCCGTGGCCGTTTGGAGGAGGAAATCATGCCCATTACTGGTGACAAACGCGGATATGTTGCAGGCAGGAACGCCCTCGAGCTAGATGGCATTGTGGCGGGATTTCTGGTTTCGGTCGATGGTGGGACCGCCACCTCAGATGTAGTGTCGGAGAAAGTCGGCTCCGATCACATTGTTCACAAGCATATCGCCGGAGTCAAATATGAGGATATCACCATCACCTGCGGCACGGGGATGTCCAAAAGCTTCAACGATTGGTTAAAAGCCACGTTCGATCACAACTACGCCCGCAAGAACGGCGCTATTGTTGCCTGCGACTACAACTACAAGGAAACGTCCCGACTCAACTTTTTCAATGCGCTCATCACGGAGATCGGCTTTCCTGCGCTTGACGCTGCAGCAAAGGATGCTGCAAAGATGACCATCAAGTTCGCACCGGAGTACACGCGCCGCCAGACTAGCACCGGGAGCTCGCTGAACCCCCAATTCAGCATGGACCAGGCAATTCAGAAAAAGTGGTTGCCGTCTAACTTCCGCTTGAAGATCGATGGTCTGGATTGCACCCGCGTCAATAAGATCGAGGCGATCACGGTCAAGCAGAAGGTGGTTGAGAATGCAGTAGGGGAGTTGCGCGAAAACGAGAAAGAACCGGCGTACCTGGAGATTCCGAACCTGGTAGTCACCTTGGCGGAATCGCATAGCAAGGAATTCTACGACTGGCATGAGAACTTCGTGATCAAGGGTAACAACAGCCAGGACCAGGAGAAGAACGGTACCCTCGAATTCCTGACACCCAACTTGCAGGAAGTCCTTTTCACTCTGGATTTCAGACGCCTCGGTATCTTCAAGCTCGCCCCCGAAAAAGTTGAAGCTGGAAACGAAAACATCCGGCGGATTAAAGCTGAGATGTACTGCGAGGATATGGGTTTCAGTTATGGACCCAGCCCCGCTGGAGTAACCGGAGTCAAACAAAGCACCGCTGAGGTCCCTGCTGGAGTCACGGGCACCCATGTCACACTGGCCGCACCAGACAAAGCGGTCTCACGGGTGTTGCCCTCCCTCCGGTTCAGAGCTTGAGAGCCTCGTAAAGAGAGCGAGTGCTGGCAGAATAAGCCTCTTGGGGGTTACTCATCAGCTCATGAATGCTTGAGGTGAAAATTCTTTAAGCGAAGATTGTGATCAATCAAGGTGTCACAATGGTCAGCGATAAGAACCTCATACCTATTGCTTCACAATCAGCTTCCCCTTCATCTTCCCGTGACCCAATCCACACGACTTGCAGCAGGAAAACTCATACTCTCCCGGCTTGTCAGCGAAAAATTCAACGGTTAGTGGCTTACCAGGCTTGAATGTCGCACAGTCGCCTTGAGTCGACTCAATCTTGATACCATGTTCACGATCTAAGGCAGTGAGGTGAATCCTTAAAAGCGTATTGACCGGGACCTCGATGGATGATGGAGTGAATTCATATTTTTTAGCGCGGACTTCAATCTCTTTGATCGGGGCGTCTGCCGGCGGAGGGTTTCCGAATTGAAGCACCCGTGGCAGAGTCAGCAATTCCTTTGTCTCTGCAGCAAAGCCCAACAACCCTACTAGAAAGATAAGGCCCAATCCCAAACTCCCCTTCATAAATCCTCCTTCATAGTCTGTCGCCTCGTTCAAGCCCTAACTGTCAAGTCAATCATAGGCGAAATCTAGAGAGAACCCGACTCTCGAAACCGTAACGGTATGAATAGGGGGTCAAATGGAAGAGAACGTGGCACAAGTGGTTAAGAGCATGCGAAGGGTGGGTTCAAGTTTTCCTACCCGGCAGCGGCGCTGATTGCGCCAGCAGGATGTGGCCGTTGCTCTGCGATGGACAGCACTGGTCCAATGATCGACATCCTGGCATTTTCCTGATTGCCCAGAACAAGGCTCATGGCGATCAGTCCCCATGGGCGGCCAAAATCCGTTTTGGTGTTGGCCGCAACGGACTTTAAGTGCTCGGCGAGGTCGACGTGCAGCTCCTTGAAGTCATTGTTTTCCACGTCCATATGCGGGGTGTTTTTCAGCAACTCTTGCATCGCCGCGAGTTTCTCGGATGTTCCACGCATGGCCGTGGCCCACCACATAATTAGAGTGTAATCGTAGGCGATCACGGCTACCTGCTGTTCCCTAAGTAGCGGGAAAAGAGGCTTGAAATTGAACTGTCCTGCTGATTTCATCTTTGTCCAGAGCGGATCTTCCCTGGCGGGCCTCAGACGGTAATCGTCTTGATCCCCATCATGGATAATCATTTGCAGTGCCCCTCGGCCTGCCTGCTCGTATTCGTCAATGGAGCGTGGCGTGTCGCCGTTCAGGAAAAGCGCGTTCGCCAGCATATTGTCGTATGTAGATTCGGCATATGAGAGCGTGCGGCCGAACTCGTCAATGCCTTGAATACAACTGTCTTGTTGTGCTCGAGTCATCAATCCGAGACCGACGGCGGTGTCAAGTTCGTCGCGCATTGCCTCGTGATTCGTATGGTCGTGCAGTTCGAAATACGTATGCGAGCTCCTCAGGGCTGGAGGTTGGCTGACCACATGAGACTCTGCCATGTACGCTGCCGTAATCAGGAAATTCTCCGCCAGTACTGAACGCAACTTATGGAGATCGGCGGTCTTCGCTTTCGGGTTCCTCCCGAGATTTACCATGCCTGCCGCGATTCGGCTGGCGGTGGCGGTATCCGTGATGGTGAGCTGCCCAGTTTGAGGTTCATATGCAAATTCGATGCTCGCACCGAGTTTCGAGATGGAAATGTAATTGTAGATCCCGAGCAGATTGATCTTGAAGACGTGATTCCGCTTCTGCAGTGACAGGAAAATATTCTTCAGGCACGTGATGCCCGCCGGCAGTGGGTCCCCTTGTGATGCCAACACAGCAAGGTCACCGCTCAGAGCCATGTGGATTGCCTGACGCCCGCTGGCATCCAAGGCGGTCAAGTCGATTGAATAGAGAAAAGCTGCTTGCCTGGCGGCCAGGGAGGAGAACTCATATTGAAGGCCGACTTCCAGGCTTCGCTCAATACCTGCCTTTACCGTAGCGTGGATCGCCTCCGTCTGGTCTATGCTCAGTGCTTTGGTGAGTTCCGCAATATCGGCCTGGGCACTGGGGCTGATGGCAGAGATCACTGCGGCAAAAAGATCGCTGTCCCCGAGTTTGACTCCAATCCCGGCGCTTGCTGTGGCGTTAATTGCGATCTCAGATCCATGGCGAGTGTAGTAACCGAGGTGCACCTCATTGGTGCCGGTTTTGCAGACCCGGACTTCGTACTGGGTAAGGACCTGAAACGACGCTCCTACCGCGATGGATGCTCCTTCGGATACTTGGAGGGCCGGAAGAGGTCCGGCGAGATTAACCGAAGCCAGCGGGTTCACCACGCTAAGCAGGTCCGCAGACCCACTGAACCTTAGCGAACCATTACCGTCGATCGAGACCGCGGAGTCAGGGTCCATAGCGAGCAGGTCCTCGACATCTCCGGGCAATTGGAGTTTTCCGATCGTTGTTTCAACCGCTTTCAAGAACGTCGGGGAGTCGGGAATGGTCGTGAATTTCTGATAGTTGGTTACAGAAATCGTCGAACTGTCAGAGAAGCCAAACGTCAGGTCGCCGGTTTTGCCGGACAGTTCCGGGATAATCCCAGCCGTGAACCCGACTGACACATAGCGATCATTCTTAGCAACCGGAAGAGGGTCTTCGAACTTGTCGGAGCCAAAGAGCGAGTCCGTCTCACCGTGGGCATAATCCAGGTTTGGATCGGGCACAAATACCGCGATAGCAGTACTGACTTCGGGTTTCACCGTCAGCTTTAGATCGTTGGTTCCGATTGGAACCGGCTGCCTGAACGAGAGCCCTAACTGAAGTGCCGTGATGCCGGGATCGGTCAGGGTCAGCGCCGAGATCTCATTGATGCTTTTCCCGCCGATCAACAAATCCGGAACCGCCTTAAAGTATTTCATGATTGCCGATCCAGGCTCGGGTGCAATCTGAATGAATGCCCCGAGCGTGTCGGTTAATTTAATATTCGCCATGATTAGATTCCTCCCTCCGCCATCAGGGGAACCGTCCGACATACAGACACCAGAGATCCCCGCCTCTCTCTTCAGGGATCAGCGATGAGCCTGATTTATCTGTCCGCCTGGTTCTCCGGATGGGTACACCATAGGGCATGCAGGCCCTAATGTCAACATGTGCGAATGATTCAGCCAAGGATAAAGAAACAGTCAGTGTTACCGATAATTTAGTAGGAGCGACATATCTCCCAAGGCTGTGCCTCGGCATGGTTACGGTCACTCTTAGGACGAACCTAATGGAAAGCAGACCAGTTAACGAGGTATTGGACCGTGGAGCGGCGTTTGTTCTGCCACGAAAACGCGGCGCATACTGGCGGGCAACCCCCCATCGTGGCCTTGGCCGCTCAGGCCATAAAGGTGGACCGGAGACACCGTTTGATGGGGGAACTGGAACGGCGGACTTCAGGGCGACCTGGTATCCAATTTTTTCGCTGACTTCGTACCACAGCCAACGCCGATCTATGAGTTGGCTGTTTCCGCCCATGTTGTTGGCGGGGATTCTTTGCGTTATAGCATTCCATGGTCTACAGGCAGCTAAGGCGAATTTGCCGACTCTCACGCACGTCGAACAAATCAGGCGAATGACGCCCGAGGAAGCTGGACGAAGCTATCCCGTTCGCATCCGTGGAGTCATAACTTGTTACTGTTGGGAAACCGGGGACTTATTTATTCAGGACTCGACGGCAGGTATATTTGTTGATCCCGGCCCGACCAAGCTCGATTTGCATTCCGGCCAATTGGTGGAAGTAAAAGGGGTAAGTGGCAGCGGCGACTTGGCCCCCGAGATCCACGAGCCTCGATATCAAAATCTGGGCGAAGCCTCCTTGCCCATCGCTCGACTGGTCTCGAGCGATGAACTGGCTTCCGGAAGGCAAGACAGCCAATGGATTGAAGCCGAAGCCGTTGTCCGCTCCGCTGCCGAGCGTGAGGACAGGCTAGTCCTGAATGCCTCTGCAGGAACTTTCGAATTCAGGACCATTATCCTGAACTACCGGCCACTCTCAACGGATCTCGTGGATGCCAAGATTCACATCCGCGGGGTCTTCGGCGGTATCTACACGTCCAAACAACAACTGGTTGGTTTCCAGCTTCTCGTCCCCAACCGCGATTGTATTCAGATCGTAGAACGACCTCCCGGTGAATTGTTCTCGTTGCCCGTACGCCCCATCCATTTTCTAGTGCGCCTCACTCCGGAGGGTGCTTTTGGCCACCGAGTGCACGTTCAAGGCGTAGTGACATGCCAAAGGTTAAGACGGTCACTCTGTATTCGGGACTCGGGAGGATCCCTATTGATCAAAACGAGCCTGTCGACCCCTGTCAAGGTGGGCGATTTGATCGATGCAGTGGGATTCCCCGCTATCGGCGAATACACACCAGTCATGCGCGATGCGGTGATCCGAAAGATTGGCACGAGTTCACTCCCTGAACCTGCAAAGGTCAATGCCGCGCAGGTACTGGAAGGTGATTACAATGCCGACTTGGTTCGACTGTCGGCGCGGTTGTTGAACCGCAGCAGCAGGCAGGGCCAGGAAGTACTGGAATTGCAGGAAGGGGCGATTACCTTCCGGGCAGAAATGGAGTCGCGGAACATTAAGCATAACTTGGACTCACTGTCGAACGGCAGTCTGTTGCAGCTTACGGGGGTCTCCCTTCTCGAGGTGGATGAATCCCGAAATCCCCGGAGTTTCACCCTTGTTCTGCGATCCCCTGAAGATATTGTGTTGCTTGAGGCAGCGCCATGGTGGACCCTTACGAGAGCCTTATCGATGCTGGCACTGTTGGCCGTGGCGATCATCGCCACCTTCGGCTGGGTGGCAGTCCTGCGGCAGCGTGTGCACAGGCAGACAAGGATCATACGCAGCCGTCTTGAGAGTGAAGCGGCCCTGACGCAACGTTATCAGGACCTGGTCGAGAATGCCAATGACATCATCTATACCCTCGACTTGAATGGGACACTTAAGTCACTGAATAAAGCAGGGGAGAATATCTTTGGCTACTCGCGAAAAGAAGCCCTGGGGCTGGATGTGGCCCGGTTTCTCGACGCAGAGTCCATGCGACTTGTCGCCGAAACGCTAAGCCGGGCCCGCCTCGGCGAGACGTTGCCCAGCCGTGAGTGGGTTATAGTCGCCAAGGATGGTCGACGGGTGCCCCTGGATGTCAGCTTGAAGGTGATCGAAGAAGGTGAGAGGCCCGTCGGCGTGCAAGGCATTGCGCGCGATATCACTGAACGGAAGCGAGCAGAAGCGGCAATGGAAAGAGCCAAAGAAGCCGCGGAATCTTCCAGCCGCGCCAAAGGCGAATTCGTGGCCAACATGAGTCATGAGATCCGGACTCCGATGAACGGCATTGTCGGCATGACCGAACTCCTGCTCGACACCGAAGTCACCCCCGAACAACGAGATTACCTCGGCATGGTCAAGACCTCTGCTGATTCCCTCCTCACGATCATCAATGACATTCTGGACTTCTCCAAGATCGAGGCTGGCAAGCTCCAACTGGAGGCCATCGATTTCAAGCTGCGCGGAAGCCTCGAACCCATGCTGAAATTCCTGGCGTTGCGTGCCCATCAAAAAGGACTGGAACTCAACTGTTTCGTCCACCCCGGTGTTCCCGAGACCTTGGTAGGCGATCCTGGCCGCCTGCGTCAGATCCTTACCAATCTGCTCGGCAACTCTATGAAGTTCACCGAAAAGGGAGAAGTGAATGTCAGGATAGAGCAGGAGACCATTGAAGGGGATACAGCCACGCTGCACTTCAGTGTACAAGACACCGGGATTGGCATTTCTCTCGAGAAGCAGGCCGCCATTTTCGAGTCGTTCACTCAGGCCGACGGTTCCACTGCTCGACGCTTTGGCGGTACCGGCCTGGGTCTCACCATCTCGCGTCGCCTGGTTGAGATGATGGGAGGCCAAATCTGGGTGGAGAGTACCGTTGGCCAGGGCAGTGCTTTCCACTTCACAGCATGCTTTGGCGTTGCCAAGGTCACCAACCCGCTCGAGCCCATAGAAAGAGTCCATCTTCAGAACATAAAGGTCTTGGTGGTGGACGACAACCGCACTAATCGTTACATTCTGGAGAATTTGCTCATGAACTGGGGCATGAGGCCTACTCTGGCGGAAGATGGCTTGCACGCTTTGCGAACCCTGGAACGAGCACTCGAAGCGGGCGAGCCGTTCCCTCTGGTCCTCACAGATGCTGACATGCCCCAAATGGATGGGTTCGCATTGGCGGAACGGATTCGACAGAATCCCGGGTTGTCTGGTGCTACCATCTTGATGCTGACCTCGGCCGGTCAGCGCGGCGATGCGGCCCAATGCCGGGCGCTGGGACTGGCTGCCTATTTAACTAAACCAATCGGTCATTCCGAGCTCCTCGACGCTATGCTAAGCGTCTTGGGCTCTAGACCACCGGAGACTGGGCCATTACTGGTCACCCGCCACTCCCTGCGAGAGGGGAAAAGACCTCTCCATATTTTATTAGCGGAGGACAACATAGTAAACCAAAAGCTGGGCTTGCGCTTGCTAGAGAAGTATGGACACTCGGCGGTCGTAGCCAACAACGGGCGCGAGGCGCTAAAGCGGCTGGAGAACGAACATTTCGATCTCGTGTTGATGGATGTACAAATGCCGGAGATGGACGGATTTGATGTGACAGCCGCCATCCGCGAGAAGGAACAGGCGACCGGGGAACATATTCCCATCATCGCCATGACCGCTCATGTGATGCAAGGTGACCGGGAACGCTGCCTGGCCGCAGGGATGGACGGCTATGTTTCGAAACCCATACGCCCGAAGGACCTGTTTGATACCATCATAGGGCTAGGAGCCTTCACCGGGATGATCTAAGGAATAGGCCAAGGGACTCAACCCTCCGTAAGCACTCCGCGCAGAGCCGGTCGTAGAAGTCCATTTCGATTTGCGTCACCTTGTCGCTGATCCCGAACGTTAATTCGAGCCGCTTACAGTTTGTATTAGGGGCGCTAAAGGCCCCACTGGCTCTTGCGGAGTTATGGACTCACAAATCCCTCACACTGATAGGTCATGGAGCCCTCACTGAATCAATCGGGGGCATATCTGGCACAAAGCAAAGTATCTTGGTAGGAACTACAAATAGGCCACTTGACACCCATCAAGGCAAGGCAGAAACATTAGAGGGCATACCTCGACCTTGGGTCTATGAAACATCATATGCACATGAAAATGGTATCCAGCCCACGAAGTGGGCGAAGGAGAGTAGCCCAGAGCAAAGCGAGCGATTCTTTGCGAGCGACGCCCTGGGTCATCGTAAACCCCCGACTCTTACTCCTCGATCAGGCGCGGGTGGACTCCCCGCGCCTGATCGAGGGGTTGAGCTCTATTTCGGAATCTTAGTCCCAGGGCGTCGCGGTCGGCAGTGCCCACCGGCACCTCGCCTTCGGCTGTTGCTATTCGTCCGCTATGCCCTGGGCTACTTTCCCATGGCCTTTCTCAGGCCATTTTCATAGAAGAAGCCGTTCATGCCCCTACTGGGGGCGCCACGTAGCATGACAATGACTGCTCTGGGAGCGCAGCCATCTCTGGCTACCAACTCAGCGCAAGGAACACAGCTTCTCGTCAGAGTGGCAGGCAATCATATCGGCGCTCCAGGTATTTTTTAGAGAGAGCGCCGCATGATGTCCTCAAGCTCTCCACCGCCGATGAAAATGCTCGAAGGCTGAGCTCTGTGAAGCGCATTTCTAACTTATGTGTTTGTGGCACTCAAGGATTTGCGCCATACACGCAGCCGATTTATTCCTCATCAGTTCGAGTAGATAAAGTCACTACGTGGCGGAGGTGCATGGGAATCGAACCTGCCAACCCAGCTGGTTATCAATAAGTTATTGATTTTATTAGAGGCAGCAGAAGCCTTAGTGGCCCTAGATGCTGGTTGGACTCACAAATACTCACACTTTTCTGCAGCAAAGCACGATCTTAGCTTGCATCGACTCCTAGCTTGAACCCGAATCCCCTAGCCCCGACGGTTTTCAGGTATGTATCAAAATTGGGGGGCTTGGGAAGTTCATCGACCAAGGAGGAAATATAGGCCGATGGGATCTCTGGCAACTTGGACGTGAGAGCAGCGAGGTCGATATTTTTATCCTCATCGAAAAGCTCAATCATGGCGCGAAATATCGGGCCATTTGGCTCATCACGGAAATCGTCTGAATGGACTCTGTCGATGGCTTTTGGCATTAAGGAATTGTCCAGGAAGATGCATCCCAGTAGCTTCTTTTCGTGCTTAGATCTACGGTTGCTCATAGTTTACAATCGCAATATTGTCGATGCTCTTCTAGCATGACTGCCTCTTAAAACTACGCTTCCAAATTAGGACAATTCTACACCTGCTAGTCTCAAAGGGAAGTCAATTCAAGCCAATCGAAACGCCTTCGACAATCCCCTTGACACCCGCCATCGGCAGGCAGAGACTGTTGGCAGGCTACTTAGATTCCCTCACTAGCCCAAAGTTCGGGGATCTTATCTTCCACGCTGTCAGGGCAAAACAATGCCAAGGCTTCTGCAGACAACGTTAGATCTCGCCCGCTGTCCCCATTGTGGCGTTGACATGCCCTATCTTCAATTTCGCAACACGTTTGAGCTGACCGATTTTCAGGGTTCCAAGAAACTTTGGGCAGTGTATTCATGCAACCGCTGCGCAGGACTGATAATCGCTCGAGGTTCTGGCTGGAATGCAGAAATTATTGAGGTCTACCCTGACAAGATCGCAGAGCTCAGTGATGACATACCTGAAAGAGCGCGCAACTTCTTACGGCAAGCCCTCGATAGCATCCGGTCTCCATCAGGGGCCGTCATGCTTGCTGCTAGCTCCGTCGATGCAATGCTGAAGTCAAAGAATCTTAGGCCAGGCACCCTTTTTGAACGCATCAATCAAGCCGCAAGCCAGCATCTCATTACGAAGGAAATGGCACAATGGGCACATGACGTTCGTCTTGATGCCAATGATCAGCGTCATGCCGACGAAAGTGCACCGCTACCAACATCGGAAGATGCAAAGAGAGTTATCGAGTTTGCTTTGGCGTTAGCGCAGTTTATGTTCGTCCTTCCAGCGCGTGTCCAGCGTGGACTTCAGAGTGCACAACAAGGACAAATCCCCCTAACGAGTTAAGGATTCGTGAGCGCCTGCGCCATAAGCTACACTCGCGCCAGAGGACCGCTGGTCCGCCGCGCCGTTGGACAGATGACACCCTTGTACAGGCGTTAGATAGAGAGGAGACATCATGATTGCAGGGACGGGCTTTTTATTCTTAAAGAATGCCTTTGTCTTAAAAGAATCTGATGTAAGCAAGATTTGGACCCTCATCGGAGAACACAATGACATTGTAAAAGCTACAGTATCTTGTAGCGACAAAATCAAGAGGACGTTCTCATCTCACAAAGAAGTAATCGAATTGGAGAATCCCAGATCACGAGAAATTATTGGTATTGAATTTGCGGGCAACACGAACAACTTTCAACAGCGTGCAGTGATAGAGGTTCAAAGCTCACATCCTCCAATTAGGTTGTGGATAGAGGGTGAAGAACAGTTTGTATCTCACACTCTAAGCGCCCTTAATGACCTAATTGACGGAATGAAGCCTTGGTATTCATTTATTGCTAGAACCGATTTGTTTTTTGTACTTCCCCCCTTGGCAGCTTTGATGTTTATAGTTCGCTTTGTTGCAAGGTACAGTGGACCTGACAAGCCACGTCAAGAGATGGATCTTACGCATGCTTTGTATTTTTCAATGACCATAATTTTAATCATGATAGGAGTTCCACTCCTAACTTGGTTGTTGAATATGGTGCGTGCAAGACTGTTCCCTATTGGAGCTTTCCGTATTGGACAAGGCAAGGAGAGGTTTGCATTACTCGAAAAATGGCAGTGGCTTGCCATACCAGGTTTTATTGTGTCGGTAATTGCCTCATTGCTGGCGGCTTTGCTTATTAGAAGGTAGAGTTGAGTGAGACAGCATTTCCAAAATGCCCAGAACCAGAGTGAGGAATTAAGGGGTGGGGGGAGGACTGACCATTGTCTGAAGTTTAGTCGCATATTCTCTTGGACAAGCCTCTTGACACCTACCAAGTGTAAGCAGAAACTTTAAACGGCATACTTTGATCTTGGCCCTAACTTTCTTGGGGACAAATGCCGCTGGTCGGGGGATGCTGATCCTCTCGAATCCCGTTCCTACATATCTATGGATGGTCTGCAAAAACTCTCACTCGCGTTGCTTCCGTGCTTTTTTGCTATGTTATTTTATGCCTTCCGTGAAGATCAGCTCGCAAATCAAAGCATGGATCAGATCTCGTTGAAACTTGAGGAATCTGCCACGGCCATCGCAGGACTTGAACGTGAATTCGCATCCCAAGCGATCCTTAACGAGATCGTTGATCGAGTCCTCCAACGCAACAAGACTTTTAAAGAAGTCAATATAAGAATGCAGCATTCGATTACCGAGGCCGATCTTCATTCATGGCGCTATAAGATAGGACAAGGTCTAGCACAACTGAAGATGGACCAAGGAAGTCTTCAGCAATTTGATGCTGAGACATATCCACATCTTCATAAGTTGGCAACTTCGCTCACAAATGTGCTGGCGCAAGAAGGTGCAACATGGATCAGTCTGCAACAGTATCTAGAAAAGGAGGCCGACAATTCTGCCACTCCCACGGAAAGAGAGCAGTTTTTACAACATTATTTGACCGAACTACTCGAAGAAGGCCGCGTCTTCAGTGCACATTTAGGCACATTGAAAGCATCCACTGCACAATCTGAAACCTTGAAGGGCGAGGGTTCTCTGAAGTCTAAGCAGATAAAGGCAGGCTTGAACGGTTACAAACGCTCCATTCGCATTAACTTGATATTGTTCACCGTCAGCTGGGTTGGGATAGTCATGGCCTGTTTTGGAGTACTAGGACTTCGGATACGGAAGAAAGAACCTTCTCGCGTTGTGCTTCCATAACCACGATCCACGGAAGCTGCCCACCAGACGCGGGCGAGGCCGCTGCGGTGGCACGGAAAATGCAGGTGAGAAATGACTGATCCGATTGCAGCAACGAGTTTCGGCCTCAAAATCATTGAGCACATCGTCAGGTTCTTTGGATGGTTCCGCCAAGTGTTCAGCAGAAAGAAGCCGTCTGTCCCCCATGAACTCACATTCACACCGCAGCACCATCTATGGAATCCGACAGTAATCGGCGACATGCCTGCAATGCAGCTCATGTCTGACTGGTGGATGATGAATGCAACGCCAACAGCCGTTAGCATCCTTCGCGCAGAGGTTGTTTACTGGCATCGCTGCCGCAGGCGAAAAAGCAACCAACAGCAAAGCAGTGGACCATGGCCCATTCCTCCAGGAGAACTTTACGAACTCCGTCTCCTTTTCTTCGTTACGCCTCCCGCCAAGAAAGAGAACAAGGACCTGTGGGCCAAGATCTACGTTATTGATAACTTCAACAGGCGGCACAAGGCCGGGAAAGTCAAATTCATTAGCCACAAAAATCCTCAGTTTCCCAGCTGACTTTAAGACAATAGACCCCCCACTGCCTAGCAGCGCTGGGGTGAGCAGATAGAGTAGTATTCATGGAACTGGAGTGAGGAATAATATGGTCGAATTATCTCCAGAGGAAAAAAGGAAGATCTACTTAGAAGAGAAGGAACGTATTGAAGCACAGGAGAGAATCAAAACAGAGAAGGCCGAGGAGAAGAATCTAAAGCAGAAAAAGGACACAAAAGCTGTGAGAATAGTGTGTCTTGTTATCCTTGTACTGGTCCTTTTCTATCTAGTTTATGTAGCCTCCCAATTTGGTCCCCCAACGCCTGAAATGAAGGTTGACGTCAATTATCTGGGGATGCAATTTTTAATCACCAACAAGAACGATTTCGACTGGTCGAATATAGAACTGAAAGTCAACGACAAGTATGAATGCCGTTTAGATCCATTGAAG
>JBGOTQ010000151.1:0-16581 GCA_041476565.1 Terriglobia bacterium | reverse complement strand
TATAATTTGCATAAATCATTAGGATTTGGGCGGTCCTGCGGCCGTTGACTCCTGGGCTTTAATGAACTCGCCAACATTATTACGGTCTACCACTGTGGCTCCCGTATCGACAAACGTGGGAAGCAGAGAAAACGGGTCCTGGGCCCAGTTCCTCGTGAGCGATGGAAGCTTGTGGTGGTAAAGATCATCCAGCAGCTTTAATCCAAAATAAGCCATCGTGAAGGGCTTCTGAGCGATGGTGGCCGCGATCAGTCCTTCCTGGACCCATTTCAGTGTCGGTTGATCGGTGTCCATGGCCACAATGATCTTGTTCTTGATTCCCTTGCGGTTTAGTACCTCTGCCACATCCTTTCCAGCATTGGCTTCAAGGCAGACAAAAGCGTCGATCTTGTCCCGTTGGTGTTCCACGACATCCATGGTCTTATCAAAGGCGATGCCTGGATCTCCCTTGATATCGACGATTTCCACAATCTTGATTTTCGGGTGCTCTGCCAACACCGCTTGGTACCCATTTAGACGCTCTCTGAGGTTATTCTGCCCGGGCATGGTGAACAGCATCACGTTCCCCTTGCCCTGCAAATGCTCTACCAGCTTTTTGCCTCCCATGATCCCTGCTTGGTAGTTATTGGTTCCAATGTAAAGCAGTCTCTGGCTAGTCGGGGAATCCGAGTCCATGGTAATCACCGGTATTCCTTGGCCAATGGCACCGTCGATATCTGCCTTCAACAATTCGGCGTCAGCCGGTGAGACGAGAATACCTGTCGGTTTGTGCCGGAGAGCACTTTGGAACTCCTGTTGTTGTGCCTTGGCGTCATAGGTATCAGGCCCAATCATTTCAGCCCTAACCTTCAACTGAGAGGCGGCATGATGCAAGCCGGCCTGCGCCGCCTGCCAATATGGGATCTTGACATTCAAGCAAACGAGGTAGTACCTCTCTTCTACATCGTGCTCTGCCTTGCTGCAACCTGCCAACGTAAATAACAACCCTAGCCCACTAAGGCTCAATGCAAGCTTCCACCGGGACATAGCACCCTCCTTTCTCTGGGGGAAGATAGTGGCTGATCATTCCATTAAAGTTGAATATTCAGCAAACTCGACGATCCTGTCAACATGCATGAAGAGTAGTGAGAGAACGAAGATCTCATTCATGAAAATGTGCTCAGTAAGAGCGCTTGAAAATAGCCCAGCGCTTCAGCGCTGAGACTACCAGTTTGTAAAGTAAAAAGTCCTGTAGGGACGATTGAAGGGGGCTCGACCGTTCCTACGGGACTCAACCTCGACGCCCTGCAGACCCAGCGCTGAAGCGCTGGGCTATTTTCAAGCGACCTCTCCGAGGACGCTGCCGGCTCTCAGAATCCGCTCCAGCGTCACTGCCGGACAGACGTGCCGTCGAAGGTAGTTGATCAGGTTAGTGGCCACACTGCGTATCAATTTTTCTGTGGATGGGTCCAAACTGGAGGATGCCCCATGAGTAACCTCGTTTGGATTCAATTGTGACCATTATAACGCCAACCTTCAAACCGTCTGTTCGCGGCGGGTGTAATTCAAAGTGCGACTGGAGACGCCATGCGTCCAAGGCTTGTTGAAGGAAGCGGGGCGAGGGCGTCCCGTCTCCAAGGATTTGGAGACGCCGCGCCCCCGCGGCGCCCGAACCGTAAATAAGTGAGTTAATTCTGTCGCACTTTGAATTGCATCTGTTCGCGGCACTCCTTGTTGATTGCGAATCAGGAATAGTCCGAAAAAGGACTGATCCATGATGAACGGATGGATCAGTGAACTCTCCGGTAGATATTAAATCCTAACGACAGATTGTGTTGTCCCGCATTCACGGCGTAGGTGGCAGGTGTGAAGTCCCGGCTGGAGGAAGCCATAATGGTAAAGACGTGCCCCCAGGTCCGAATTGCTACCCCACCCGACACAGACGCATAATCATTTGTTCCGAGTCCCCCATATCCAGCGACCCTCGGCACTACCTCGCCAAGGAGCGAGAACTTTGGGCTGAGGGCAATGTCTGCTCCCACTCCAATGCTGAACGTATGCTTGTCTTGCGGATTGATCGCCGGGACACCTGGTTGGAGCAGTGAATTGTCACGGGAGTTGAAGACTACAGTGGGAACCGCATAGAGGCGCACGATCTTGTAGTCGAAGGAAGAGGTCAGTTGCAGGAACGGGGAGTAGTGGCCCTCGAAGTTCTGCGTGCCCTCGACCCCAGCATGGAGGCTCAATTTCCAGAAGGAGTCATGTCGAGTCTGGATCTCATAGTTTCCAGCGAATGCGATGATCTGACCGAACCTGGCGCGTGAGGCACCAAAGCTGAGTCGATCTGTGACGGCGTAATTGAATCCCAGATTGATGTTGGCGCCATAATCGATGCCGAACGCATTTCCGGGCCGAACATCCGCAAGGGACTGCAGAAAACGGTGCTGAATGAAGATTTCTACCGAATGTTTTTTCAGATCCACAGGGGCCGGCAAATTCAAAACCAAAGAAGAATCACTCAGACGCACAGGCCGCTTTGCTTCCGCGATCTCTGAAGGAGCGCCCGGCTGCGAGGTTCCCTGCCCGGGTACTCCGCTGTAAGCTCCACCTGTGTAAATGTAATCTCCCGTGGGGTTGCCGTCCCCATTGGAAGCATTGCCCGAAGCATTGAAAATCACGGGGCCTGTTACGGGCGAGGGAGCTATCCAATTGAACTGGAACTCCACCGGTCCGTCACCGGTCCCTTGTCTGGTTCCGGCGGCAGTGTGCTCTATATACTGGATTCCTGCGTCCTCTTTGACCTGGGTCAGGAGATCCGTTGGCACCAACTGCCCGGCTTGCTGGCCAGATCCGCTGAACCGTGCCGACAACTCTAAGCCCCAACGTGATTTCCCGGGATGACCGATCACAACACGCAAGGGGTACGTCGCCCCGGGATCATAGACCTTAGGTACTCCAACAATCTGGAAGATGCCACCGAGAGTGATTCCTTCGTTCAAGGTAAAGCTGTTGTGGCAGGTTCTGCAGGTCTCCTCTTTGAATCCACCTGTCATCCGGGGATCCGGACCTGAAGAGTATCCAAGTAGAAAAACAGACCCACAGAGAACTGCCAGAGGTGACAGTAAAGCTAGCAATAAGAGAAACCGCCCCGGTTTCATATCCTCTCCTCCTTTTTTATAGAAATAGCCCGGATCCAGAAGCAGGGTCTCATTACCCTTATGTCATCATAGAATCATTATACAAAGGATCATGAGAAGCTGAGGTTTTTACTCATTAACGGTCAAAACGAAGAAGCAAAGAGCGAATACCCGGTTCCCAATGGTTTCTTGGGAATGCAGCGACCAGGAGAAAACTGATCGTGCGCACTCGCAGGAATCGCCCGACAGCAAGTTTTTCAGAAGCGATGGAGTTTGTGCTCAGCGGGAGGCAAAGGATGATTCCCTGGTCCCTCCTTTGGCTAATGCATGAGCTCGATTCAAGCCACTCGGCTCTGTAGGGTTACGATCATTAATTAGACCGATATCCTTGGGGTTGTGTTCGGGCAACTGACGAATGAAAAGCACCAACCGCCAGGTGTCGTCATCATCTCCTTCCCAACCTGGCATACCGGTGAATCGGATTCCGTTTCTGATGATGTAGAAAAGTTCTCCATCCGTCAGATCCTGTGTTTCCCGTCCTCGTAAATCTGGAGCCGGGGGATACAGGCCGGAATTAATGATCGTCTTTCCATCTCCGTTATTATCGTGACACGTTGCGCAATTCACCGCGAAGAAGTCCCTGGCGGCACCGATATTATCAGGTGCTGTTGAGAGAGGGTTCCGCAAGGACGTGGCTTTGGAGGGGGTCGCGAGGTGCCGGACCCGCCTGGCCAGAAACACTTCGATTGCCGGGGGCTTTTCCCTGGCGCTGAATCCAAGAACTTGAACTCTCAGATATAACATTGCGCCCATACCTAGGGCGAGAACCCCTAATAAAAAGAAAATGAGCTGTTTCTTCTTGGAACCAAGTGCCATTGTTCAAATCCTCTCGCGTACGCTATTCATAAGATGCTACCCTTGCCTCCCTCGGGAAGAGCGTGCCAACAGAGTAGATGCCCAATAGATACCAGAGGTGGGTCAATCGAGGAGAGGATCACGGTCGAATGGTTGAAATGAAGTTGTGAAGGGCTCACGAAAAGGAGCACACATGAAAGACACCGGCCACGTTCTGGCCTTTATGGCCCATCCGGACGACATGGAATTCCTCTGTGCAGGCACTTTGCTCCAGCTACGGGAAGTGGGGTACCAGATTCATATCGCAACCATGACAGCCGGGGATTGCGGCAGCATGGATTTGCCACCAGAGCAAATCAGCCAGGTCCGCATATCCGAAGCTCAGACCTCGGCCAAGATGCTGAATGCTACCTTCCGGTACATTGGAGAGAAAGACGGGTTGATCTGTTACCAACCCACCACGATCTGCAAAACTGTGGAAGCTCTCAGAGTCAGTCGGGCATTTCTGGTGATTACACACTCGCCATCTGATTACATGATCGATCATGAAATAACCGCTCAACTGGTCCGGAACGCGGCTTTTTGTGCGGGGATTCCAAACTTCAAAACAGGAGCCACGCCGCCGGCTCCACACTTGGAGGGGGTTCCTTACCTTTACTATGCCATGCCGCTGGAAGGAAAGGATAGCCTTGGCCGTCAGGTCGAGATGGGCTTCCAGATCGACATCAGCCGGCAGTTGGAAACCAAGACCGCAATGCTGAAGTGTCACGCCAGCCAGAGAGACTGGCTGCTGAAGCACCACGGCGTCGATGAATACGTGGAACAAATGAAGCGTTGGGCAGCCGAAGCAGCCAGGCCTTTAGGCGTTGCCTATGCGGAAAGTTTCCGGCAGCACCGGGGGCATGCATACCCACAGGACAACATCCTGGTGGAATTGTTGAAATCGGCGAAAACGAACCAATGATCTGTAATTCGGACATTGATGAAGTCTCTGCATGATCAAGGCTCTATTCTGGGACAATGACGGCGTGTTAGTGGACACCGAACGCCTGTACTTCCTTGCGACCCGAGAGGTCCTGGCAACGGTTGGAGTGGACCTAACTCGAGAAGCGTTCATCGCCCTCTTCCTTGTCCAAGGGAAAGGCGCCTGGCATCTGGTCAGACAGCGACGGTTTTCTCCCCCTGCAGTCGAGCAGTTGCGCGACGAAAGGAATGCTCTCTATAGCAGGCTGCTAAGCCAGGAGCAAGTAGTCATGGAGGGGGTAAGAGACGTTCTTGGTGCTCTTTGTGGCAAGTACACGATGGGTGTGGTGACCAGTTCGAGGAGGGAGCACTTCGAACTGATGCACCAATCGACGGGTCTATTGCCATATTTCAGTTTTGTTATTGCTGCCGGCGATTATACAAAGTCCAAGCCGGACCCTGAACCGTACTTGCTAGCGGTTGAGAGATGTGGTCTCAACAGGGAAGAGTGTCTCGCTATTGAAGACTCCGAGCGTGGCTTAGCTTCAGCGTCGGCGGCCGGGATCAGATGCATAATTGTCCCCACCGATCTGACCAGAGGATGCCCTTTCGCGGGTGCTCATAAAGTGGTTGGGTCAATCACGGATATCCTGTCGGAATTATGATCCCAAATGCTTTCCGACATCACGTGGTTTTAAGATAACAATATCGGAAACCGGGAATGATCGATCCCACGCACTCAAGTGCTACTTACAGTGCGTTCGCCAACCCTTGCCGATCCCAGAAGTTTTGGATAGTGCGACGGCCTATTTTCCTGCCAGTAACCCAAGGATCTCCTCGGTGTGTTCTTCTGGTTTGACTTTCGGAAAGACCGCGGCCACACGGCCTGATTCATCGATTAAGAACGTCGCCCGCAGGGTTCCCATGTATTTCCGGCCGTAGCGTGTCTTCTCGCCCCAAACGCCGTAAGCCTCAACGATCTTTTTGTCTACGTCAGCAAGCAGCGTGAAAGGCAGGCTGAATTTTTCGGTGAATGACAGGTGAGATTTTTCGCTGTCGACAGACACCCCGAGTATTGCGACTCCCAGCCTCTTGAATTTCTCGAAACTGTCGCGGAACGCACAGGCCTCTTTTGTGCAGCCGGGGGTGTTGTCTTTGGGATAGAAGTAGAGCACGACTTTCCGACCGTGGAAGTCTTTCAGAGAAACAGGGTTTCCATATTGATCCGAGGATCTAAAGTCAGGCGCTTTCATTCCAACTTCCAGAAGATTCATCATTGCCCTCCCTACGATGCGGCGTTAGTTCTCAGCAAGCTTATTTTTGGTCAGTTGGTGAACCCTCAGCCAGGGCCGCCGATTGGTTCATTGTCACTGTCATTGGACTCTTCAACGTGAAATCGAGTTTGGTCTCTGAGGCTATCTTGACTTGCTGTCCCTTGGTTGCCGCTGTGGCAACACCTCCGCCTGCTGCTCCGATCGCCGCCCCGATGGCTGCCCCCTTGCCGCCTCCGGCGGCAGCGCCGATAAGCGCACCCAGACCGGCAGCCCCGCCAATCGTGGCTCCGGTTTGCTTCCCGCGTGACGTACCTTGCTTCCGGTAGTCTGCACTCTGAACCGGGTAAATCATACCATGCGCATTGATGGAAATCAGCTCAAGCTGTAACTCGGACCGTCCCTGTACATGTCCGGCACTCGCCGCATTCACCAGGCGCACCCGGGCGTCCGCTCCGCGTTGGATGACCACAGTGTCTCCCACCACGATGGGGACTTCCAAGCTCGCGGCAAATTCCTGCCCAGGGTGATTGACGGATGAATCAATGCTGTCAATCATGCGGATGGTAATGACGGTCCCAGAGGGCACCGTGACCTCAACCGGGGGAGGCGGCGAGGGCGGCTGGACAGAGGGCGCCGGCGGTTCCTGAGCTATCGTCGTGTCAGTCGGGCTGGGCATCGGTCCTTCCGGGGTGGAAAGAAGTGGTGGAGGTTCACTTGCCTCTTGGAAATGAGTGTCAGGGGAGGTCGATGCCTGCCGCATGCTTTTATGGTTCCGGGGTCGGGCGGCCATTGGTTTCGACACCGCGGTCTGGGCCGGAGAGACGGTCTGCGCAGCCGAAGGGGCCGAGACTGAAAGCTGATTGACCACTTGTGTCACACCTGTTGCTCCGCGTGCCAGTCCCTCCACGGCGAGTTTCTCCATATCAGAGGAGACTGTCCCGGTTAGTGTAACTACCCCCTTTTGTGAGTCTACTTGAATGTCGCGTGTCTTCAGCATCGCTTCCTGGAACAATCTTGATTGGATGCTATCTTTGATGGCCGCATCATCAGGACCTTTGACTAGCTTCGTCGAATTACATGCTCCGAGAAACGATAGGGCAGCTATGACTGAAATTAGAAAACCAATCCTGACCCTCTGCATAAATTCCTCCTTGTCTTCGCACACAATCCCTCTGGCCTGTTTGATTCAGCTCGTCGGTGCAGGGATGCCTCATTGAGAGGGAGAATAAACTACCGCCCCGTTGTGGAATTGGTCCGCGGCTCAGTCCCAATGTCTGTGTAGGTCCCGTGAAGGTTTGCCGAATTTATGAAGTGAAAGGTGGTGGCTGAAAAGAGCCACCATGGCTCGGTATGGCCAGTACTTGTCCTTCCTCTGTTTGAATCCAGGGCATTTGGAATTGGTCCGTCACATGCCTAAGTGATGATCGGCAGGCAATGTCAAATGGTCCATGAAAACTCCATGGACGATTGGGAACTTAGGAGGAAAGACAATGAGAACAGCACATAGATGGCTCAACGGGGTAGTTCTATTCTCGGTTCTGGCCGCTGCGCCAGTGGCAGTCCTGGCAAAGACAGCCCAGATCCCAAGGGGCACTTCAGAAGGCAACGTTCCCGCGCTCGGCCTCTCACCGATGGAGGGTGCAGTGCGCCATGCGCTGCTTATGCTTCCCTACTATGGGGTCTTCGATAACCTGGAGTTTAGAGTGGAGGGCGACAAGGTGGAATTGACGGGACAGGTAAGTCGTCCCATCCTGGCGAGTGATGCTCAAAGGGCCGTCCAGAGAGTCGCCGGCGTCAGCCAGGTGATTAGCCATGTGGAGGTTTTGCCGCTTTCGCCTAATGATGACCGCATTAGGATTCGGGTTTATCGAAGAATCTATGGGGCCTCCTCGATGTTGTTGTATGCCATACAGCCTGTTCCACCCATCCGGATCATCGTCAAAAACGGAAATGTGACCCTGGAGGGGATCGTTAGTCGCGTAATGGACAAGAATATCGCCAACATTGAGGCCAATTCCGTCGCGGGAGTGTTTTCCGTGACCAACAACATTCACGTGCAGTCGATAGCCGGTTAGTTTCTATCGTGAAACTCGGCAAGAAGGCTCCCCTCCTTTGGATCAAGGAGGGGCAGCCGCAGCCTCTGGCCGCGGCGGGGTGGTTCGAATAATCCTGGATAGGCCAAGCCAGTATCGGTATTGCGGCAACTCGCACCACCCCCGTGGCGCTGCGCGCCACGTCCCCTCCTCAGTCGAGGAGGGGAATTTTCATGCAATCCCGCCGAGATGAGACGCCGACGGGGCCGAATTCTCTCGCACCTATCAAACTATCATCTCAGAGATATAATTCCTCTTTACATTCTTTACATAAGTAAGAATCCATTCTAGAATTAAGGAATCAGGCAATGCCATTGAGCAGTGCAGCTAGCATTCATCACTGGATTCTCAGCGTCGGGGCGGAATCTGTCGAAAATAGGTGGACTAGGGTGGCGTTCCTTGAAAAAGACCAAATTACTCCTCATCGAATGCAATCGCGTCTTTCGCGAATATCTTGAAGAGAGGTTGAGGCATGAGCCGGATCTGGACATCTTCAGTTCGTCTGTAGACGCCCAGGAGCTTCGAGCGACAATCCAAACCAGCAATCCCGAGTTGGTCCTTTTGGATCGCCGAGCCTTCGCCGATGACGGCTCTAGGGTGTTAGGATTTTTGCGTCAAGACCTGCCCAATGCTAAGTTAGTTCTGATGGATGTCCACCCTTCAGATACTCAGACCAGAGATTTCTTGAGAAGAGGCGTTTCCGGGATTGTATTGAGACATGCCTCAATGGATGATCTCCTAAAAACGATTCGCAGTGTATCCGAAGGGTTCAGGATCCTCCCTCCAGGGTTGCCGCAAACACTCATCACGCAACTCTTGGAAGGAGAATTCCAGGGAAAAGGATCCGGAGGAACTGCGCCGTCGGGATTGACAACTAGAGAACTGCAAGTTGCTAAGTTAATCGCTGCGGGCTTCAGCAACAAGGCGATTGCCAATCAGTTGAATATCTCTACAGCCACGGTTAAGAGCCATGTACGCTTAATTCTCACCAAGCTAGAAGTGGAAACTCGCCTCCAAGTTGCGCTTCTGATCACTAACCAAAGAGACCATCAAGTCCGTAGCCCCTCATCAACGAAAGACTGATCTGTCAGGCAAGAGGACTAGTCCTTTTTTCATCCTATGGGATGATTGATTTCAAATAACCCTGTTGGTAGACTGTCAATACGATAGTTTCATAGGCTCCGAGTTTGCCGACTCGCCCAGGAGCCAAGAATCACAGAAATATAAGTGCTGGATTTGCTTTAGGTTACGGCTGGAGTCTGCCTGGTCTTCACCCTTCTTGTGGGTGAGAAAAGGCAGTTGGCAATAGATCTGTTCTCCTTCGAATCTAAAAGACGGTCATATGGCAGTACTGAAAGGGCGTCCAGCGGACACGACCCAAACCGCTCGCATGGAACGCGTGCTGTCCCTGGCGCGACTCATCCTGGCAACCTGCTCTCTGCTCGCCATCTATCTAGATCCGACGCAGCCTGCGCATTACGCCACCCTCGCCTACTTCCTCCTTATTGCTTACGTTCTTTACAGCGGCGGTGTGTTTGTGGCGGTGGTCTGGCGCCGCTCTGAAAAGTTGACGCGAGTCTTCATACTCGGCGTACACACGGTGGACCTCTGCTGGCCGGCCCTGATCTCTCTGTTCACAACCGGCCCGGGGAGTCCATTCTTTTTGTTCTTCCTCTTCGTAGTGCTCGCTGCAGCCTACCGTTGGGGATTCTGGGAAACGCTGGCAACTACTGCGATAGCTGTCGCCCTTCTCTCATTGGAAGCATTCATCGTCAGCGCCGGCCCTGGTGACACCGGACATCTCTTGCTGGGCGAATTTGAGCTTAATGTTTTCATCATGCGCCTCACCTACCTGCTCTTGGCAGGCTTCCTCATGGGATACCTGGGAGAAGAACAGAGACGGCTTCGGTCGGAATCATCAGCCATCGCGCGAATCATCGCCAGGGCGCAAGCGGAGCACGGGCTCACTGGCACGGTGCGCGTTGTTCTTCAAATGATGTTGCGGCTCTTTGGCGGAACACGGGTTGTGGTTGCTATAAAAGAGATCCGCAGTGGTCGCGCCTTCCTGTGGGAAACTGGGGAGGCTCCCGACTCATTGGAAACCGCGCCTCGGGTATCTGAGATCGGGCTGGAGCAACAGGAAAGATGGTTTTTTCCAAGCCCATGCCATAGTTTAAAGGCAACGCGACACCGTGTCTGGGAGAGCAAGCCATTTCAAATCATCGCCTTGGACAGCAAGGGAAAACGGAAAAGGGGTGCCTCCTGCTCCTTTCCCCCTGATTTTTTCTCATCGCTTGGGATTCGCTCCGTGCTCATGGTCTCGGTAACCTTCGAGGAGGAGTGGTCCGGACGGCTGTTCCTTTTCAAGCCTCATGCGGGAATTTCCCGGCAAACGGAGCTCCGCTTTCTCCAGGCCCTCGTCCAGGCAGTGAGTCCGGCCATTTACAACGCTTATCTTTCGGGCCGGTTGCGCTCTCGAGCCGGAGGCCTGGAACGCGCCCGGTTGGCACGGGAACTTCACGATGGTGTGGTTCAAGTTCTCAGCGGCTTGGAATTGCACCTGGAGGCGGTGCGACAGAGTCCCCATGTCCCACAGCGGATGGTCGACGAGGTTGCCCGAATCCAACAGCTTCTTCGGCAGGAGGGCTCAAACCTGCGTGAATTGGTGCAGCGCGTAACGCCTGTCGATATTACCCCCGGTCACCTCGTTGATTTTTTTCGACACACCACTAACAAATTTCGCCTCGAAACTGGTATCGCTGCCAGCTTTGCCTCTCAAGTCGACGGTAGATTGCCTTCCTCCCGCGTGTGCCACGAGTTGGCGTGCATTGTCCAGGAGGCGCTCGTCAATGTGCACAAGCACAGTGGGGCGCGAAACGTTAGCGTAAACCTCGCTGCTGGGGAAGGCGGTTGGAATCTAGTGGTAGACGACGATGGCCGTGGTTTCGATTTCTCCGGCCGGCTCTCTCTGGCTAAAGGCGACTTTGCGGGAAAGGGGCCGAGGGTTATTAAAGAGCGAGTGCAATCGATAGGGGGCGAACTCGTCATCGAATCGAAACCAGAGCAGGGTGCTCACCTGGAAATCACGATTCCACAAAGCTCAAATGGAAAAAGTCCCTGGTGAAATCCGTATTCTAATTGCCGACGACCATCCTATCTTTCGTGATGGCTTGCGGAGAGTGCTCGAGGTCGAACCGGGATTTCGGGTGGTGGGCGAAGCGGAGGATGGCAAGCAGGCCGTTCAGTTGGCACGCCAACTCAAGCCGGACATTCTCCTGCTGGACCTGGCGATGCCCCTCCTTACAGGCCTGGAAGCCTTACGCGACCTATCGACTGCTTCCCTGCCCTTGCGCACTATCGTGTTGACTGCCGCCATCGAGCCCCCTCAGGTCGTCGAGGCACTTCAACTGGGTGCGCGGGGTATCGTGTTGAAGAATTCAGCAGCGCAATTGTTGCTCAAGAGCATCCAAGCCGTCTTGATTGGCCAGTACTGGGTCGGCCATGGAAGCGTGTCAGACCTGGTGAAAGCTCTCCGCGAGCTCATGCCTCCAGAGGTCGCCGTGGGGCGGCACAAGAACTTTGGCCTCACGGCGCGCGAACTCGAGATTGTCTCGGAGATTGTCGCCGGCTGCACCAATAAGGATATCGCCCAGAAGTTCTCGATCAGCGAAGAAACCGTGAAGCGCCACCTCACCAACATCTTCGACAAGTTGGGAGTGTCGAACCGTCTGGAACTGGCGCTTTTTGCCCTCAAACATCATCTCGTCGGTAATTGGTAAGGCCGACCCTCCAATCTGCCCAGGCTGGGATCCACCTCCCTGTGCCTGCCAATTTGCTTAATATCTCAACATCTCTTGTCATTATCTACCACCTAAGTTGTATTGTTCTCCCACCTCCGGGGAATTGGCAAACCACTCGTCCCGGATAATCATTACATACCTTAATTCGGGTAGCAGCATTCTCTGTTGCGGATGGGACAAGTGGGAGACGAGACCCTGCCGAATTTCGAATCGTTGCTAGCCACGGGAAATACAGATTGCTCAGGGGACGGGCAGCCACGTGCCTGGAGATTTGACGTTCAACTGCCGTTACGCTACCGCGCCAAGGGTGAAACCGAATGGCGCGAGGGTCGCACGGTGAACATCAGCCACACGGGCGCGCTTTTTTTGACTGATTGGTCGATGGAAGTGCATACCGAAATCGAGATGAGTCTGGAAATGCCGACCGTGACCAGGGCTGAGATCGTGTGCCGCGGAGAGATTGTGCGCACGGTGCTGCCTGCATCCAGGGAAGCTCAGCCGTCGCTCGCCGCCAGGATTATTGACTACCATTTCGTGCGCAGGCAGAGAACAGGCTCGACATGTCGGACTGGGAGGGGAGGAGAATCTTGCTGAGACAATCAATGCTACCCCCGGTCCGATGGGAGGAGAGAGCAGACTTCCATGAGGCCAGAATGGTTTCGCCCTCTTCTCTTTCAATAGGGGAATCAAACTCATTCTTTTTTTAAGGAAGGGACCTTGAAGAAGGACTTACGACAATACGGAAAGGAGGCCAGGATTATCGATCCGACTAGTCCACTCACACGCAACAAAACGATCCTCAGCAGGAGGAGAACTGAGTGAGCTCAGTTGCATCCCGATCAAGCCACCGGGCTTTGGTAGAGAAAGGTTGAGGGCCACAGATTCGCTGACGAACAGCATCCGGCTTAGCAGCCGGGCCGGGCTAGGTCGCTGTGGCGTAGAAGGCATTTTGGGTCCCGCTCACCTTCTCCGTAGGATTGGATCCTCAACCCAACTTCAGACCCGGAACCAACATATTTTGGAAGGTATTTATATCTAAGGAGAAAGAATATGAAGAGGCACAGATTCTTGAAGCGTATCTCCCTGGCATTGGCGGCGGCTTTCCTTCTTTGGGGAGCTGGCCTGTGCCTGGGGCAAGTCAATAGCAGCGGCCAAAGCGGCAACGGTCCCCAAAAAGGCCCGTTCGCGGGTTGCAAGCCGGGACAAATGCGGTGCATGAAAAATAAACAAAGGTGGGAAGCCGCAATTCGTAAGTCGGACCGTCGGGCAGACCACGCGAGAAAACACCACGGGAGGGTAAACTAATATGAAGAAGCTACTTTGTATCCTCTTACAGTTGACGTTCAGCGGTCTGGCATTCGGCCAAGGCATCAACCTGCCAGCGTGCAATGGAACCAATGGGCCGAACTGCACCGATTACTTCGGCTTCGGCAATTACGCCAATAGCCCGCTCCCGGCGAGTCCTATCACTGGTTTCACGCTCATCGCCGGAGGAGACGGGTATGTCAATCCTCAAGTCGTGATCACGGATCCGACCGGCATAAACGCTACTGCTACTGCACACCAAACAGCGGGTGTCATTGATTTGGTCACGGTCGGCGCTGGCGGCAGTAACTATATCCTTCCCCAGATCACCATCGTAGATTACGGCCTTGGCGGCACCCAGGCCCTCCCGACCTGCGGTGGCACCGGCCAACCCGTGTGCGGCTCGGGCGCTTTGGCTGTAGCAGTATTGGGTGGGCCCTTCACCGGTGGTATGCTCAAGTTTCAGGCCGCAGACACACTGGGACCATTGGGAGGTCTAACCTTTGCTGTTGCGGATACGACCACCTTTCCGGGATCAGATTACTACGAGATTGGTTTGGTCGAGTACTCGCAAAAGATGCATTCGAGCTTGCCCGCCACAAAACTGCGGGGCTATGTACAGCTCAATGCGCCTGCCGGCAATCCTGCGGGCACGCCCCATTATCTGGGACCGTCGATCATTGCTCAAAAGAACAGGCCGGTACGTGTTTTGTTTAAGAACATGCTTCCCACGGGCGCCGGGGGCAACCTCTTCATTCCTGTGGACACTACCTACATGGGGGCGGGGAGTGGGCCCGGTGGCCAACCGTACACGCAGAATCGCGCCACTCTCCATCTTCATGGCGGCGTCCCTCCCTGGATCAGCGATGGAACACCGCACCAGTGGACTGTCCCGGTAGGAGACGGGGCGGCCCTCCAGACGGGCGACAGTGTGGGATATGTTCCCGACATGTTCTTTGTCGCTGGGGCTGTAGTCCCGCAGTGCAGCGCGACCGTCATAACCAACTGCTCGGGCGGGACCCCGGCGCAACTCCCGACCGGAGCAACGAACAATCCCGGTCAAGGGGCGCTGACTTTTTATTGGACCAATCAGCAAGGCGGGCGGCTGATGTTCTATCACGACCACGCCTATGGCATTACCCGCCTCAATGTCTACGCGGGCGAAGCCGCCGGCTACTTGCTAGTTGACCCGGCAGAAGAAAATGGACTGGCTAATGCGACGGTGCCTGGAACCGTCGGTGCCGCGCCCGATTTGACACACCTCATTCCCCTGGTCATCCAGGATAAGACTTTCGTGCCCAGCCAACCCCAATTGGCGGCCCAGGATCCAACCTGGATTGGCAACTTTGGAGCTACCGCTCTTTCCCTCACGGGCAGCAACGGCGATCTCTGGTTCCCCCACGTTTATATGCCGAACCAGAACCCGGCTGACCCAGGCGGTGGGAACGCGTTTGGCCGGTGGGACTATGGTCCGTGGTTTTTCCCCCCTCAAACAAGCCTGACGGCCAGCGCAACGGTCACAGTCCCGTGCGCCTCCGCGGCATTCCCGGGCCAGACGCTGGGGCCCACGGCGGCCTGTCCGACCTGCGGTTGCCCCGTAACGCCCAACCCCTCCGGTACGCCGGAGTCCTTCATGGACACGCCCGTGGTTAACGGCGTGGCCTACCCTGTCCTCCATGTGGCGCCTGCAGCCTACCGGTTCCAGATCCTGAGCGCCGGCAACGATCGTTCATTGAACCTGTCGTTGTTTGTGGCTGACCCGACGCAAAATAATACGGAAGTGGCCATGCTTCCCGCGGTTTCGCCTGGGGCGGGGGCGGCCCTGCCGCTCTGCGGACCCCTTAACCCGGTCACCATCCCGAGCCTGAAGATTGGACTTGCCACGGCCCTCATGGACGGCAACGGAAACCCGCAAAACGGAACAGGCCTTCCAGCCAACTGCTGGCCGAACTACGGTCCCGCCTCGGGCATCCCTTTAGCGCAGACCATGTGGGCGGCCGATGGCCGGGCTGGCGGCGCGCCGGATCCGCGGAACGCGGGCCCAGCCTGGATCCAGATCGGCACCGAAGGCGGCCTGCTGCCGGCGCCGGTGGTGATCCCCGCCACGCCAGTCAACTACGAACTCAACACCCGGAGCATTACGATCGGGAGCGTCGCCGTCCACGGTCTCTGGCTGGGACCGGCGGAGCGGGCCGACGTCATCGTCGACTTCTCCCAGTTTGCGGGCAAGACCCTCATTCTATACAACGACGCGCCCGCGCCCGCCCCGGCGTTTGACTCGCGCCTCGACTACTTCACGGGCAACGGGGACCAGTCCCCCATCGGCGGCGCGCCCAACACCCCGCCGGGCTACGGTCCCAACACCCGGACTATCATGCAAATCGTTGTAGACGGCAATGCGCCCAATACCCAGACCTTCAGTCTGACCGCATTGCGCAATGCGTTTGCCTCCACCGCAACGGCGACGGGCCTCTTTGCTTCGACTCAGCCCACCACCATCGTGCCTGAGGCCGCCTACAATTCCGCCTACAACAGGACAGACCCTAACACTTATGCCGGCATCCAGGCCAATAATCTCATCTTCACGCCAATCGCGCCGCTAACGTTGGACCAATCATGCACCGCCACTGCGCCGACACAGTGCGCTGTGATGGGGCAGAAGGCCATCCAGGAGCTGTTCACGCTCGATTATGGCCGGATGAATGCCACGCTGGGGGTCGAGTTGCCGCTCACCAGTTTCCTCACTCAGACCACGATTCCCTACGGTTACATCGATCCGCCTACCGAGATCATCCAGCAGGGTGAGACGCAACTCTGGAAGATCACCCATAACGGTGTGGACACCCATTTCATCCACTTCCACCTGTTCAACGTGCAGGTGGTCAACCGGATGGGCTGGGACGGCTCACTTCGGCCACCCGATGCCAACGAAATAGGATGGAAGGACACCGTTCGGATGAATCCGTTAGAAGACATCGTGGTCGCCCTGCAACCCATCACGCCGACCTTCCCCTTCCCGGTTCCTGACAGCGTTCGGCTTATGGACGTGACGGCCGGGTTGCCGGGGTTCACAGGGGTAGATCCCAACAACCAGCCTGTATCCGTTTCTAACACTCTGCTCAACTTTGGCTGGGAGTACGTGTGGCACTGCCACATTCTCGGCCATGAAGAGAAC
>JBGOTQ010000150.1:0-16872 GCA_041476565.1 Terriglobia bacterium | reverse complement strand
ATTTTGTGAGAACAGGGCGCTGCAATTCGGGTGCGAAGTCAGAACACCGGCCATGCAGGCTGGGTTGACCAAGAAGCGGCTAACGTTCAGGGAGATTTTCTCCTCGACGATGCATTTTGGGGCGCTCCGAAATATCACGTTCGTGTTCTTCAACTCGGCCATGTTGGTCAATGTGGGCAATTCGCGTCTTTCTATAGCAGCGTAGCAACACTGGATGACGGAAGCACCTCCTCCCAATAGCAGGCATTCCCTCCATCAAATAAACCGCCTCCAGTAATTCAATGGACGAACAATTAAGCACTGGAAAATTCTCCGCAAGTGACTGACACACCATATTGATCGACCCATTACTGTCCTTCTAATAATTCCATTCCCATTTGTGCTCTTCCTCATTCTCAAGTATAGGTACTCCCGTTGAATTCAGTCCAGTCCTGTCAAGAGGATAATGACGGTAATTCCAATTTCTCTATTATCTCCATCACTCGAAAAATCGCTCCATACGCACCATTTTCGCTATGGACGAAAGTTTACCGGCTTCCGCTGGCTTGGGACTGACGAGAAAAGAATAGCCCTTATACTGGTCTGGCTTGCGGTGCAGACCGGCGAGGCGCTGTGAGCCGATGGTCCAAGGCCATCGAGTCACAGCGGTTCAGACTCATCGTTTATGGCCCGCTTCCCCCTGTGGTTCTGTAAAGGATGCTTTATCACCCAAAGGTTTTGAAAGTCCTTTCAGTTGATTTGGATCAGGCAGCCAGCAATCGTGCGAAGGAAATCCTCTGAGCTTTCGCCTTTAAAGCCCTCGGTTATAAGTGAAGGGAAACCATGCGGAGCCGACTTTGGAAGAATTCATATTTCACTTTTTGGGGTCCTCAACACTCCTTATAAATAGGGGGACAAATTGGAATTCTGAAAATCGGTCCTTAGTGTTTGGCTCCCTAAATACTCACTATAGACGAGGTTTCGCCAGGCGAGTCACCAGCCAGGCCTTTTGCCCTTTGTGAGGAAGCATAGGCATGACGCCACTGGTCCCTCAGGGTTGAAGATGAACACCACGGGGAACTCCGGTCGCGTTCAGGGTTCCATGCGAGTCCCTGCGGCATGTCTCGTGACTCTGTGAATTCCGAAGCGTTCGATTGCTCAAGCTAAGAGCTATGTTCACCTGCAAGAAGATCCGCAACGGAAGTACCTACCTGAGCACCCACCTCTCGGCCAATGGCTACTACTGTGAGAAGGAACAGGTGACCGGCGTGTGGGTCGGCAAGGGGGCCGAGCGGTTGGGCATCGAAGGCCAGGCGATCGAGAAAGAGGATTCCGCCTTTGAAGCGCTTCGCCTCAACCGGTATCCGGATGGTTCCGGCAAGCTGACACCCCGTAACGTCGACAACTCGATTCGTTTTTTCGATTTCCAGTGCTCGGCCCAGAAGTCGGTTTCTATCATGGCCGTCATGATGGAGGACCGTCGCCTGTTTGACGCTCACGACCGCGCGAGCCGTGCGGCACTGACTGAACTGGAGCGGTTCGCTGCCATTCAGACCGGTCAGGGACTCCGCAAACATCATGAGACCACAGGCAACATTTGTGCGGCAGCCTTCCGCCACGACGCCTCCCGTGATCTCGACCCGCAGCTGCACACCCACTTCGTGATCGCCAATGCCACCTGGGATGCAGGCAGACACTGCTGGCTGGCCTTGCAGACCCACGACATCTTCAAAGCGATCCGCTACTGCGGCAAGGTCTACCAGAACGAGCTGGCCCGAGAATGCCGCAACCTGGGCTACGAGATCGAGACCGTCCGTGGGGCGAAAGGGCTGGTCGAAGGCTTCGAGATCAAAGGCGTCTCGGAAGAACTCCGCCTTCGTTTCTCCAAACGCCGGGCCGAGGTGGAAGCGGCGATTGATAAGTTTTTCAAGGAACGAGGACGGCAACCGAATCCGGCTGAGATCTCCCAGATGGCCAGCGAAACTCGTTCTGCCAAACTCAGGGAGATCAGCACGCCTGAAGTCCGACAATTCCAGCGTTCCCAGTTGACATGCCCAGAGCTCAATCTATTGGAATCCATCAAGAGCAAATCTCTGTCTCGCACCCCCGAACCCTCTCACGAAGGATTGAACTGGCAAGCACTGAAGCAGGCTCGCGATCATCTCTACGAGCGTCACTCTGTCCTGAAGGGCCACCAGATACTGGCCGAGGCCTTGAACCAGGACCTGGGCAGCCTTGACCTGGAAAGACTGAAGCGCTGCATCACCAGCGACTACGCCGGCATGACACGCCTGGCTGAAAGTTCTCGCAATCCTCTTTTGTCTTGCCAATGGGCGTCGAACCGTGGACTCGAACTGGAGCGCTGGTCGGTCGAATTTGTCAATCAAACGCAAGGCAGTTGCGATCCACTGGGAATGACTCAAGGCGTCGAGTTCAAGTTCAAATCGGATGAGCAGCGGTCAGCCGTCCTGGAAACCCTCGAAACCACTGACCGGATCTATGCCATCCGGGGATGTGCCGGTGTGGGGAAGACCACCTGCTTGCATGAATTCCAAAAGGGCTTGGAGGCAAGAGAACGGAAGGCCTATTACCTGGCCCCCACGGCAGCTGCGGTCGAAGTGCTGCGGCGGGATGGTTTCAACCGGGCCACGACCGTCCACGACTTTCTTACCAATCAGATCAAAGCGAACCCAGAGCCAATCCGGCAAAGCGTCCTCATCATCGACGAATCCAGTCTCCTGTCGACGGAGGTGGGCGCGACCCTACTGAAGACAGCCCAGATCCACGATGCTCGAGTGCTCTTGGTGGGAGATACTCGCCAGCACGTCTCGGTGGAAGCGGGAGACTTTCTGCGCGTCCTCGAACAGCACTCCAAACTGCGAAGCTCAGAGCTCCAGGATATCCGCCGCCAAATGCCTGCCGACTACAACCTGGCCATCCGGCTGATGGCGGCTGGAAATACCAGGGAGGGGCTTGAACGGCTGGATCGGATGGGCTGTATCCATGAAGGCAAAGGCGACTACCTGCAGCAAGCCGCCTCCGCTTACGTTAAGGCTACTCGCCAGGGTGAATCCCTCGATCAGTGTATTGCCATTACCCCGACCTGGGACGAGAACCACCGGCTGACCGAGGCTATCCGAGAACGACTGAAACAGAGCGGAAAGCTTCATTCCCCTACCAACATTCAAATCCATGATCCACTTGACTGGACCGCCCAGCAGAGAGCGGAAGCTCGCGGCTACAAACCCGGTATGGTGGTCACAGCCACGAAGCGTGCGGGGCGGCTGGAGCCGGGCCAGCCTTTCGTCGTCGACCGAGTCCAAGGCGGCCGCCTTTACTTCCAAAACCAGGCGGGTCCCTTCGATCCAGGCAAGCATGCCGACAAGCTCCAGGTGGCCACCCCTCGACAGATCGAGATGGCCAGCGGTGATCCCATCCTGATCCGGCGCAATGCCAAAAACCACGGACTGGTGAATGGCGAAGTCCTGACCTGCACCCGTATCCAGCCTGATGGGTCTATCCAAACACGGGAAGGCAAGACCATTCCGGCCTCCTTCCGCGCCTTTGGCCACGGCTACGTAGTCACCAGCTACAAGTCACAGGGGCGCACGCACGACCAAGTTGTCATTGCCGCCGAGCAGATGGATGCCAAGGCCGCCTATGTGGCTTGCTCCCGCGGTCGGAGTCAAGCCTCCGTCTTTACGCCTGACAAAGCCCGTCTGTTCGACCGGGTGGGACAATCCGGGGACCGGCTTGCCGTTTCCGATGTTCTAGATCCGGTCTCTTTACGTCCTGCCATCTGGCGTCAACAGGAACAAAAGGCCTGGCAGCAGCAAGTGGAACAGGCTTCCGTCTTACAGAGGATTTCACAGCGGCTGGGACCTGCAAGTGAACTGGAGTCCGAGATTCGTCTTCCGCCGAGGCAGCCACCCTCCCCGGAAATGGAGATGAGTCGATGAATCGAATCTATCTCTCGAACATTAGACAAGGTTAACCGGCCGAGCGCCGGGCAGGACAGCAAAGCACGAATCCACCAGGAGGTCCACAATGACTTTCCAGTGTTACATTCCCAGGTCCTCGCAACGCACCGCAACCGGGGCCGTTTTTGTGACGCCCAATGGAGTTCGCCGTTTGATTCCAGACCATTGGCTGGCCCAGGCGGAACTCTCAGAGCGGGGCCGGTTACTGAGACTGATTTATACATGCTGCTCAATCGAGGTCGCTGGTCAGCACCTGGAAGTGTTGTTCGAAGATGCCGTGGCCGGCCGCTTGGGCACCATTAGCCAGGGCCCACCGGGGCCTGTCCCACGCGACCAGCCCTGGGTGAGCAGCCTGGTGGCCGTCGCCCCAGCTGCGGCAGTTCCGGCCTTAGAAAGTGAGTCGCTCCGATGCTAATTGAGATGTGGCCCGGCACAGGAGAAGTGGAGCTAAGACGCAATACCTCTAAGCCGAGCTTCGAAGTATTAGGAAGTTGTGAAAAAGCTGGAACGCTTCACAGCTTTTTCACCACTCTTTCACCACTTCGAGAAAGCAGGACAGCCGAAGTCGTGAAGTAGTGGTGAAGTTGTGGTGAAAGGAACGTTGAATGAATGGCTTGCCGTTTCGATCCAAACTGGCTCCCTTCGAACGGGAGATTGTCGAGCTGCGGAGACAGCGCCCACCGGTTTCTTATCGCCGAATCGCCGAGCTGCTCAAAGAGCAACATGGAGTCGAAGTCACGATCAACGCAGTCTTTGCTTTCCTCAGAACGAGAAGAAAGTGGGATCGCCGGTCGGTTGCGGAATGTAAGGCGTCAGCTCCCCGGGTGGCTTCTCAAGGCTCTGATCCTCGCCGGCCTGTTACACCTATGGTGGTCACCACTCGTCCAGATGGCAACCACGGCATAGCGCCCCGATCTAAGCGCTTCCATTATACCTTCAGCAGCAAGTACAACCTGACTCGCTTGACTCCAGAGGAAAAACTGGCTCTGGAAAAACGACTCGATGAAGAACGAGGAGGACAATCATGAACTCAACAATAGTATTCACAGCAGGCGCTAATGGCGGCAGTGGGAAGTCCACCGCCGCTCGTTTTCTGGTCACCTACCTTCGCGAGCAGGGTGCCGATCCTCTGCTCATGGATCTCGACGATGAGAATAAGACGCTCTCCCGATTCTTCCCTGAAGCCGTCTCGGTCGAGATCAAGAAGAAGTCATCCCACGACGTTCTGATTGAACGGGCATTGAGCGGCCGTCACCCGCTGATTCTCGCTGACCTGAAGGCCGGCACGGGCCGGGAAGTACTCGAATGGTTCCTCGACGTTCCCTTTGAGGAGCTTCGAGAGAGTCAGATCACCTTCGTGTGTGTGGGTTCGATTACCAGCTCGCCCGATAGCGTGCAGTCTTTCCTGAATTGGGTTGGCGAACTTGAGGACCAGGTTTCGTATCTGGTCTTCAAGAATCTCAAGGATGGCGAGATTCTGCCCGACTACGAAGACACACTGGAGGCGATTAGGTTCCGAAAAGAACTCAATCCGTCCCATGTCACCATTCCCCGGCTCGACGAGGAGTATCAGACAGAGCTGGAGCGGCTGGATCTGACGATCAGCGAGGTCATCGATAGCGATCAGCTCCAGCAAAACCTTTCTGCCCGCGGCAAACCCCTCGGCCCCATCTTGCCACAGCTGCTGATCCGGGCTCGCCTGCGAAGCTTTCAGCGCCGGATCTATGAACAGCTCGATCATGCCCGGCACCTGCTCCTTCCCACCCAGAGCCAGAAGGTCAAGGAGATCGCCCATGGCTAGAACTGGCACCAACGAATTTGATCCTCTGGCAGAAGGGCTCTCCCCCGAGCAGCGCTCGGAGTTCTTTCAAATCCTGCACCAGACAGGAATCACCCGTCAGGATGTCGAGCTGGCCAGACTCCTTCGGGCGCTGCAACTGTATAAGGCCTTTTATCAGGAGATTCCAGCCCGTGTCTTCGAAGCAGTGAAGGAAACTGACGCGCTGGTTCTGAGAATCAAGTCGTTGCAAGAGAGCCTTTCCAACCGCCTGGACACTGCACTGACACAACTTGAACGGAACGTCCAAGTCGCTTCTACGATCTCGAGCCAGTTCCGCGAAGCAAAGAGCGTGATTACTGTCGCCATCGAGAAGGCTACGAGCGATGTTGCGCTGGCGCTCGATCTAGCCCTAAGGAACTCACTTTCAGCAGGGCTTCTCAAGCCGTTTGAGAGTTTCCTCGAAAACATAGAGGATCAATGCGGCCGCACTACCGGAGAGGCGAAGCAGATAACCCTTCAACTCAAGCAGGCCAGGAGTATCCACATTGGCGCCTATGCTTTGGCCGCCGCAGTTATCGCTCTTGCCCTGACAGGAGTCCTGTGGTTCACCGCCGCTCGACATTATACCCAACGCGAAGAGCTGCTGATTCAACAAATCGACCGGAATCGCCAGGTCCTGTCGGAGCTGGCACGTAAGGGAGAAGTACTGGAAATGCAACGTGACCCCGACGATTCCCGGAAGCTCTATCTGCTCGTCAAGGGAGCCAAAGCCTGGACCAACGAGAAGTACGCAGTTGTGGAACTGAAGTAGCGAAGGGAGGTCAGCACAGGTGGACTCCAGCGTCAAACTATCGACTTCCGGGGGTGCTATGGATGTCAGCTTCGAGCGGTTGTTGGATAGCCAGGAAGCGGCCAAGTTGTTGAATATCCATCCCAAGACGATCGTGCAGATGGCCCGCCGGGGAGAGATCCCGGCAATGCGTATCGGGAAGTTCTGGCGTTTCCGCGCCTCGGCTCTCGACAGATGGGTTCGATCAGCGGTAGACTCTTCGACGACCCGTACGTATCGCGAGACACTGGAGGATCAAGTATGAAAGTGAATCGCATACGTTATCAACTCGGCAGTTTGTATTTGTGGAGGGGGGTGAGAGAAGAAGTCTGGTACTTCCGCTACCGGGACTATGACGAAAGCGGTAAGCGTTGCCAGCGGAACCTCAAGGTGGGCACCTTGAAGCAGTATCCCACTGAGACTTCGGCCCTGCGGGCCGTGGACGGGCTCCGGCTTTCGGTTAACAGTGGGAAACCCCAGCCAAAACCCGTTACCCTTAGAATCGTCGTCGACCGTTTCGAGAAGGAAGAGATGCCACAGCGTTACTCTACGAGGGCAGCCTACAGTTCACTACTGAGATTGTGGATTAAGCCCAAGTGGGGGAACGTCAGGCTCGACCGGATCGAGCCGCTCGATGTGGAGCACTGGTTGAAGTCACTCGAACTAGCTCCAAAAACCAAAGCCAATATCCGGAATCTCATGCACCTCCTCTATGAGTGCTCGCGGCGCTGGAAGTTGGTAGAAACCAATCCCATCGAGCTTGTTCGGCAGAGTGCCAAACGTCTCAAGACCCCGCGAAAGCTCACCGTTGAGGAGTTCCAGAAGCTGGTAGAGGAGTTGAAAGATCCCTTTCGGGCAATGGTGATTCTGGCGGGGTGCCTGGGTCTTCGGGTGGGAGAGATCCTGGGGCTGCAGTGGCAGGATGCGGATCTGCTGAACGGCAGGCTCCACATCCGGCGCGATGTGTATCAGTACGTTGTAGACGAAGTGAAAACGTCAACTTCGGAAGCAAGTCTTCCGCTTGCTCCTGAGGTCATCGATGAATTGAGCCGATGGCGTTCTCAAGCCAATTTTACTCAACCGACCGACTTTATGTTTGCCAGCGAACGAAGTACAAGGAAACACCCTCACGCGGGCGGACCCAGGGGAGATGGCGCAATCTTGCAGTACCACCTGAAACCTGCAGCTCGTCGGGCCGGAATTGGTGAGATCGGGTGGCACACATTCCGCCATACGAACGCGTCGGTCATGGACCAGGAAGGAATCCGCATGAAAGTTGCGCAGGAGCTTCTCAGGCACGCTGACATTCAGACGACCATGAATGTCTACACGGGAGCGATGGAGAAGGACAAGCAGGACGCCGCATTCCGCATGGCGCGGAGAATGCTACAAAAAAAGCCGCAAGCTGCGTTCACTGGCCAAATTCCTAGCGGGAATGACACCGTGAACTGAGCGTTGCGGCTTATTGTTCCGAGATGTTCCGAAATCGATTTCAGCGAATTTCGGTAACCTTATGATTTGATTGGTTGCGGGGGCGGGATTTGAACCCGCGACCTTTGGGTTATGAGTTCAAAACTTGCTTCTCCTTCTTTCTTGGTTTTTCTTGCTGTTCTGTGACTTACCTCTCAATCCTTCCTGTTGGTTCTTCTTGATTCGTACTGGTTCTTGTGGCGTTTGTTAGAAAACCTGTTAGAAAAAGCCTCTCACCTTATCTGCCTTAATTCATTTCTTAAATCATCCATTGACCCGGACCCGTCATTTCCGAGTCACCAACCTTCACCCTTCTCAGTTAGCAACTCGTTGGGTTTCTGACCCAACGAGTTAAGTCCACCGTCCATTTCGGGTATCCAGACTTTTTTTTGGACTGCTGATAGGGGGAAAAGGCCATGCCTACATCATCTGCAAGGAAGACGCTGCGTCTTCGGGTTCCTCAAAATCAGCCAGCATTGGGTTTATCGCCATTGTCGAGCAGTTGTCCATCTTCAACGGATCTCGTCAGAGTGGAAAAGAGCATGGCTTCGCTCGGATTCTTTACTCCCTCAAACAAGAAAATCAAGGGAGTCAAGAAAAAGACCATTCAGTTTAACCGCCAACTGGATGGTCAGAAAATCGAAGTTAAAGCCACCATACTTCCTTCTGCGGCTTATGGCCTACCCATCACCAGTGACCAGGACAAATACCTGGCGTTGCAGAAGATCATCGCCGACATCCACCGAGAGAGGGGATCAGTCTGCAATCCTATCGGGTTTGCAACCGCCGACCTACTAAGGATTTTGGGACTCACAGACGCCGGAAAGAATTATGACGACATCCTCGAATGGGGGAAACGGATGACCCTAACCGGAATTTCTTCCGAAGGAGTGATCTATTTTGCGGGACGCAAGACCTGGGCGACTGACACCTTTCATGTTTTTGAGCGGTTTGTCTCGCTCGGAAACCAAATGCCAGATGGGACCCTTGCCGACCAGAACTATGTATGGCTTTCGGACTGGCAGCTGGAGAACATCAATCACAATCACTTACTCCCCCTGGATCTGGAAACCTATAGACAACTGAAGAACCACATTGCGAAGGCACTGGTGCCGTTGCTGCAAGTCTGGCTTTACGCCACACTTCAGGCGGGCTTCTTTGAAAAGCGCTACCGGGACCTCTGCCAGATACTCAACATCACCGAGTATAAACACCCTTCCAAGATCAAAGAAAAGCTTGGTCCGTCTCTCGACGAACTCCAGAGACATGGCTACCTTGCAGGCTGGCGCATCCACCCCACATCAGACGGCAGCGAGTTTAAGGTTGTCTTCCTCCACGGCGAGAAGTTTCGGCAAGAACCTCGCCCAGCGGATGCGGACCAACAGAATTGTGTGGGGAATCCGATACTTCCCGAAGCGAAAGTCGATCGAGAGTTGCTCTTTCAACTCATGAAGCGAGGCATCACCGAGAAAGCCTCGATCTCACTCCTCGAGAACCTCCAGCCGGATCAGAATGTCATGGATCAATTGGAGTGGGGTGATCATCTGGTTCTCCACTCGCCCAATCGGCAGAAGTTCTATAACCCGGCTGGCCTCTATATTCACTTGATCAAAGAAAACGCTATTCCGCCAGAAACATTTGAAACCAGCCACAAACGGAATCTTCGAGAAGCAGCCCGCCAAGCAAGAGACCGTGAGGAAAAAGAGCAGGCCGCTCTGCAATTGGCCTATATGGACTATCAAGAGCAAGAACTCGACCGCTACATCGAGACATTCTACTCGTCTGAGGAGTTCGCAACGCTGGTGGAAGCAAAGAAAACGGAGATGCTGCAACAGAGCTACTGGAAACGAATTGCATCCAGGCAAGTCGAAATCTACAGAGCAGCTCGGCGCCAGGTCCGGGTGTCATTGGTCGGCCAGGTAGGCTTCATGACCTTCGAGGAGTTCCGTGAAACGCGGTTGAAGGTTCAAAGTGAACAGGCTCTTCTCGATACTTCGCCTGCAGGGACAGATGAAAACACCCCTAATCTAACCAGCGCTGACGCAGGAAGAAATCAGTGTATCTGAAGCGCTGGAAGACCTGGGACCTACGCAGGATGGTGATGAGTATTCCTTTCTACGGCACTTAGAATCTGGGAGACGTCTTTGAGTTTAGTTCGAACCAACGCAAGTGCGCGATGCGATGGTTACCGAGGCACACCTAGAGGAAAAGAGCCATTGGCTCCTGGGACCAAGCGATCAGCAACCACACCGCGCGCTCCAGTGATTCAATGGCTGAACCGGTTAGCACTGGAAAAAACAGGCCAAATGGTTGATCCATCATGGACACCGACAACAAAACCGTGCCCTCAAGTATTTCAATCCAGTTGAGTGAAATGGGCTGTTCGGAGATAAACAGGCCAGCCCTAATGGAAAGGCCGAAGAGTGGGTTACTCAAAAAGGAGGCGATATGGAGACCTTCTCACAAGTGATGAATTGGTTCTTCGCGTTTCTGGCATTAGCTGCCCTGGTCATCGGGTTTCTGCTTATCAAGAAGCGCAAAGAGGAAGAATAACTACCGATGCGGCCTATTTCTCAGCGTCAGCAACCAAAGGAGAGATCATGTTAAGGAAAACGACCCGGAGGTCCAGGGTCATTCTAATTCTGTTTCTGGCCCCTGCCCTACTTCATGCACAAACGGCAGTGGCACCGACTTTCCAGCATGCCGTGACCGACATTCGAACGATTGCGGTGGCCGCCGGGACACTGGTTGCCGGCCTGGTGGGATTGGTGGGTCTGGGAAGGACTGCCTACAAGCTCGCCCAGGGAGATACCGACTCGATGACTGCCCTGATCTTTGCCATTGTCGGCATCGTTCTTGGTTTTCTGGCCAATACGTTCCTCAACGCATGAAAGAAACACCGATCTTCCGCAACATTCAGCATGTGCCCCGGATCTGGGGCGTCAGTTACGTCAAGCTCTTCGGCTCCCTTGGCATCGGATTGTTGGTTATGACTGTCTCTTTTGCCCTTGCCAATCGAGGATCGGCCCTTCAAAAGATATCAGTCATTGTCTTTGGCGTGCTATTGACCGTAGCCCTCTACGGGATTTCGTTCTGGTTGGACAACCGCGACCCGCTGGATTCGAATACGACACCTTTTCTCAAGCAGGAGTTCAACTCTCAGTCTCTTTCACGACAGCAGGTAACTTTGCTGGACCATGAGGTTTCCGGGCATGAGGTTCCGCGATCTTCTCCAAAACATCACCAAGGTTGAGCAGAAGCTCGACAACGTGCTGCTCTACGTTGATTTCTTGGATCACACGCTCCCGATCATTCTGATGAAGGATGGGGCTCTGCTCATTCTGTTTGAACTGGGCGGTCTGGACTACGAGGGTTTGTCTGAAGAGGAGAAGGAGCAGTACAGCTATTATGTGCGGTCGGCCCTTGAGCAGCTTCCCGAGGAAGGCGCCGGATTCATGCTGTCGAACCTGTTGATCCGGGACACCCCCGATCCGATCCCCCTCCAGAAAAACCCGCAGGCACATCCTCTGATTCAATTCATTCAGTCCAACAAACAGCGTTTCTGGGACACCATGTTGGCCCGGAGCTACGGCAACCGGATACTCTGTGGTCTTCGTTACTTCAACCCGCGCCGGAAAGAACCGTCCTGGAACCTGCTGATCCGGGAGCGTAAGCTCTTCCAGTTCTACCGCGATCAGCTCTGGATGAGCGCCTTCAAATTGGAAGAGGGTTTTTACGCCCTGAGGAATGCTTTCTCCCGCTTTGGATTCCGGGCCTTGGACCGGGCGGAGTCCTTCCGGGCTCTCTATGAGCTCATCAACTTCGCGAAAGCGCCGGCCTACCGCCCCGATTTGTCCCTTAATGCCCAACTGGCCCACAGTCATTACCTCTTTCGTCCCAGCGAGGAGCATGTCGTCGTCAATGACAACGAATACTGCTCAGTCGTTGGAATGAAATACCCTCCACCGTCCTCTCTCGCCATGTACCTCCGGCGCTTTTACGAACTGGGCTTTCCATTGGTCCTGCGGCAGTCGATTGGCTCTTGCAGCAAACAGCGCCTGTATAAAGACCAGGACTTCAACACCCCAATCGCCCTGGCACTCTCAACCGTTGACAGCAGAAATCTCAAGTATGTGGAGGAGGTCAAAGATTTCCGTAACCGGATTGAAGACGAGAAAGAGCTGCCCCTGTGGTGGCACTTCACGATGCTCGTGCGCGCTGGCGACAAAGAGACCCTCCGTACAAGGCGAACCCAGGTGATCGGTCTGCTCAAAGACATTGGCAGCTTCGGGATCTCCGAGAAACGCAACTTGAAACCCGCTTTCTTTTCGGTGTTTCCGGGTCATGATCGCTTCTATCTGCGGCGCTCCCTGATTGCCAGTGCCAATGCCGGGGACATGCTGAGTGCGTATGTTCTCTATCGAGGGGACTCCGATCCGGTTGATTGCCTGCAAGATCGCCTCCACGGAGTCTTTGCCTACCACCCCTTCACTAAACGGGAAATGGCTCGCCACCGGGCCGTCTGTGGTCCCACCGCCGGGGGAAAAAGCTTCTTCATGATTAAGGACATCCTCGCCCACTTGATCTCGAAGCCAATGGTGTGGGTGGTGGATCTCTCCAACTCCTATGGCGATCTCTTTGAGTTCCTACGCGAAGAGATGCCGTCAGAGACGGCAATCATGCGTGTCTCGCGCACCCAGACCAGCTTTCACTTCAATCCGTTTCTGTTAGGTGACCCGTCTCAACCGGTGGCTGAGGTGCAATTCGAGTTCTGCATGGGTCTTTTGAAGCTGATGGCAGGGAAGGACCTGACCACACCGGCTAACGAGATGGCCATGCGCAATGGCCTGGCTGAGTTCTTCAACGGCTACCGAATGCTGTTGCGCAATCAGCAGGAACCTACCCCCATTCCCCCCCTGACTCTGCTGTCCAACATCATGCAGATGGAGCTGAAGAATCTAGACCTCGCCAGCGCCTTCAAGCTTTGGACGGTGGGGCGTCGTGGTGAAATGTTCAACAGTGGCCGTGACACATTGAAAAGTGCCCGCTATTGCTACTTCGATCTCCGCGACCTGGACGGCGAGCAGGAGTTGATGACCGCCATCGTCTATGTGATCTTCTCCAAGGTCTATCGAGATATCGCCGACGAATCCATCCGGCGCGTCGAGAAGCGCTTTGTCTTGGACGAGGCCCACCGCTATCTGACCAACGAGGCCTTTTCCTTCTGGGTCTCCCTAATTGCCCGAACCGGCCGGCATTGGAACATCATGCTCGACATCATCACCCAGTCGTTGGCCGATCTCGATGATCCTTCCCAGCCCTGGTCCCGTGCCATCATCACCAACCTCAAGCAAGCCTTTTTCTTTGCGGGCCAGACCGACATCGAGGCCTCCCTGCGCAAACTGCAGATGACCGACTACCATATCGAGCAATACCGAACGCTTGATCCTTCCAGGCACGAGGTTCTCTACTGGTCAGCGGGGGGCCTGCGCCGCATTCTCCGCCCAATTGCTGACCCCTACACCTACTGGCTGGCCACCACCAGCGCCGACGAGCGGGAGATGAAGCGGCTGATGAAGCAGCTTTATGGGGGCAGAGTGAGAAATGCCATCGACGAGCTGGTCCGGCTGACTGGCCACTGCCACACGACTCAGGAGCGGTTGGCCGTTCTGGAGCCTTACTTCAAGGAGCATCGGAGTGAGCAATACGAGACCGTTTCTGCTTAAGAAGGAGTGACATGAAGAAAATTATCCTTACGACGGCCCTGCTGCTATTTGTTATGAAAGAACGTGCTCAGGCTTTCATCTTTATCGACCTCGTCGCCAAGGTGCAGCGAATCGTCATGATCAGCCAAGCCGCCAAACAGATAGAGGAGTTCGAAAAGTACAAGGATGAGTTTGACACGTACAAGCTCCAATTCGACAAGTACTTCGAAAACTTCAAGCGTGTCCTTCGCCGGCTTCCGCCAGGCGATTGGCAGGATTTTACCCCTTCGGAGTGGGCACACCTCAAGGACCACCTCATCGGTATTTGGAAGACATTTGACGAGGTAGCCTATGACGCGCAAGTTCAGTCCCTCACAGCCAGCTCACTCTACGCCCGATCTCCCGAGTACAAGGATTATGTGGATAAACTCATCCAGCTCTCGGAACAGCAGGTAGTTCAACTTAAGAAAGAGGAAGCACACCTCGTGGAGCTTCAATCCATGGACAGGTTGCACCAGGAGGCCCTGGATCGATTCAAGAGCCGTAATGCCAGCCTGGTGGTGGGGGAGGACCAGGAAGGAAACGAGATCGCCTTGAGCCAACAGATTGCACTTTTGAATTCCATCCTGATTGAAATCGCCACCATCCAAACCGAACAGAAGGTCGTCCAGCAGCGTTTGCTCACCCAACAGAAAGAAACTCGCAATTTGATCATGAAGATGAAACAGCTCGAGATCGAAGCCCAGAAGGGCGACATCCGTAATCTCGGCCAATTGCTGGAGCTCAGCCGTGCCCATTGAGGAAACGCCATGAAAACAGCCTTGCTTTTCCTTCTTCCCTTCGTGCAAGGCCCGAAAGCCGCACAAACCCTCCATCACCCGATTGACGTTGGAGAACGTAGCCTCTCTCAATACGTCAATGGACAGGCCGTGACGTTTGCCAATCCTTCCCGGATTCGCCAAGGAGACAGCCAATGAGTGTGTCCTCATTGCTTGACGCTATTTGGTTCGCTCTTCGCGGCAATGGAGCTGGAGTGGACTTCGTCGTGGTTTACACGGAGTTGGGGGCGCTGATTTGGGCTTTCCTGCTCTTTAAGGTCTTTCTGCAGGAAGGTCTGCACGCAGCCATGGGCCACACCTCCGAACTCCCCAGGATCCTGGTCAAGTACCTCTTCATCGCCGGCATGTTCGGGATCTGGCCTCAGCTTTCCGGTCATCTCTTTGAGGCGATCAAGATTCTCGCTTCCCAATTCTATCCGGACCTCAACAAGCTACTGGATAGCATGGCTGGGTCAATGGGTTTCGTCTCAGCCACGGACCAGGCAGCCAACAATACCCAGGGCATCACGAGTACCATCTTGGGGGCTCTCTACAACCTGACAATTGGAAGCTTGCTGAGTCTGGTGGGCATGCTGGTGCTCTTTTTCTGCTACGTGCTGGTACTGGTCAACATAGTGGGTTCACTGACCATCCTGACAATGAACCTGGTTCTGGGTCCAGTTTTTTTCGCTCTGGCTTTCGATAGAGAGTTTCGTGGTCATAGCCAGAAGTGGCTCGCGGCCATCCTCTCTTATATCTTGCTTATCCCACTCTATGGTGCCGCCCTGACTGTGGCGGCCGCTATTGCGGGTGCCTCAGTTCCGGCTAATGTGTTTGGCTTGCCGTCGGCAGCCCAGATCCTGACCCAGTTGCTTGGTCCCATCATGTCGCTTGGCGTGGTCTTTTCGACCAATAAGATCGTCAATGCTCTGGTGGGAGGAGCAGCTGGATCAGGGGCGGGCTCCTTGGCAATCGGGATTGCTGGCATTACCGCCAATCTCATTCCGGGAGGCGCGATCCTGCGGTCCACTGCTGCGGGCGGGAGAGCCACAGTCGCAGCAGCAGCCAGCGCTGCCAGAACCGTTGCAGGTAAGCTGAGTTCCACCGCTCGGGCAGCCCTGGGAAGGAAATGAGTTATCACGGACCATTGACAGCAACTTATCCTCGGAACCAATGGCCCAAATGGAAAAGGGGTGAAGCCCTCAGTGAGGCGGGGGATCGAGGCACTGCCACAAACGGAGGGTATTCAATGTTCTTATTTCCATCTTTGATTCTGAAGTAGGAGGCATTGTGTCTTGCTCCACAGATGACTTCATCCGTTCGAGCGGCAACCTGGCCTTTGTCAATACCTGGTTAAAGCTGATCGCCCTGGTGCTGTTTCTTACTTCGCTGCTTCTGGGTGGGGTGTTAATGGTCAAGATCCTCGAGGGTCGCACCGAACGGGTTGTCCCCATTGTGATCAACCAGGTGACGGGCGATGCCATTCCGGTGGACTACAGCGTGGTCGATGCTGCTGGCGAGCTGCGCTCTCCGGTTGAGGTTCGCAAGTTCTGCGAGGACTTCCTGCGGGAGCTGTTCACCTACAACCGATTCACGGTTAAGACTAACCTGGAGTCCATCGTGAAATGGGCCACTCCTGATGCCCTGGTGCAGGTGAGGGAAGCCATCAGCCTGGCTCATCGTTCCGAGCTCATTGGCCGCAATGCCCAGGGGCTGGCCGAGATCCGGAGCCTTCTCATCACAGAGAGCCAGCCACTTCTCAAGGTCCAGGCTTACTTCCAGGCCAAAGCCGTGTCTCAGACCAACGAAGTCCTGGAGGATGGCCAGTTTCTGGCCGTTCTGCTCATCAGGCCGATCAAGCGCTCCCTGCGCAATCCTCATGGCCTGATCCTGATCGAGTACCGCCAAAGCATATTCAAGGAGGAACAATGACTCGCCTTTTTCAGATTCTTATACTGGCCTTGCTACCGGTCCACTCTCTCCTGGCAGCCCATCCCCGCACCTTGACCTGCAACTTCGATGGTGAGAACGCCAGTAAAGTCTATCAGGTCGTCACCGCGGTTGGGGTCGGCACCACTTTCCGCTTGCCTGAGGGCTGGAAAATCACCGACTTTGTGGTCACTGATCCCAAGTCTTTTCATGGGGAGTCAAACGGGACCATCGGCATTGTCACGCCGTTGGTCGCAAATAAGGCCACTTCAGTCTCCATCTTCACTGAAAACGAGAAGCTTTTTGTATTCAGCCTCTCGTCCGAGCCTGGGGAGACCGTTGACCAGTTGGTCATTGTGGAATGCAACAACCTGCAGTTTTT
>JBGOTQ010000149.1:0-16973 GCA_041476565.1 Terriglobia bacterium | reverse complement strand
GCCAGGACATCGTCTTCTTTCAGGATGAGCAACTCTTCTCCCTCTATCTTGACTTCGGTCCCGGAATACTTTCCAAAGAGAATGTGGTCCCCTTCATTAACGCTCATTTCCAAGCGAGTCCCATTCTCGAGGATTTTTCCATTACCGACCGCGATCACCACGCCTTCCTGGGGCTTTTCTTTAGCGGTATCCGGAATGATAATGCCTCCCTTGACCGATTCTTCCGCTTCCAGTCGTCTTACCAGGATGCGATCATGCAGAGGTCTAAGCTTCATAGAATTTCTCCTTGTTTTTGAATGGGTTGTAGAAAACAATTAGCACTCACTCTAGGGGAGTGCTAATTTGGATCTATAGGTATATCCGCCTCCTTGAGATTTGTCAAGACAAAACTATCTTAAGCGCTCATCTTGACAAGTCGCCACTCAGGTTTTATATGAGAATGGGTATAATAGTACCGGCGAGGTAAGATTATCAGGAGAGGCATCTCAAAGGGTGCCCATGAATGAGAAAGGATTCAGTAAAATGAAAGAAACGGATAGCTATCCCTTTATCCCGGATCGAGTGGTGAACTCTGAAAAGCTTCCCGAAACCATACCGTTATTGCCTGTACGGAATGTGGTGGTTTTTCCGTTGACTGTACTGCCTTTGACAGTGGGGAGGGAGAGCTCGGTTCGCCTGTTAGATCATATCAACTCAATGGAGAACCGGTTCTTGGGAATCGTTGCGCAGCGCGACCCTGAAATCGATGAGCCACAGGAAATAGATCTCCATGCTGTCGGGACTCTGGCAGTGGCCTCCAAACAAATGCGAGCCAAGGATCAGAGCTTAGTGGTTGTAGTACAGGGCCTGAAGCGCTTCAAAATCCAGGAGATTGTTCAAAACAAGCCCTACCTGGAGGCTCGAGTGACTTATCTGGAGGATGTTCCTCCGACTCAGGAATCCTCCAAGGTGGAAGCACTGCGGCGCAGTCTTATGACCCTCTTCCAACAGATGATCTCTTTGTCTCCAAACCTGTCTTCTGACCTGATGGGAGTTGCTGAGGGCTTGGAGAATCCCAGCAACCTGGTCGACCTGATCGCCACCGTCACCCCCTCCTTAAGTCTCTTACAGCGACAGGACTACCTGGAAACCCTGGATGTATGGAAACGTATGGAAAAGCTCAATATAGAGCTGACACGTGAGGTGGAGATCCTGGAACTGAAAAGTAAGATCCAGACTCAGGTTCACGATGAGGTGGGGAAAAATCAGAGGGAATATTATCTGCGCGAGCAGCTCAAGGCGATCCAGAAAGAGCTCGGTGAAGGGGAAGACTCCATCAAGGAGATGGAAGACTTACAGAAAGCTATTGAAGATGCCAACATGGCCGAGGAAGCCAAGGCTGAGGCGTTACGGGAACTGAAACGACTATCCCGAATGTCATCGGCTTCGGCAGAGTACACGGTATCGAGGACCTATCTCGACTGGCTGGTTTCGCTCCCCTGGAACAAAGTGGCTCAGGCTGAAATCGACCTCGAACACGCCCGGGAGATTCTGGATCGCGACCACTACGGCCTGAAGAAGATCAAACAACGGATTCTGGAGTACCTGGCTGTCCTCAAGCTCAAGTCAGACGGGAAGGCCCCTATCCTTTGTTTTGTCGGGCCGCCAGGAGTCGGGAAAACCTCTCTGGGCAAGTCAATCGCGGACTCCCTGGGACGCAAGTTTGCCCGTATTTCTTTGGGTGGCATTAGGGATGAAGCCGAGATCCGAGGACATCGGAGGACTTACATTGGGTCTTTGCCAGGTCAGATTATCCAGGGAATTCGGAGAGCTGGGGAACGCAACCCGGTTTTTATGTTGGACGAGGTGGACAAAATCGGGACCGATTTTCGCGGCGACCCGGCCGCGGCTTTACTTGAAGTGCTAGATCCTATGCAGAATCATAGCTTTAGGGACCATTACCTGGATGTCCCTTTTGATCTGTCAAAGGTGCTGTTCATCACCACGGCCAATGTGCACGATACCATACCGCCAGCTCTGCTGGACCGTATGGAGGTCATCGAGCTCCATGGGTATACAGAAGAGGAGAAGCTCAAGATTGCTGAGAAGTACCTGATCCCTCGACAGGCAGAAGAAAATGGTGTGAGCATTGGCGTTCACCTCAGTATCGCGCCCGAAGCCGTGCGACATGTCATCCGGCAGTATACTCGGGAGGCCGGACTGCGAAACCTCGAGCGGGAACTTTCCAGGATCTGCCGAAAGCGCGCCCGGCAGCTGGTCGAAGGGGAGCAATCTCTGCAGACCGTTCACCCCGATGACTTGCAGGACCTGTTGGGTGTCCCCAGAGTCATACTCGAAACGGAAATCGAGGAGCGGGCGTCTGTCCCTGGAGTGGCGATTGGCTTGGCCTGGACCCCGGCAGGAGGGGATATCTTATTCGTCGAGGCCAGCCGGATGAAGGGGAAGCGGGAAATCACCATGACCGGGCAACTGGGAAGCGTCATGCAGGAATCAGTCAAGGCATCCTTCAGCTGGGTGCGCGCTCATACCCGGGAACTGGGCATCGATGATGAGCTGATTGACGAAAGCGACATCCACATTCACGTACCGGCTGGGGCCATTCCGAAGGACGGTCCTTCCGCCGGTATCACCATGGTGACGACATTAGTTTCGCTGCTGACAGGCAAGCCCGTGCGCCCCAGGCTTGCCATGACAGGTGAGGTCACCTTGACCGGCAAGGTGCTTCCGGTGGGTGGCATTAAGGAAAAGGTCCTGGCAGCACATCGCTTGGGACTCAAGGAAGTGATCTTGCCGAAGGAAAATGAGAAGCACGTCCTGGAGGATATCCCGATTGAAATCACCGAGGACCTGTCGTTTCATTTTGTCGGGCAGATTTCACAAGTGATTGAGATCGCATTAGGTCTGCACTTGAAGGAACTCAACCCGCTGGGAGATTCGTCCTTGCTTTCCAGAAAGGAGGGGCGGCCAGCCGGCCAACCGACCCTCAACTTAAATTGAAGGAGGAGTGGTTAAGACTCGTAAAGGGGAGCCTGTGGGCTCCCCCTAGATATCTGCCCTGACGTTAGTTTACATAATATATCTTATCAGACGTTGCATCTACAATGGTATTTGCTTGCTTAAGGAGTTTGAAGGTCCCTCGGCACTGGGAGGCCTGGCAGTTTCGGGCGTCCGAATTCCCTTCTGAAGCCACACCTCAGCAAAAGAAAGTTAGAAGCTGCTGGTGCTCCATCAACTATTTAATCGAAACATGATGCTTCTATTGGAACGAACTGAATGGCTTTGCGCGCCGTCAAGTAACAAGCCCTCAGAGTGACGATGGCCAGTACTAACGAAGCACTGACGAACATTCGAGGATGAATCAGGCTTTCAGCCGGCTTGTTTCTTAGAACTCGTGTTATTATCGACACGGTTGGCTCCGGTTCCGAATATCTGCAATGAGAATCCTGAGACGTTACATCTTTTTCGAAATTGTCGGCCCATTCATGCTCGGCCTCCTTGTGTTCAGCTTCGTGCTGATTACTCGTGCGGCGGGTAAACCCCTGGAACTCCTGGTGCAGAAAGACGTGTCCTTGAAAGAGGTTGCGCTGATCTTCGGCTACATCATGCCCGTGATCTTCACTTTCTCCATCCCGATGTCAGTGCTTTTAGCCATTCTGGTTTGTTTTGGCCGACTGTCGGCTGACAGTGAAATTACTGCCATCCGCTCTTGTGGCGTGGGGATCAAGAACCTGCTCGCCCCGGTCCTCGTCTTCTCGACCCTGGCTTGGGTAGCAGCCGTAATGAACTCTACCTTTTTGGAACCCTTCTGCAACTATCAGTTCAAGTTATTGAGTTACAAGGTCATGTTGAAGTCGATCAGTACCGAGATGAAACCCAGGGTCTTTGAAGAGGAATTCACAGACCAGGTCCTTTACATTATGGATGTTTCTTCTGACAGAGACGACTGGCGCGGCATCTTCTTGGCCGACATTGCGAACCGAGACCAGCCGAAAATTACGTTGGCTCACCAGGGTCGTTTGATCAACGATCCGGTGGAGAGAAAGCTTCAATTGGAATTGAGCGATGGCTCCACACACTCGGTCGAAAGTAAGACCCCTAGAAGCTACAAACTCGTCACGTTTAACCAGACTGAAATCCCCATTGTGTTGGGCAGCGACATGCTGGATGAAACTCCAGCGAAGAAGGCCCCGGAGATGAACGTCCTTGAGCTCTGGCGCCAGCTAAGAGCGGACTCCTATGAAGGGGTAGCTCTTTCGGCCAAAGACCGCCGAGAGAGAGTGGTTGAGGTCAGCCGTCGCTTGGCATTGCCATGCTCGATCTTTGTTTTTGCCCTGGTCGGGATCCCCCTGGGAGTCATCAGCAAGCGGGGTGGCAAATCGTATGGGTTCATCATGAGCCTGGTTATCTTTTTGATTTACTATCTGGTTTTGTTTCAGGGAATCAACTTTGCCAAAAACGGGCGGATTCCGGCCTACTTGGGCCCCTGGTTGGCCAATGCTGTTTTTCTGGCACTCGGAATCGGGTTGCTACTCACCTCTGAGCAGCAGACTCGTGGATCGCGCATTCTGCAACACGGCAGTTATAAGCTGTCCAATTGGTTCTGGCAGGGGTTAAATCTTGGTGAAAAGACGTCAAGACTGAGCAATTTCATAGGGAATTTGCGCAGAAGCCAGCAAGGGATTCGCACCGCTCTTCCTCTAATTCTCGACAAGTATGTAGCTAAAGGCTTCTTCCTGTACTTTGCCTTGGTACTGGGTGCCTTCGTGGTGATATTTGTTGTTTTCACTTTCTTTGAACTGCTCAACGATATTGTCGAAAACAGAATTCCTGCGGTCATCGTCATCAACTATTTCCGCTACCTGCTTCCCCAGATTATTTACTACATGATCCCCTTGAGTGTCCTCGTCGGGATCCTGGTCAACTTCAGTGTGTTGACACGGACCTCCCAGGTGATTGCGGTCAAGGCCACTGGCGTCAGTCTCTACCGCCTGTCTGCCTCATTCTGGTCTTGGCTGTTTTGATCAGTGGTTTTTGTTTTGCATTGCAGGAGTATCTGCTGCCCATCAGTAACCAGAAGCAGGATGCTCTCCGAGCGGTCATCAAAGGGCGAAGTCCTCAAACTTTTCGACGACCTGACCGCAAGTGGATGATGGGAGAACACAATCAAGTTTTCAATTATAACTTGTTCGATGAAGACCGGAACCTTTTCGGCCAGCTCACAATCTACGAACTCGATTCGAAGAATTTTGAGATCAAGCGTCGGATTTACGCCAGCAGGGCGACTTGGGACACAGAGAAACAGGCCTGGTTCCTGGAGAATGGCTGGGTCCGCAATTTCGATGTGGTTCACCCCATGGAGGTCAGCTTTCGTGAATTTAAACGGGAGAGTTTTTTCGAATTCAGTGAAAGCCCCCAGTATTTCAAGAAGGAGGTGAAGGCTTCTTCACAAATGGATTATCGGGAACTCCGCAGTTACATCCAGGATCTTGAGCGAAGCGGTTTTGACGTGGTGAAGTTGAGCGTGGCTCTACACAAGAAACTCTCTTTCCCTTTTGTGAGTTTGATCATGTGTACAATTGCTATCCCCTTTTCCTTCTCCACCGGCCGCCATGGGTCTCTGTACGGAATCGGTTTGAGCATCATGATTGGGATCGGATACTGGTTGACTCTGGGGTTCTTTGAACAGGTGGGAGGGGCCGGGAAATTGGTTCCATTCCTGGCGGCATGGGCCCCAAATCTCATCTTTGGCGCCGGAGGCGTGTACCTCTTATTCAACATCGAGACCTGAGTGTGCTAGCCGAGGATCGAGAACCGAAAACCACACATAGAAAGCTAGCTTATTCACTTCCTGCTGATCCACTTTTTCGACGCTCAGGCCTCGCTTCTCGTTACGTTCCTTCCGACCAGGACTCGAGGTACCGGGTCTGCTCCGGGGTCAATGAATCAATCGTCACTCCCATTGCCACCAATTTGAGCCGCGCAATTTCCCGGTCGATCTCGGGTGGAACAGCATAGACCTTCTTCTCAAGATTCTGGTGGTTCTTAAACAGGTACTCGGCTGAGAGAGCCTGGTTGGCAAAGCTCATATCCATCACCGAAGCTGGATGACCTTCAGCGCTAGTCAGGTTGATGAGTCTTCCCTCCCCCAGCAGGAAGATCTTCCGGTCATCTGTCAGCAGGTATCCTTCCACGAATTCTCGAGCCTCTCGATGGCTCTTGGAAAGGCTTTCCAAAGCAGGAATATCGATCTCCACGTTAAAATGACCTGAATTACAGACCACCGCTCCGTCCTTCATGACTTCGAAGTGCTCCTTCCGGATTACCTTTTTGTTTCCCGTGACCGTGACAAACACATCGCCTACCCGAGCAGCATCTGACATGCTCATTACCTGGTAGCCGTCCATGACGGCCTCCAGAGCCTTGGTCGGGTCTACCTCGGTTACGATGACCTTGGCCCCCAAGCCACGCGCCCGACTGGCGACGCCGCGCCCGCACCAACCGTAACCGGCAACCACAACATTCAGCCCGGCAAAAAGCAGGTTGGTAGCACGGATGATGCCGTCCACAGTGGATTGTCCGGTGCCGTAACGATTGTCAAAAAGATGTTTGGTATCGGCGTCATTGACCGAAATCACGGGGAATTTCAGGACACCGTCACGGGCCATGCTTCGCAACCGGATGACGCCGGTTGTCGTTTCTTCGGTTCCTCCCATGACATCCCCGAGCAGATCAGTGCGGGAGGAATGCAGTGTCGAAACCAGGTCAGCACCGTCATCCATGGTGATGTGAGGGTGATGGTCCAACGCACCTGTAATATGACTATAGTAAGTCGGATTGTCTTCGCCTTTGATCGCAAAGACCGGGATCCCGAAGTCCTTCACCAGAGAAGCCGCTACATCATCCTGTGTACTGAGCGGATTAGAGGCGCACAAAACGACTTCTGCACCTCCGTCCCGTAAGGTGGTGATCAGGTTGGCAGTCTCCGTGGTGACGTGCAGACATGCCGACAGCCTCAACCCTTTCAGGGGCTTCTCAGCCAGGAATCGTCTGCGAATCAGGCCAAGGACCGGCATGGAACGCTCTGCCCATTCAATTCGTTTCCTACCTTTTTCGGCCAAGTTCAAATCTTTAACATCCGACTTCCCTTTTGTCTCGATCACCATCAGCTGCTGCCTCCTTACATTAAATGAGATCGCGCCTCCGCAACAAAGCATCAAACCTACCATACCTGCCGAGGCGTGTAAAGCACCGTCCTCCAATAAAGGAGCGTTGACACTGTGCCAGCAGAGCCGTCATAATGGTGCGAAATAAACCCGGGAGATTGATTCAACCGAGGCGATCTACTGAGCGAGGGTGAATACTCTTGACGAAAGCGGGAATTCAATTTGCGATGCAAACTGAGCAAGCAGCGGTAGTTCGCGTGGGGTCCAATGCAGTACAGCAAGCCTTGGCAAGTGGGCGCGAGTATCTACTGTCACTGCAGGGAGAAGACGGCCACTGGCGCGGAGAACTTGAGGGAGACACTATTCTGGAGTCTGAGTACATTCTGACGATGTACTTCATTGGCCGAGCTGGCGAGGACCGAGTTCGCAAGGCTGCCAACTACCTGCTTGAAAAAGCATTGCCGGAGGGCGGTTGGGCTAGTTACCCGGGTGGGCCCCCTGAAGTTAGCGCATCGGTTAAAGCCTATTTCGTCCTCAAACTGTTGGGCCATGACATGAATGCTCCCACCCTGCAAAAAGCGCGTCGGGTGATCCGTGAATTGGGAGGTTTGTCGGCCACAAACAGTTTTACCCGTCTCTACCTCGCCATTTTCGGCCAGATTCCTTGGGAACGTTGTCCTGCTGTCCCCCCTGAATTAATCCTGCTGCCCAAATGGTTGCCAGTCAACCTCTATGAGATGTCGTCCTGGTCGCGCGGGATTGTCGTCCCCCTCGCCATCATCTGGGCCAGTAAACCGTATTGTCCCGTCCCCGAGCAGGCACAGATTTCGGAATTGTGGACTGATGCTCCCCATCGCTATAGCTCACGGTCGCGATTCTGGTGCAACTTCTTCAGGAGTATTGACATTTTGCTTCGATTTCTGGAGAGGCACCGGATTCGTCCCTGGCGAGAGTGGGCCCTGGTAGCCTGCCGGAAATGGATGATCGAGCACTTCGAGAAAAGCAACGGTATTGGAGCTATTTTTCCGCCTATCATCAACTCGATCATTGCTCTTCGCTGCCTGGGTTATCCGCTGGATCACCCGGTCATGCAATCCCAAATCAAGGAGTTGGAAGGGCTGGAAATTGAAGAGAGGGAAACCCTACGGGTGGCCCCGTGTTTTTCTCCGGTTTGGGATACAGCCTTGACTATGGTTGCTCTTGCGGAGTCAGGACTTGAGCCCAGTCACGCTTCACTCGGGAAGGCAGCCGAATGGCTTTTGTCCAAAGAGGTCCGCACTGCTGGAGATTGGAAGATTAAGAATCCGCGGGGAGAACCGGGGGGCTGGTACTTCGAATACGCCAACGAGCTGTATCCTGATGTGGATGACACCTTTCAGGTGCTTACGGCCCTGGCCGGCATGGTCTTCCCAAAGGAAGCCCAGGAGCGTGAAAAGAATCAGGCCATGGAACGGGCCCTCAACTGGGTTTTAACCATGCAGAATGACGATGGAGGCTGGGCCTCCTTTGACCGGAACTGCAACCGCCAGTTCCTCACTCAGATCCCCTTTGCCGACCACAACGCGATGATCGATCCCAGCACTAGTGACATTGTGGGAAGGGGACTGGAGACGTTGGCCATCCTGGGATTCCGAAGGAACGATGCAAAAGTCCGCAGGGCCATCGACTTTCTTTACAGTGAGCAGGAACCCGACGGCACCTGGTTCGGGCGATGGGGGTGCAATTATATTTATGGAACCTGGCTGGCTTTGCGAGGGCTGGAATGCATCGGGGAAAACATGCAGCAACCCCGTCTCCAGAAAGCTGCTGCGTGGTTGCGGTTTATCCAAAACGCGGACGGAGGGTGGGGAGAATCGCTCCGGAGTTATGAAGACCCCAATGAAAAAGGAAAAGGTGGCAGTACTCCTTCCCAAACAGCCTGGGCCTTGATGGGGCTGATGTCGACGGGGGATTTCGGTAGTCTCAACCTCCATCAAGGCATTGAATATTTGACAAGAACCCAGCGAGAAGATGGGTCTTGGGATGATGAATTCTGGACAGCCACAGGGTTCCCCAAAGTGTTTTATCTTCGTTACCACCTTTATGCGAGCTATTTCCCGGTCCAGGCCCTAGGGCGGTACCTTCACCACGTGGGCCATCAGAGCGTCTTAAGATCAGGCGGGAATGGCTCCGGAAAATAGATCTAAACGGAGATTCTGCATTATGCGATTTCCTTTGCACTTAACCACCGACTCTATCAAGCATCAGGTGCGCAATGCGCTGAAAGGAAACCGCCGTTTTCCCATGGTGTTGATGCTGGAGTCGCTCTACACCTGTAATCTAGCCTGCCTGGGTTGCTCCACCGAACGACACACGGGAAAATTGGAAGACCGCCTGCCCCTGGACCGGTGCCTGGAAGCGGTCGATCGTTGTGGAGCGCCGGTCGTTTCGCTTTGCGGCGGCGAGCCGACGCTCTATCCGGAACTGAAGCCTTTGGTCGATGGGATTATTGCGCGCAAGCGTCACATTTACCTCTGCACCAATGCCCTGCTGCTCGATTCAAAGGTTTACGGCAGGATCCCGCCCCACAAACGCCTGACCCTCAACATCCATCTGGATGGCATGAAGTCAACTCACGATCTGGTCTGTGACCGCAAAGGGGTTTTTGACAAAGCATTGGCTATGATTAAAGAGGGCAAGCACCTGGGATACCACGTCACAACTAATGCGACGATCTTTAAGGACACCGAGGTCCGGGAGATCGAGGAAATGTGCGAAACGGTGACGGCTTTGGGCGTGGATGGAATCCTGATTGCGCCGGGATACCACTATGAAACAGTCGAGCGCAATATTTTCATGGCCCGGCAGGAAATTCACGAGAAGTTCAAGCGGGTTTTGGAGCTTTCCCGGCGATATTGCTTGAGTTCCACCCCCATGTACCTTGAGTTTGCCGCAGGACTGCGCAACTATAACTGTTCGCCCTGGAGTACCGTCACATTAACTCCGCGTGGCTGGAAGGGTCCTTGCTATTTGATCGGGAAGCACTTCTTCGAAACTTGGGAAGAATTTTGGAACGGGGTCGATTGGGAGTATTGGGAATCACGACAGGACCGGTTGTGCCAGAACTGCCTGATGCACAGCGGCTTTGAGGCCTCGGCTGTCTTGGAACTCAAAAGGAATCCGCGCGACCTGTTACGTATGGCGGCGTGGAATCTGCTGGGCTGAAGATGAAGGTTTTCCTGACCGGCGCCACAGGTTTCGTGGGGTCCCACTTAGCCCGCCTGTTGGTCCAGCGCGGTGCAGAGGTTGTTTGCCTGGTACGACCCTCCAGCCAGCTGCAAAATCTCTCTGATATTCCTGTCCACATTCTCAAGGGCGACTTGCTGGATCCCCCAAGCATCCACTCAGCCATGAAAGGATGCCGTACCGTTTATCACTGTGCGGCTGATTACCGACTCTGGTGCCCCAACCCGGAGCAAATGGAAGCCATTAATGTGGATGGGACTCGTAATGTGCTGGAGGCCGCCCATACTCTGGGAGTCGAACGTGTGGTTTACACCAGCACGGTTGGCTGCCTGGGCATGAATCCTGAAGACAGGCCTGCCAACGAGGAGACTCCTACCTCAATTGACAAGATGATCGGCCCCTACAAGCGTTCCAAATTCCAGGCCGAGCGGGAGGCAGAACGCTGGATTGAAAAAGGCTTGCCAGTGATCATTGTTAACCCAAGTACTCCAGTCGGTGAGGGCGATATCAAGCCCACCCCAACAGGCAAAATCATCGTGGATTTCCTGCGGGGCCGAATGTTCGGCTACGTGGAAACCGGAATGAATCTCGTCGATGTGCGGGACGTGGCGGAAGGCCATTTGTTTGCCGCTGAGCGCGGCCGGGTCGGTGAGAAGTATATTCTGGGAAACCAGAATCTCTTGCTCAAAGAGATTTTTGCACGACTTTCCAATCTGACAGGGATCCCCTCCCACACCCTCCGGGTTCCCTTTTGGTTCGCGTTAACTTTCGCCCGGCTGGAGAATTTCTGGACTGGCCGCCTTTGCAACCGTGAGCCACTGGCTCCTCTGGAAGGAGTCCGCATGTCTCGTCACAAGATGTGGTTCGATAGCAGCAAGGCTCGGCGGGAGCTGGGCTTGCCACAGAGTCCGGTCGAGGACGCCCTGGGGCGCGCAGTCAACTGGTTTAAACAGCATGGGTACGTCTAATTCTGCCCTCGACGAGAAGCGAAGCGTGCTTTGGGCCGTGGTTGCAGCCATGAAACGCGAAATGGCCCCTCTACGTCGGCACTCCTCCTCTCACCTGCTGCTGGTTGAAACCGGAATGGGTCAGCGCAATGCGGACCGCGCAGTCCGTCAGCTTTTCGACCAAAAATCTGTACGAGCAGTGATCCATGTTGGAATGGCTGGTGCTCTTTCACCTGTGCTTCAAGTGGGCGATCTGGTGATTGGAAAGGAAGTGCAGGGGACCCATTCCTTCGAACCCTCCCCCGCCCTCTTGGCGGCAGCAGCACAGATCAAACTGGACGGAGTTGGAGCCCACACCGGCACGGTCATCACTCAGGACGAGATACTATTTCGAGCGGCAGACAAGCAACGGCTGGCCCTCCAACTCGCCACAGGTACAGTCGCCTGCGTGGATATGGAATCTGCGGCCGTTGCCGCTGCATGTACCCAGTATAAGGTTCCTTTTTTGGTCGTCCGCTCAATCAGCGACCGGCTGGATGAAGACTTGCCGCTGGATCTCAATCGCTTTCGGGGCCGCAGCGGAAACCTGAGGATCGGCAAACTCGTGGTCGAGGCTGCACTTCATCCTGGTTGGCTCCCCGGACTCTTCGAACTGCGTCGTCGTTCCCGCCGGTGCGCTCAGCACCTAGCTCTCTATGTGGAACAGCTAATGCAGATACAAATCGCGGGGGTGTGAGAGGAAATTCTCTTCTAAGAAAATGGGGTTGTGGAGGGCCGAACTCTGTGAGGCCGTTCGTTCTTGTCCACTTATTCGGCCTCGTGGAACTCGGCCCTCCATTGTTTTCATCGACCGTGTTGACCTGAAAAGGTCATGGGGCACTTTCATGAAAATGTGGTTTTGGTAGGGACGGCTGGCCCCAGCCGTCCGCACTTCTGAAAAGCGGCGCGGTGGGGCCACCGCGCCCTACCATTTTCATCCCCCGTGGTGAGCTGGAATGGTCGAGGGCACTCTCTTGAATACGGAGTTTCGGAGGGCTGGACTCTGTGAGGCCGAATGATTCCTGCCTGCCGGTCCGGCCGCATGCGGGGTATGAAGTATATTCCGGACAAATGAAGCTTGAAGAACGAATTCGAGTCATCCGTGGTTTCGCGAATTCGAACTATGGCAAATGTGAAGGTAATTCTTAATGCAAGATGAAAGCTGAACAAGATAAGGAGCGCGGAAAATGTACAATGCCGGTAAGCATGATTTGAACAAGCAAGTTCCAATTCAGAGACGACCTGACATGCTCTGGGTTGTGGCTTCATTGCTGGTATTTACGTTCGGTGTAGCGGCGTCCTGCTACGGGTACGCTTGGTCCTCCGGTAGTTCCGTGGGGAGCGACGGAACCATTTATGGGTGGGGAGTGACTGACGGCACGCCACCTCCTGGATATTCTATGACCCACGACGCTTATGTTAAGACCACTCTGACAAGCCCTAAGGGGCGCACGGCTTCCACCGGTTACGGTAATTACAAATGGGGAGTCAATACGGTTCGTGCTGACCTTTCACTGTCCTTCGATGCGACTGACCTGGGAACCTACACCGTCCAAAGTTTCCACAGAGTACATTGTATTGTCATGGGGTGGGTCCTTTACGATGCACCGAGTTCGTCGTCGGTGTATCCACCATGGTGTCCACGCAAACAGTCGCCACAAGTCCCACGGATAGAACACGGAAGAAACTTGGCGTCGGCGAGCAGGTTACATTGACGCTACAACCAACATCGGTTAGCCCTGTCTCTTGGACACTTACAGGCAACGGAAGACTCAGCGCTACAACAGGTAACCCTGTGACTTTCACTGCCCATGATAGAGCGTCAACTTCTACGGTCAGGGCGAATTCTCCGACGGCACCTAACACAGTGACCTTCACTGTTGTCGAGCCGACAGCAGTGATCATTGAACGGGAACCTGGAACTGATATTTGGCATATTCAAGGCACGGTATCATGCGGATTCAGAGGAAGACCATACATACAGCCTAGTGACGTTTCGTTTCAATACATTTCGGTTATCGAGACTGAGATAGCGGGAGTCGGCACGGGGTATTTTTCTTTTCTCAATGGATACATCCATCCCAGATGGTTCAACTGGATAACGGTTGGTTCTGTGATTGTTGGCAAGGGATCTATGATGAATGGTATCGATCAGGCTTCAGCCGGTCCTTATACTGCAACTCCATACGCCGACGGGGTGTTCACTTGGAACATTCCCTGGCAGTTCCGAGTAGGAACAGCAGGGGTGGGAAAACAGTTCGCAGTTGTTCTTGAGCGTTTTGTTACTGATTCTACGGGAAAATTAACAGCCAGCAAGGGGGGAACAATCGTGACCAGATACTTGAATGATCCCACCACCTCCTACTGAAAGGATATTTATCATGAGACCCCTCATCAGACTGAATGCTTTACTACTCTTATTTTTCGCTCATTCTTCGTTCCTGGCCAACCCGTTTCAGCGTGAGGTCTCGACCGAGGAGAAGTCACAAACCATGAAGGAGAAGTATGAAGCAGTTGCTCGCAATCTTGATACTGCGGGGGCTTCCCCTTCATTAGAGCTGTTCGAGCAAATTGGTACGGAAATTAATTCTTTGCCGGAGGCCCCCAAAGAGGATCCAGAATGGAGAAGCTGGCGCCGGGAAAGACTAGAGTTTTGGCTCAAGGCGATCGACCTGATCGATAGGAATGAAGATCCGGCATTCAACCCGAACGATGTGCCTTTGGTAAATGTGGCTCCCCCTCCGGCGGCAGGACTTATGTCTGGAGTAGATCCAAGGTACATCAAAGACCCCAAGTTGCGTCAGGAATACGAGCAGGCAATCAAACATGAAGCGGAAAAAGCAAAACGCTACAACTTGCAGTATGGTCTTCGCCAACTAGACACTAATTGGACGGAAAGCATAAGGGTCTATATTATCGGGCAGTACAGTGCCGAACCAAAAGATGTTAGGGAAATCAAGACCTTGATTGACCACACCATTTCAAAGGACTCAAGAAAGGAGCAGTTACGTGGTTTCATTGTGTCGAGAGGAAAACCCCAGCCTTGACCGCGTGCCTCTGGGGCTAATCCGGCGCGTTGTCGAGGGGTCTGGAAGAAATGGGAGAGGAAAGATCAAGAGAGCTTGGATCTGAACTTTCGACATTACTTTCCGAGCCTTGAAATGATATGAGTCGAATGGGGGGAAATGGGGTCAAGTCTTGTCATTAGATTCGGCTTCAAAGCCCCCTCTTGAAGACGATTCTGTCCCTTTGTGGAGGATCAAGACCGTATCCCTGACCGTAGAAAATGCGGAGGTGCGTCTATGCGGAGGTGAACCTTCCCCCCTCCAGCAGGCGGTAACGCTGATTGCGCCAAATAATTTCCCGCCCCAGAAAACCGCCAACCCAGGTCAGAAAACTGAGCACATCCTGAACCGGCACGAGCCAGAGGTTTCGAGCGACCTCCGGATCTTTGAGTCCACTGCTTCCAAGGAACCACGCCAGGCTGAGGCGGAGCGTGAGTACCACACACATAACCGACGCTGTCCACAGGGATGGGTTCGATAGACTCAACGCAACAGCCCAGGGAAGACCGTAGGTAAATCCTTGCCCGAAATACCCGATTGGCCGGGAAAAGCGCGAACTGCGGTTCCATCTGAGACGGTGCTTGAAGCTCTGGAGAAAACCGCTCGAATAGGCATGATGATCGATCACGTAGTGCGATAGCACGACTCTGAAGCCCGAAACAGAGACCATTTCTCCCAACACAAAATCGTCGGCCAAGTAGTCAGCCAAGGTCCTGAAGCCACCGATGGCCTCAAGACAGCGACTCCGAATCGCCATGGAGGGGCCCAGCATAAACCTCATTCCTTCCACGCGTTCAGCCACAATCACTCCTGCCATGAACTCGGTGCTCATTCCCAGGGCTTCGAGCTTTGACCAGAACTCCATTCCTGGCACGCCCCGGTAAAGGTTGGTCACAGCGCCGACCTCCTGCACTTCGAAAGCCTTGGCCAGGGCTTTCAAGTAGCCTCGCCCGACCGAGACATCGCTGTCTGTGATCACAAGCAATTCATTCCGGGCTGCCTGCCCCATCTTTTCCAAACTGTGTACCTTGGCATTCGGGTAAGGGGACTTGCCCGCAACCAGCAATTGAGCGGAGACTCCGGGGTAGCAAACCATCATCCGGCGCGCTACCTCGGCAGCCGGATCTCCCGCGTCGCGAACCGCCATCAGGATTTCAAAGGCTGGATAGTCCTGCTGGAAAAAACTCTCCAGGTTTGGCTCCAGTCCTGGATCGAGCCCACAAAGAGGTTTCAACAAACTGACGGGTGGGTATCTGTCTGAAAGATTGGAATTCAGGGCGTGAATTCGGAAGAACCTGCGGACCGAAGAAATGGCGATCAAATAATAGGTTGTTCCACCGGCCACCACCACGGCTAGCAAAATAATCCAAAGGTTGTAGACCCAGATCATTTGTGTGAGGGGTCAGGTGTCTCCTGGATAGACTTCAATTGCCCGCCATCCTATCATAGGTCGAGTTTCTTCCAAACTGCGAGAGTTAATAAGGGTGCAATTCAAAGTGCGACAGGTCCCAGAGCTGAAGGCTTGTGGAACCTTCAGGCGGAGAGTAGCCTGTAACAAAAGCACCCAGTCCACCTCACCGGGCGAGGTCTGCTGTCACTGGTCCATTAACGTTTGCCTGAATTTCCTGGAGTCCCGGCAGGGACGCGGGATTTCTGGAACCCCTACCGGGGTTCAAACGAATTTCGGGGGGAAATTTCGGTGGTAACACGCACTGGCGCGTAACCACCGGGTACTCTCTAGTGTCCCTTCGGGACAACTGAAGATTGGACATTTCTTGAGAGGTGCAGTGGCAGGATGCCACTGCCTCCTCAAAGAGCCCGGTACGGGCGAAAGAGAGTAGCCCAGGGCCGCGCGAGGGGCAGGAGCCTCGAGCGCCGCCCTGGGTGAGGGTTTCAGCAGATATCGTCTCCTCTCCCTCCGAATGACCTGCCTTTCGCGAATTCGGGGGGAGAGGAAGGGAGAGGGGGGCATTGCCGGTCCAATCCTGAATCAGGCGTTTCGTTGGTGTTTCCATATTGGTGAGCACGAAGCGTGTGTTTGCCATTCAGCTACTTCCGGCCCCCTCACCCTGCCCTCTCCCCCAACACCGAAAGGGTGTTGGGGGAGAGGGTAGAAAGTGGTGGAAACACTGACCCAGGGCGGCCGCAGCGGGGACGGTGGTCCCGAGCTCCTGCCGCTGGCGTCGCCCTGGGCTAAGGTCCTACGCCCTGATAGGGCTCTATAAGGACGAAGCGGCCTGCTGCCGCTTCACAAACGTCCAATCTCCAGGTGTCCCTTCGGGACAAGAAAATTCAAAGTATCCTCGAATAAAGTCCAAGAGGCGAACGGAACCCCGGAGAGCATTCTCATCAATGATCCTGAGGAATAGTACGAATCTGAAGTAGCTCCCCTAAGTTCCGGTAGAATGAGACAAAGTCTAAAAAGGAAGCGGGCCAGTTACATCAGAGTTTCCCCTTTAGCTGGCCCAATACCTGAAAAGTGCGGCAGAACTTGACATCAGTGGCCTGAGACCCTAAGCTAGCAAAGCTTTTGT
>JBGOTQ010000148.1:0-17065 GCA_041476565.1 Terriglobia bacterium | reverse complement strand
GGCTTTCCGGGTTCGCATACGGCTCCGGCGGTGCCCTGTTTGTGTATGCGGGGGGTGGTCTGTAAACGCCCCGCCGGTTTGTTTATTTTTACGGGGGGGGGCTGGCGCCCCCCCCCACTCTGGAGATACCCCGAAGGGGTACAAGAGAGTAGCCCCGGGTTGAGCACCGGCAGGAAGCCGGTGTGAAACCCGGGGTAGGCGGTCCAAAGAAGTCATCCCCTCCCCCACGACACAATGATGGCGTGGGGGAGGGGACAAGGGGAGAGGGTTTGACAGTGAGACGAGCACTCTCGTTAGCTCAATAATATCCGGTTATACAATTCTTTAGAACCGAATGGCTTGCTGAAGAATGATCCCCTCAACCTCACAATTCCATCCTGAAGATCTGGCCATTGTGATCGTCGGCCATGTTGACCATGGCAAGAGCACCATCATTGGCAGGTTGTTGACCGATACCGATTCGCTGCCAACCGGCAAACTCGAACGGGTTCGAGAATTCTGCCAGAGGAATTCAAGACCCTTCGAATACGCTTATCTCCTGGATGCATTGAAGGAGGAGCAATCTCAGGGCATCACCATCGACACGGCCCGCTGCTTCTTTCGCACCTCTAAGCGCAACTACCTGATCCTGGATGCCCCCGGTCATATCGAATTTCTTAAGAATATGGTGACGGGCGCTTCACGGGCTCAGGCGGCCCTGCTGGTGATTGATGCTGCTGAGGGTATTCAAGAGAACTCCAGGAGACACGCAACCATGCTGTCCCTGTTGGGGATTCGGTAGGTAGTAGGGCTGGTCAATAAGATGGATCTGGTAGGTTACGATCGAGCTACATTTGACGAGATCGTCAAGGAATTCGCCGCGTTCATGGAGCAATTGCAGATCTTCCCGCAAGTCTACATTCCAGTGAGTGGACGCGAAGGCGATAACATTGCCCACACCTCTCACAAGACCTCTTGGTACCAGGGTCCCACAGTCGTCGAGGCCCTGGATCAATTCCGGCCGGAGAAGACGTCTGAAGATAAACCGTTCCGAATGCCGGTTCAAGGAGTCTACAGATTCACTCAAGATGGGGACAATCGGAGAATTGTTGCTGGCACTGTAGCTTCAGGGAAGGTCAGTGCAGGGGATGAACTGACTTTCTACCCTTCAGGCAAAAGGGGAACCGTGAATTCGATCGAGGTTTTCAATCAGCATCCTGCCGCTCCGACTCAGGCGGGTTACCCAAGCGGGTTTACTCTAAAAGAACAGATTTACATCACTCGAGGAGAAATCGCAGCGCACACCCGCGATCAAGCCCCTCGGGTCAGTTCGAGGATGAAGACCAGCCTGTTTTGGTTGGGGCGGGCGTCGTTGACTAAAGACAAGGAGTATCTCTTAAAGCTGGGGACAGCCAAGGTTAAGGCGCGAGTGGCGGAAATAGGGAAGGTATTGAATGCCTCCAACCTGCAGTCCCAGGCGAAAATGACGATTGAGCGAAATGAGGCGGGGGAGTGTGTCTGGATTCTGGAAAAGGCCATCGCCTTTGATCTTGGAGAGATCGCCGAGACCAGTCGCTTCGTTGTGGTAGACAATTACGAGATCTCCGGCGGGGGCACGGTCCTGGAGGCCCTGGAAGACCGGCAACGGGCTATTCGGGAAAAGGTGTTTCTGCGGAATACCAAGTGGGAAAAAAGCTCGATTACTCCCGAAGAACGTGCAACGAAGTACGGCCAGAAGTCGGCATTGATCCTGATCACAGGTCCCAAGGATTCCGGGAAAAAACCCATTGCCCGGGCCCTGGAAAAGCGCCTCTTTGAAGAGGGCCGGCTGGTCTATTTCCTGGGAATCGGAAGTGTGTTGTATGGAGTCGATGCAGATATCAAGGGAGCCGCGGTTAATAACCGGGAGGAACACATCCGGCGCCTTGCCGAGGTGTCGCACGTGTTGCTGGAGATAGGGGCCATCTTAATTGTGACTGCAGTGGAATTGACCCGGGCTGACCTGGGGGTTTTCGAAACTGTTGTTCTCCCCGACCGGGTCGAAACGATTTGGGTGGGAGAGCACATTACGACCGATATCTTTTGTGATCTCCAGCTCACTACACCTATGCCACCGGAGAAGGCAGTAGAGACCATCCAGGTGGAACTACTCAAGTCGGGCATTCTCAACGGCTAACCCTTGTTGCTCCTGTCTCAAGGTCCTTGGCAATTTCTTTTTCTTTTAGGCGGGACGAGTTTTGTAGTCTCCTCAGATCGTCAAATTTTATTTTTCCGTCTTTATCGGTGTTCATCAGTGTTCCTTTAGTTTTCCTCCCTGCCTCTGCGGCAGTGAGGGATTACCCTTTCAGTGTTCATCCGCGCCATCGGTGTCCAGTTTGTCCTTTGCTTTGTCTCAGTGGCAGCAGATTCCTAAGGGTTCGTTTGAGGGCAGCAATTAAAAGTGACGTACAGAGGGAAAGTCCCAACGCACTGGCCTGAATGGCCATGATAATCCAGCCCACGGGCAAGCGGGGGCCACAGGCCACTGCGTCGGCCTGGGTTCAAATTACACGAATGATTGAAGCCCTGACGGGGCGAGATAGAAACCTTGAGCCTCCAGGTTCTTGCGCTCACAGGCAACCCTCTTCCTCCTCAACATTGGGTTGATTGGGTCCGGTTTCCTATTCTGCTTTTGACTGCACCCGGATCGGAATGTTCCGTTGACTTTCAGTTCAAAATGTAGCTATGATGGCCACATCGGGAGCAAGCCATGAAGACTGTTAATGTAGCGCGTCTGAAGAACCAGCTTAGCCTGTATCTCAGGTACGTCAGAAAGGGAGAGCCTGTCTTGATTAGGGATAGGAACACCCCAATTGCTAAGATTGTCCCACTGGAGTTGGAGGGGGATGAAGACACGGAGCTTGCTTTTTTAGTTGTGTCGGGAATACTCAAACTCCCCGATATGCCAGGAGGCACCTCCTCATCCTTTTACAAGTTGCCGCGTACCCGGTTGGTCAAGAAAGATTTTTCAGCGATGATTCGTGAGGACCGGGATGAAAGGTAGTGAGCTAGCGTTTTGGGATTCCAGTGCGCTGGTTTTTCTTTGTGTCCATCAGAAGGACTCCTCCAGGTATCAACGACTTTCCAGGGAGTTGCCCGGAAAAGTCGTCTGGTGGGGGGCAGTAGTCGAAATCTCCAGTGCCATTACTCGTGGGTTGAGATTGGGTGAGTTGAATGAGCCAGACGTCCGAATTGCTATGACTCGGTTGGACCGGTTACAGTCGGCTTGGCACGAAGTCCTGCCTCTCGATGATATCCGAAGGATAGCAATTGACCTCTTATCTAGAAAGTCTCTGGCATTGCGAGCGGCGGACTCACTGCAACTGGCTGCCGCACTCCGATGGTGTGGCCAGAGAACTCACGGCCGCGTTTTTGTCTGCGATGATCTCAAGCTACGGAACGCTGCCGAACAGATCGGTTTCAGCGCTGTATCGCGGTTTAATTCATAGAATGAGCGGCTCCAGCAGCCAAAATAGTTGTGTGACCAGATCTACCTCGGGTGAGTTCGGGAATGTTCACGATCTGGAACTTTACCCCTTTGGGCGTTATCTTATCGAAGATCGCTGAATCAAGTGACGACGATCGTCGGGTTCATTCTGTTCCGGTTTTCACCGTTGAACGATGCAATCATTAAATCCTTGGGCGATATCCATGTCTATCCGTGTTCATCAGTGTCCAGCGTGCCCTTCCCTTGATTTCAGTGCCTTCGTGGCTGTACATTTTCGGCAGACCATTTGATTTCTCCTCCATGATCTAGCTATGATATGCAGACTGTGAGAGAGAAAATTGTCTTTCTGTCATTTCTAGTTCCAAATAGCCTAAGCTCTGGTTGATCTGAAGATTCTCGTCATGCCCATCAATGCTAGTCAAAAGCCCCTACGTATTGTTAACAGCGTAGCGCCCATCCGGATTTGTGACAACGGCGGATGGACTGACACGTGGTTTGCCGAACACGGGAAGATCTTCAGTATTGCGGCTTATCCCGTGCAAAGTCCCAATCGAAGTGTCCTTGCTCGGTGTTATGTTCTGGAGGCTGCATCATGGGGACTCATGAGAGAAAATTCTTCTCTGGAAGAAGTTTTCAATCGTAACCATCTATAGCTTACAATTTGGTTAGAGTCCCAACCTCTGAATGCTACCTGGGCGACTGCTATATGCCGACATTCGGCTCCAAATTACCCCAGAACATGATGGATTATCTCAACCCAATCGGGTTGGTAAGGAACCTTTGGCACCATCGAGATTTGATCAGGCAGTTCACCCGGCGCGAGATTGAAGGTCGTTACCGGGGGTCTTTTCTTGGCATCTTTTGGTCTTTTATCACTCCCTTGGTGATGTTGTGCACGTACACATTTGTCTTTGGGATAGGTTTCAGGGCCAGATGGCAGGGTGGAAGGACCGGAAGTCTCTCCGAGTATGCTTTAGTTCTTTTTTGCGGGCTGATTGCTTTCAACTTGTTCAGTGATTCTGTCGTACGCGCTCCAACTCTCATAGTCAACGTCCCAAACTACGTCAAGAAAGTGGTCTTTCCCCTGGAAGTTCTTCCTTTGGGGTTGGTTGGTTCCTCAGTTTTTCATTTAGTGATGAATCTGGCAGTCCTTTTGATAGGAACCATTTTCATTACAGGTGGTATTCATTGGACTATCATTTTAGCTCCCCTGGTTCTAGCGCCGCTATTGTTCTTCTCTCTTGGTTCTGCCTGGTTATTTTCTGGACTAGGAGTCTACATGAGGGACATTGGGTATACAGTGGGACTCGGAGTACAAGTCTTGTTTTTCCTGACCCCAGTGGTTTATCCTCCCGAAATTATCAGGGAACCCTACCGGAGAATCTTGTACATTAACCCTCTGACACAAGCGGTCGAGGACCTCCGGAGAGTTCTCATCTGGGGACGCTTGCCTGAATGGGGTAATTGGGGGGTCTGGTTTTTATTGGGCGCTGGAATTCTATTCATGGGTTATATGTGGTTCATGAAGACTAAGAGGGGTTTTGCAGACGTGCTGTAGTATTCTCAAACGCCAATATTTGCTGAAGATATCCCGGTCGACACTTGCTTTGAGAGTTCCTGGCGAGTGACAAATCTTATGGATATCGTGCCTCCAGCAGTGGAAGAACAGGCGGTAGAAAGAGAAGCCACGGCTTTGCCTGCAACTGACACCGTCATTCGTGTTTCAGGGTTAGGGAAGATGTATAGGATTTATGCCCAGCCTCAGGACAGGCTGAAGCTGATGCTGTTTGCGCGGTTCGGGAAGACCTATGGACGCGAGTTCTGGGCGCTTCGCAACGTTTCCTTCGAGGTAAAGAAGGGAGAGTCACTTGGGATCATTGGCCTCAACGGCAGCGGCAAGAGTACCTTGTTGCAATTGATTGCTAGCACACTAAATCCCACCGAGGGGACGGTGCAGGTGAAGGGACGTGTTGCAGCCTTGCTTGAGTTGGGAACCGGCTTCGATCCAGAGTTCACCGGGCGGGAAAACTTGTACCTGAATGGGGCAATTTTGGGAATCTCCAGAAAAGAAATGGCCAGGCGGTTCGACTCGATTGCCGATTTCGCCGATATAGGTGAGTTCATAGAGCAACCCGTAAAAACCTACAGCTCAGGAATGCTCATGCGGCTTGCTTTTGCAGTCCAGGTTGGAATCGATCCGGATATCTTGATCGTGGATGAAGCTTTGAGCGTCGGGGACGTATTCTTTTCGCAAAAGTGTCTTCGACGCATGATGGAACTGCAGGCCAAGGGTACGACCATCCTCTTCGTTTCTCACGATATGTCGATAGTTCGGGATTTATGCAAAAAGGCTCTATTTCTGGGGAAAGGTCAAATGATGTTCTTCGGCCCGAGTGAGGGCGCCATTTCTCGATATTTCCAGGCGAATCAAGCTGCGAGAAAACAGGAAGCTGAGGTTCGTCATCCTGAAGTCCCTCCTTCTTCAGCCGATTTGATCGAACAGTTCAAATCGAAAGCAGTTTGGGTCAATAGTGACCATAAACGGGAAGACGGGAGGGAAGTCTCAATAATCGCCCTCGCCGTCCTCGACGGTCAGGATCGACCCACTACTAGCGTTACCATGGGAGAAAATCTGATGTTTCAACTTCTGTTCAAGGGCCGAGATCCTAACCCAGTGCATGCCAGACTTGTCCTCAAGAACAGATATGACCAACTGATCTACTGTGGTGGGTCCTATATGAGTGGACTGGAGCCTCTGAGGTTGCCCCCCGGATCCTTCGCCTTGTTTGAAATTGCCATAGGGTGCATGATTGAAGCGGGTAACTACACATTTCAAATGGGTCTCGGGCTGGATGACAAGCAGTCCAATCGCGGGGTAAGCCTTGATCAGACCCCTTGGCTTGGTCCGATTAGTGTGAAATGGGACTACGATACGCAGAAGGCGCAGTTTCTGGGGATGTTCGGATTGCCGTCAAATTCTCACTTTAGATGCCTTTCAGGTCCGAATCATTAGTGGACCGAGTGGGCATCTACTCAAAAGAGGTGCTTAAAGCGAGTAGAGGAATCTCATGTCGAAAAGAACAGAAAGGCTGACCCTTTCTGAATGGAAACCGATAAAAGGTAACCTGGATTTCTCTCAGCCACTGGCTTGGTTCAAGGGCGACCACTGCAATCCTTACCCCTTGAACAGGATACTCTCGGTGGATGACATCCTTCTTGGATGGAGACCAAAGGGAAAGCTCATTACGAAGGACACAAAAGCCTTAGCTTTTGGGAGTTGCTTCGCTGAGTACTTCATTCAATTCCTGAAGGCTCATGGGTACAACAAATGGATGATCAATGAAGAGAAGCTGGCACCGTGCATGGAGAATCTACTAGTGTCGCTAGGCCAGTCCTTTGAAAACGCCTTTGTGATCGAACAGCAGTTCAGGTGGGCTTTCGGGGAGTTTACGCCGTCCAGTTTTCTTTGGTTTACGAAGGACAAGCAGTACTTCGAAGCAACGGAAGAGAGACGAGATAATATTCGTGAACATTTTGAGCAAGTTGATGTTGTTGTCATCACTCTAGGGCTTTCTGAGATCTGGTTTGACCGTATCGAAAACGAACCAATGTGGCGTTCTATTCCGCAACAACTGTACGACAAAGATCGCCATGTCTTTAAATTGGCAACTGTCGACGAGACGATTACGGTGTTTCATAAACTGAACCGGTTAATTAAGAAGTATCTCCCCCGGCTGAAGGTAATATTCACAATCTCACCGATTCCATTGCTAGCCACCTTTAGAGACCAGTCGCCAGTGACAGCCAATCTGGTTTCCAAGTCCATTTTGAAAGTTGCCTTAGATACCTTTCTCTCGGATCCTCTAGTAAAGGTTACAGAGCATTACTACTATTTCCCCTCCTATGAAATTGTCTTAAATTGTTTCGAACAACCATTCCAAGACGACAATAGACACGTGAAAGAGGAAGTTGCTACCCAAGTAATGGAAGTCTTCGGCTCCGTATTTACAGATCTACAAATATCCATTAACACATGGAAAAACCCCGGCGGGAAGTGTCTAACATGATTAATTGGTTGGCTTCTTACCCTCGGTCAGGCAGCACCCTTCTCAGAGTAATCTTGAATTGTGTTTTCGGTGTCAAAACAGCGTCCTTTTATTCTAATCCCCTAGAGGAGCGCCTTCCCGCTGCAGTTGGCCATTGCATCCTCTCGGATAAAGTTGATTTTCTTTCATCGTCAAATGTGAGCTATTTTGTTAAGACCCATGAACTGCCAAATCATGAAGACAAGAGCCCCGCTGTGTATGTCGTCCGTGATGGTCGGGACACGCTCGTCTCCTATGCACACTTTGCCCTATTATACGATGCACAAACCATTCAGTCGGGGATGACTTTTGAGCAGGTTCTTCAGATGTTGATTGAAAGCAAGTGGCATTTTGGTGGTTGGTCAAAACATGTCCAGGAATGGTTGAACCGAGAGGCCCCTACTGCTTTGGTCCGCTTTGAAGATATGGTAGTTGACCCCGTGAGCGTCGTGGCTAAGGCTTTCAATGACATCAACTTCCCATTAAGTCAACCTCTGGGAATGGTCCCTGAATTCGGTGAACTTCAACATAGTATGCCCGAGTTCTTTAGAAAAGGGCAGCCGGGAACATGGCGAGCAGAAATGTCATTTTGGTTGGAGGAGTTGTTCTGGTCGATTCACGGGGAAACAATGAACTCCATCGGATATTCGCGAATTGTTAATCTGTCGGAAATATAACAAGAACGCTTCGCGACCTGATTTTTGATGATTGATAACCAAACAACTGTTTCTACCAGGGAACTGTCTTTTACGCGGACATAAAAGAGAATTAATTAGAATGGGTTTAGGGATATGGGAGCCGTTAGTTTTTCTTTGGATCTAAATCTTGTCCTATCCTTAAAGAGGCAGTTGACGCTTGATTGCTTTGTCGAGACTGGGACGTTTAAGGGTGACACCGTACTTCTTGTTCGGCAGCACTTCAATAAGATCTTCACAATCGAGATGTCTCAGAGTTTATTTGAGGAGGCCAGTGAGCGATTCAAGAACGATTCCCAAGTGCAGGTCCTTAAAGGCCATTCTCCAGCCATCCTCAGAGAGTTAGTAAGAGAAATCAAGGACGACTCTGTTCTCTACTGGTTGGATGCCCATTGGTGCGGAGCTGAGGGGACAGAGAGTGAAACCCTTCAGTGTCCACTGCTTGGGGAACTAGAGGCAATCTCCCCTCTTAATGAGCGGAGTGTGGTTTTAGTTGATGATGCGAGGTTGTTCCTGTGCCCTCCACCACCGCCCTGCGAAGCGTCGCAATGGCCGGATTTCTCGTCGGTAATTTCGAAGATGCGAACCCTAAGCCAGAAGCATGAGACCTTGATCGTTAATGACGTGATCATTTGTTACCCCGTCTCTGTAAAAGAACATGTAGCTGAGTATGCCTCTAAGAATTCAGTAGACTGGCTAGCAATTGCAGAAAAAGGCCGAAGTTATGACACTCTTCTTAGTCAGCTTGAGGAAAAAGAGGCACAGATCCAGCTTCTTGCCAATGTCGCCCGTGAGAGAGAGATGGCCATCAAGCGGCTCTCCTCTGAAATTGAGACCAGGTCAAGGGAATTCAATGCCTTCTCATCAATTGCTCGAGCCGTCGATGAAATCCTTCAGCGTTTCAGCCTGAGTCCAAGGAATAGAAGCAGGGGTCGAGGTGACGAAACTCTCGCTTCAGGGATTGACCAGGAGAAGGACGCATCGAGACTCCCGGAGCCAGGATCCGTTGCTCTTGAAAACTTGGTTCCTCGATTGGAACGGAGACAACGTGAGTTATCCAGCCTGATCCTGTCAAGGGAAAAGGAGATTCGGCGCCTGGAACTCGAAATTGAGACCGGCCGTAGGGCCAAGGACGCGCTCGAGAACCATGTCCTTGAGATTGAGGGGCGACTTGCAGAATCCGAGAGAGTGGCTGCGGAGAGATTGACCTCATTTGAAATCGAACAAGGGGCAAAGGTCACGTTCGAGAACCGTGTCCTTGAGATTGAGGGGCAACTTGCAGAAACTGAGAAAGTGGCTGCGGAGAGATTGACCTCATTTGAAATCGAACAAGGGGCAAAGGTCGCGCTCGAGAACCGTGTCCTTGAGATTGAGGGGCAACTTGCAGAAACCGAGAAAGTGGCTGCAGACAGATTAGCCTCATTGGGTCAACTGAAGAGTGAGGTGGAATCCATCTTAGGTTCGAAAGCCTACAAGTTGGGTTCGTCCATCCTTCGTCTGCTTCATAGAAAGCAGCCTTCTGGATCTCATTAACATTGTTCTTCGACCTAGATGATTGACCATAATTCTGTTTCTCTCAAAGAACTCAAAATGGACCCCACCAAGTTGGAATAGACTAGATTTCGAGCTTTTTGGTAAGAGCGCCCAGGATACCCGCAATCACCAAGATTCTAGCTGTTTTGACAGACCTTTTAACTTTCCTTATGCGGTGTGACAGCTCCTTTGGGCAAGGTTGATGATCAGATGCTACCCAAAGTCTCTATAGTCACTCCATCGTTCAACCAGGGACGGTTCATTGAAGAAACGATCCTGAGCGTTTTGTCGCAGGATTATCCGAACCTCGAGTACTGGGTGGTAGATGGGGCATCAACCGACGAGACACTTGATGTCCTTCGCCGCTATGAAGGTCGTCTTGCATGGATCTCTGAACCTGACGGAGGACAGTCGGAAGCGATTAATAAAGGATTCCAAAGGGCTACTGGGGAAATCCTAGCCTGGCTCAATTCAGACGATGTCTTCCTCCCGGGAGCAATCCACAAAGCCGTCAGTTTCCTGGAGGCGAACCCTGATGTCATGATGGTTTACGGTGAAGGATACTTGATGGATGAAGCTGGCATAGTGACCCGGCGGTTTCCCTTTACCGAGCCTTTTAACCTCTGGAGATTGGTTCACTTCGGAGATTATATTCTTCAGCAGACCGTTTTCATGAGAAAGAGAATCTTCGATGAAATTGGGATGTTGGATGAGTCTTTGCATTACGGGATGGATTGGGATCTATGGATCCGCATTGGCAAGCGCTTCAAGATCGCATATATGCCGGAGTATTTGGGCAGCCTTAGAGAATACGGGGAAGCAAAATCCTTTTCAGGAGGAATCAAACGATTCAAGGAACTAGCGGCTATAGTCCGTTGTCATGGAATGCGCCGTTATCCCCCAGCCCTTCTCAATTATGGCTGGCAACCCTATCAGGATGCTATCTTGAAGGTCCTGCGAAGGAGGTATCCTTGGATGGGGTGGGACTGGTTAGATAAGCTTGCAGAAACGTTCCGGCAGATAACGGCTTATACACTCTTCAAGAAGCTGACAAGTTTGAGCTATCCCAGCCCTTTTGCCGATGGCTGGGTCTCCGACCGAGCTTACTTCCTTTTGCCCTTCAAAGAAGGTCAGGAAAAACTGGTCATTCGGGGCAGCACCCAGCACAATCCGGACTCTGCCCTGCCGCTGAAGCTGAAAGTCAAAATAAATGGGCGGTCTTTGCAGGTACAGAGGCTGGACCACAGGGTCTGTTGTTTTGAACTCTCTTTTCCTCTTCCGACCGAAATGCCTCGGGAGGGAATGTTGGAGGTCATTTTGTCAACCAACAAGTACTTCATCCCCGCGCATTTTGGGAGCTCTGACTCACGCTGCCTTGCCTTTCAGTTGAATGAAATCACCCTGGCCTGATCCAAACTGCTTTTTCTTGCAAGTTCTTACAACCACGCTCAGCCACCAATAAGTTCCAACTTGAAGACGCGGAAGTTCAAGATGCGGGGTCATTCGGAATCCTCTTGCTACCATCGTCTATATGAAATCGGTACGTGGTAGCACGGCCATGTTCCATCGGTAAAGACAACCTGATCCGCTGGCGACCTTGAACCAGGCTGGAGCCAACCAGTTCGCCTCGCGAGTTGAGAATCTGAAGGTGAAAGGGTTTGGACTCCACACCAGGACCTGGTCTCCAATTCCACACTGAGCACATCATCCTGTTTCTTAGGAATCACCACGAACTCGGCATCATTATTCACCAAGCGGAATCGATGCATCAAGCTGGTCTCGAGTGTATACCAACCGCTTGTCAACACGACTTCAGAAAAAGGCGAGGTAATGCCGGGTTGGCGAATCGATTGACCTGATTGATTTCCAATTTGAGTATGAAACACCATACGGTTCAGCCTAAACATACGGAAATTCGGGGTGTGAAGGTTAATTTGCCCCGAAGATGCTCCTCCGCTGGCATGCAATCGAACCATCTTGCCCACTTCCTAACTCAGCGGGACCAGGAAGCGAATGTCCTGCCGTTGTTTGACCTCCACATGGGTGAGTCTATTCCCCACATGGAGGACTTCTAGAGTGAAGATGCTGGACTGGCCCCTCGGTCCCGATTCAAGATCTATGTTTACTTCCACAGCCGCTGCAGTAGACGGAGCCAATACTATTTCGGCATCATTCTCCACACTTCGAGACACTTGTGCCCCGTCTTTCTCCATTTGATGCCATCCGCTGATTTCGATACTCTAAATTGGCCCACTTTGATGCTCTGATTTGGCCACCCTGGGAATCAGAAACCGTATACCTTTTTTCAGGTTTAGGAGCCTGAGAAGGAGGTGCGGTTGGACAGGAGAGAGAAAGTGGAACTATACGAGCAGATCCGGCGCGAGTACGAACACGGCGTTGGGACGATCAAAGGGGTGGCCCGGAAACTTGGAGTTCACCGTCGAATGGTGCGGGAGGCATTGGGCAGCGCGATGCCCCGAGAACGAAAGAAGACAATTCGGGAGAGGCCGAAGCTGGTTCTGGCAGTTCCCTTCATCACGGCGATTCTGGAAGGGGACCGGCGGGCGCCACGAAAGCAGCGGCACACGGCACGCCGAATCTGGAGCCGGTTGCGGGTCGAGAGGCGGGAAGTGGAGGTGGCCGAGTCAACAGTTCGCCAGTACGTGCGGGAGCGGAAGCTGGAAATGGGGCTAATGGGGCGGGAGACCTTCATTCCGCAATCGTACCGGTGGGGCAGTGAAGCGCAGGTAGATTGGTACGAAGCCTACGCGGAGATAGATGGGGAGGAACGAAAGGTTTACATTTTCTGTCTGCGGAGCATGGCCAGTGGCGGAGCCTTTCACCACGCTTATCCGCACGCCAGCCAGCAGGCATTTCTGGAAGGACACGAATTGGCGTTCGACTATTATCAAGGAGTGTTTGAAGTGCTGCGGTACGACAATCTGGCGTCGGCCGTGAGGAAGATTCTACGTGGGCACCAGCGGGAGGAGACGGCGCGATTCATCGCCTTCTGGTCTCACTGGGGATTCCGGTCCGAGTTCTGTACGCCCGGGGAAGGACACGAAAAGGGGGGCGTCGAAAATGAAGGGGGCTACTTTCGCCGGAACCACTTGGTGCCAGTGCCGAAAGCCCGGAGCCTGGAGGAACTGAACCTGAGGTTGCTGGCGGCTTGTAAAGAGGAGGAGGGGCGGGTGATCAGCGGACGGACGCAGAGGGTGGGGGCGGCCATGCAGATCGAGCGGGAGTACCTGCGGCCCTTAGCCCCAGAAGGCTTCCAGTTGGCGGCCGTTCACTTTCCGCTGGTCAACGCCAGCGGCTGCGTGAAAGTGTTGACCAACTTCTATTCAGTGCCCCTGCCGGTAGGAGTCGAAGTGCAAGCCAAGGTGTATTCCACTTACGTTGAGATCTGGCACCAAGGCCAGCGGGTGGCGCGTCATGAACGCTCGTTCGGACGGCAACAGCAGGTGTTGGATTTGGAGCATTATCTGGAAGCCTTGAGAAAGAAACCAGGGGCCTTAGCCGGTTCAACCCCCTTGGAGCAGTGGCGGGCGCAGGGGAGATGGCCCACCAGCTACGACCGGTTTTGGGTGGTGCTGAAGCAGCGTCAGGGCAAACAGGAGGGGACCCGTTCCATGATCGACCTGCTGCGGGACTGGCCGACTGGGGAGGTGATTCAATGAGCATCTCGACCGCCCAGTTGCAGCACTCGACCATCCGCCAGTATGCCAAACAATTGCGACTTCCAACTCTGGGGGGACAGTTTGTGCGATTGGCCGAGCAGGCTATTAAGGAGAAGCAAAGTCATCTCAGTTACCTGGAAGTCCTGCTGGGGACGGAAGTGGAGGAACGAGAACGTCACACCATTGCCCGGCGCATTCAAGAGGCGCGTTTTCCCAAGGTGAAGACCTTGGAGGAGTTTGAGTTTCAAAAGGCCTCGCACCTGCCTGCAGCCTTGATTCGGAACCTGGCCGAAGGGGGCTACCTGAGCAGGAGTGAGCCGGTCATCTTTCTGGGTGAAACGGGAACGGGGAAAACGCACCTCGCGACCGGACTGGCCGTGGCAGCCTGTCGGCAAAAGAGGCGGGTTCGCTTTACCACCGCGGCGGAACTGGTGAACGAACTGATGGAAGCCAAAGATCAGAACCAGCTCAACCGGGTCACTCATCGCTGGACGCGCTACGAGCTGATCGTGATCGACGAGATGGCCTATGTGGCCCTGCCGGAATCGGCGGCGGAGTTGTTGTTTCAGGTGATTGCCGGTCGGGCCGAGAGGGCGGCGCTGATTGTCACTACGAACCTGCCGTTTTCGGAATGGACCACGATGTTTCCCAATGCGCGGTTATGCAAGGCGATGCTGGACCGGTTAACAGACCAGGCGCACATTATTGAGACCGGGACTGAATCCTACCGGTTTCGGAAGACCCTGGAGAAAAGGAAAGGCGGTAAAGCATGAACGGCAAAGAATGGTTCCGCGCCCACCTTCGCTGGGCTGTGATGGTGGAAGGTAAGGAGGGACTCCGCGGTTGGGAAGAAACGGTCTGCATCTTTTTGAGCGAGGATTCGGAAAAGGCCTTCCAGCACGCCCTCGAGATCGGCCGTCGCGGTGAGCGTGACCTCCAAGAGGGGAAGCGCTGGGTCGAGACCAGGCTGGCAGAGATAGTGACATTGGATCGATTAGGGGCGAACCAGGACGAGTTCGAGGTCGATTGGGGATGCAAGAAGCCCATGGGGCACCTGGCCTTCGAACACGTCTTTGATCCGGAGGGGGCAGTCCCCCCGCCCATGTTCTGAGGCAGCTCTCCCTGACCCCGGCCGACGCTCCGCCCTAAAAGCGCCCCGCAAGCGGGGCGCAGGGCTCCGCTCTGGCCGGGGCCAGGGAGCACATTAAACTGAGGGGGCCAAATCAGAGCATCAAAGTGGGCCAAATCAAGTTGACAAACAGATCCGCTTCCCAGGTACAATCCAGTTGATCGGTCATTTACGTCATCAGACTGCGGGGTTGCTTTATCTGAAGCAGTGGGGATTAAGGCTTCAGCGCCGATCCCAAATACCCGGGAATCTAGAATCCTCGGATCATTTGGAGTTGGTGCTCCTCCACCGTCTACGTGCAGACGAAAAAGACTTCTTCATTTGCCCTCAAGAGGAAGAATCAAGCTGATCGTATCTCTTCGGTGGAAATACGAGACTGCGACGGGAGAACCTCCATCTCCGACCAATTGAATGACAAAGGGAAGGAACCGCAGGCCAGGTCCAGGTTCGACCTCGAGGCTGAGCCTGCAAGCAGCAGAGGCCAGATCCTCAACGATGATTTCGACTTCATTGGTCACCCAGCGGAAGCTCTCGCCGGAGAAGGTCTAAAAATCATGCCAGCCGACCCCAAGAACCAATTCTGGTGGATCTTTGACGATTTCAGTCTTACCGTGAGGCATTCTGAGTGCGCTCATGGTCAGGGGAATTCCGATTAGCTTGGTGTTGGTTTTGGCACTACCTTAAGTAGACGCGGTCAGCAATCGCATTCAACATGACCTAAGTACCTCCCCCCTGACTAAGATTAAGGGCCGACCCATGGGGGAAATTCAGACCCAAAACGGGCTGAATTATGGCAGACAGGTTCATGTTCTGCTAAGGGCTTCTTAGGCGGAGAACACCGTCGTGGACTGTCGGGGTTTTGTTCAAAGCGGTCGGATTCACAACCGATGTTGACAGCATGAAACTGTCTGCTTATAGTGGAATGCTTCGGATGAATGACCTTTTTCATATGTTCTACCATTTTCAGGATACGGTACAATCACTCTCCAGGATTTTAGTTTATGACGAAGAGAAAGATACTTATCACAGGCGGAGCTGGCTTCATTGCGTCTCATCTCATTGAGAAGCTCCTAGATTCCCATCGGATTGTCATTTATGACAACCTTCACCGAAACGCTCTTAAGTATGCACCGTTTCGGGAGCACCACAACTTGGAGTTCATCCAGGGTGACGTATTGGATGCCGGAAAGCTTGCGGAATCAATGCAAGGCGCTGACGTATGTGTTCATGCCGCCGCAATTGCCGGCATTTACAGCGTCGGCAAGTGTTGCACATACACGATGAAAGTCAATTTCCTTGGAGCATATAATGCTCTTGAAGCGGCGGTTCAAAATCGAGTTGGTAGATTCATCGATTTTTCCACTAGTGAAGTCTATGGTCCCTTTGTTTACAGAGGAAAAGAGACCGATCAGACAACCCTTGGGGCAATAGGGGAGAAGCGATGGATTTACGCAGTGAGCAAATTGGCGAGTGAGCATCTTTCTCATAGTTACGGGGAAGAATACGACCTCGAAGTGAATTCCGTCCGGCCATTCAATGTTTATGGGCCAAGACAGATCGGGGAAGGTGCTGTCCAACAGATGATCGGTCGCGCTTTGCGTGACGAGGACATAACAGTTTTTAATGATGGGACACAGATCCGAGCATGGTGTTATGTAACTGACTTTGTCGAAGCACTGGAAAAGGTGATTCTTCAGAAGGATTTGAGAAGGCAGGTTTTTAATATTGGGAATCCCCAGGCTACTGTTACGGTGCTTGGCCTCGCAAAGACGATCATTGAACTGACTAATTCGAAGTCTAATGTTGTTTTCAAGCCCCATCCTGGTCCGGAGGTCGAAATGCGCGTTCCTGACATCGCCAAGGCCAGGGCTATTCTTGGATTCGAGCCAAAAGTTGATCTAAAACTGGGGTTGGAGAAAAGCATTGAGTGGTATAGAGCGCACCTTGGAGAGTAGATGAAAGTCTTGATCACAGGCGCTTCTGGATTCATTGGCAGAAACCTCTTATTGGCGTTACCACCCCAATGGGAAATGTTGGCTGTTTACAACCTGTCCACAGACTTCCCCGCCTTTCTGAAGTCACATCAATTAGACCAGATCAATTCTCTGCAAGCCGATCTTGGAGTCGAGGAAGAGGTAGAAAAGATCGGCAGAGTCTCTTCCGACTTTGATAGCTGCGTTTTTCTCGCGGCCAATGGGGATCCCGCGGTCTCCATTGCCCGGCCCGCGTACGATTTGGTTTCAAACACCCTAACACTAATCAATCTTGTCAAAAGAGTCAGGTTCAGACAATTCATCTATTTCTCATCGGGAGCAGTCTATGATGGGATTAAGGGCCCTGTTGACCCGACACGCGATATCCACCCGAATTTGCCATATGCGATTTCGAAAATGACTTCGGAGAGATATCTACTCCATTTTCAAAAACAGGGCCAAATTGAGAATGTTGTGAATGTTAGATTTTTCGGGGCATACGGC
>JBGOTQ010000147.1:0-17081 GCA_041476565.1 Terriglobia bacterium | reverse complement strand
AGTGAGAATTTCCCCGGAGAAGACTCTTGCGAATTTCCGGACGCGAACGTCGTCATTATTGAGGATCGCAGTCCCGTTTTTGGGCAATGCTTCAATCAGTTCTCTTTTGGCCCTGGCAATGCCATCCAGAGTCTTGAGGAATTCCAAGTGAACCGGCCTTACATTGGTCACGATCCCGATGTCGGGCTGTGCAATTCCACTCAGCTTGCTGATCTCCCCCGGCGCTGACATCCCCAATTCGATGGCAGCGATGTCGTGCCGCTCCTCTAGTTTCAGGAGGGACAACGGAAGGCCGTATTGATTGTTAAAATTGCCGACCGACTTGAAGACTCTGAAATTGGCGCCGAGGACAAAGGCACTGATCTCCTTGGTGGTGGTCTTTCCTGTGCTGCCTGTAATTCCGATGATTTTCCTGCCCCATTTCTGCCTGGAGTGCCTGGCAAGGCTGTGCAGCGCTACGAGCGTGTCCTCGACATAAATGGCGGGAACCCGGTCTTCACCAAACGGGGAATCCAACCGGGCAATCACCAAGGAAGCCCCTTTGCTTAGAGCTTCAGGGATGAATTGGTGACCATCGAAGTTCCTGCCACGGATGGCGATAAAACACTCTCCAGGGGAAAGGGTCCTGGAATCGATGGAATATCCAGAAGGCGCGGCGTCTGACACCAGGCTATGACGGATAGCGTTGACTGCCTGCGCGATTTCGCCGGGGGTGAGTTTCATGCCCTGTATCCCAACTCGTTCAACACCTGGTGTGCCACCTCTCGATCGTCGAAATGAATGGCCCGATCCGCCAAGACCTGGCAAGTCTCATGCCCTTTGCCAGCCAGGATGACCAGGTCTCCGGGTTCTCCACTCTTGAGGATCTGCCGGATGGCTAGGCGGCGGTCCGGCTCAACCCGGTAACGAGGAGGTTTGCTGCTGAACCCTCGCTGGATCTCCTCGAGGATCTTCAGCGGATCCTCGCTCCTGGGATTATCAGAGGTAAGCACCGTGAAGTCACTGAGTCGTTCCGCCACAGCCCCCATTGCCGGTCGTTTGCTCTTGTCTCTGTCTCCACCGCATCCGAACAGCAATAGAATCCTCCGGGGGGTCAGATCACGAGCAGCAAGCAGCAACTTCTCAAGAGCATCTTCTGTATGTGCATAGTCGACTACAAGTCGGAACGGCTGCCCATAATCAATGGTCTGGAACCGACCGGGCACAGGCGGGCACTGCTCAACACCTTTCTTAATCCGGTCCAAGTCAAGCCCCAGGTCGTGTGTGCTGGCAATGGCAGCCAGGATATTCAGGAGGTTCGGCCGGCCAATCAACCTCGACGATATATTGAGGAATCCGAGCGGAGTTTGCAGCTGCAATTCCATCCCGGAAGAGCTGGATGTGTGATCGAGTAATTGAAAGTCGGCAGGAGCTCTCAGGGAATAGGTCAAGCACCTGTCCAGGCAGTCACCTGCCAGGATCCTGCCCCGCGGGTCGTCCATGTTGATAACGGCCTTTCGGGGCGGCTCGGAGCCGGTTCCGATAAAGAGTTGACGCTTGGCGCTGAAGTAGTCGTCTAGCGTATGATGAAAATCGAGGTGGTCGGGGGTGAGATTAGTAAAAACGGCAGTACGGAACTGGCAAGCATAGACTCGTTCCAATGCCAGTGCATGCGAGGAGACCTCCATCACTACATAGCGGCAGCCCTGTTCGAGAAAACGGGCGAATAATGCCTGCAGATCCAGGCTCTCGGGAGTCGTCCTTTCTGCAGGAATCGAGCCGGCTGGCCCGCGGTACTCAATGGTACTGATCAGGCCAGTTTTGATCCCGGCTCCCTTCAAAATGGAGTCAATCAGGAAGGCCGTCGAGGTTTTGCCATTGGTTCCGGTGATTCCTACCAGGCGAAGCTGCTTTGACGGGTTCTGATAGAAATTGGCCCCGATCCTCGCCAAGGCCGCACGGTCGTTATGCACTTGAATCCATACGGCGGGGAAGTCTGCCGGTTGGGGGTTCGCAGATACCACTGCAACGGCGCCGTTGCCCAAGGCTTGTGCCACGTAGAGATTACCATCTGTTTTCATTCCCTTCATTGCAACAAAGAGGGTGCCCGGGCTCACCCTCCGCGAGTCGTAGGCTACGCCAGTAATATCCAAGTCAGTGGTCTGAAGTTCCCGTCTCAGTTCAACCTTTTCCAGTAGTGTGGTGAGGCGCATCCCGATTCCTTTCCCTGAAAACCCGGGAAATCCCCCTGGAGATTCCAGTCTGAATCGCACTCAGAGAGGAGAGGTCCACCGTATGGCCATAACCGACGCATCTCCCGGGACCCCTGCACTCAGTTGAAATGCCGGCTAAATCTTACGCTGATTTTTGAACCTGGCGCTACTGTTGAGTGCGGACTCGGGAATTGCTTCAAGGCGAGGCCCGATCCCATTACATTCAGCTGCAACCCCAGCCTGGCGGACTCATAGGTCACCGATCTGAGCGACTTTCCCGTGAAATCGGGAACCTCGACACCGGAATCATAGCCAACTGCCAACTGATAACCGCCGACCGAAGGAGAGGACATATCGTCCGGCGGAGCCGGGTCAGGCTTGTCCTGGCTGGCACTCTCCGTAATCCCCCACTCTGCATCTAGCAGATCGATACGGTCGGGGTCAGCCTCTTCTCCCACGTTTCCTCCAGGTAATTTCCCCTTGTGTGCGATTTGTTTCGGGGTCAGTTCCTGATCAGGGACTATCGTTAAATAGCGAAGAGTCTTCTCTGCGATCCTCCGGAAAACAGGGGCAGCCACATCGCCTCCATAGTATTTTCCCCTGGGTTCATCAATGGTTATTACGATGGCGATTGCCGGATTTCGAATCGGGGCAAAACCAACGAAGGATGCAATGAATTTGGAATGGGAATAGTGCCCGTCCGGTTGGAGTTTTTGCGCAGTCCCGGTCTTTCCAGCCGAGGTGAAGCCTTCCAACTTGGCAGCCTTGCCTGTTCCCGAAGTGACCACGTCAGCTAACATCTCTTTGATGAGATCTGTTGTTCGCGTACTGATAATTCTCCTGGGAACCAGGTCGGGCTCGAAATTGACCTGTTGCACAGAGCCGAGCTGGGACTTCAGGACTATGTGGGGTTTGGGCAGAAATCCTCCATTGGCGATCGCACTGACTGCTGTGACCAATTGGAGTGGAGTCACCCCAATCCCATGCCCCATAGATATGGTTCCGAGATTGATGGGAAGCCATTGGGAGGCGGGGCGTACCAGCCCGTGTGCCTCCGCAGGAAGATCCACCGCAGTCGGTTCTCCGAAGCCAAACTGATGAATGTAGTGCTCGAATCGTTCTCTTCCAATGCGAAACCCTAATTGGATAGCTCCGATATTGCTGGAATAGGCCACAATTTCGCGGACTGATAGGATACCGTAGCGTTTGTGATCGCGGATGCGCCGGTTGCCAATGAGGATGGAACCGTTGAGGCAGTTGATTCGCTCTTCCGGTGTCGTCAGATGTTCCTCGAGTGCGGTGGCAGCCGTGAAGATCTTGAAGGTGGAACCTGGTTCGTAAATGGAGAGAATGGCCCTGTTCGTGTAGGTTTCAGGCAAGTATTCCTTGTAATGGTTCGGGTTGAAAGTTGGGATGCTGGCCATAGCCAGGATCTCGCCTGTATTGGGATCCATGACTACGACGGTCCCGGCCAGTGCCTGGGATTCTTTGACCTGGGCCATCAGTTCTTGCTCGACGACATACTGGATATATTCATCGATGGTCAGCACCAAGTCGTCTCCGGGTGCTGGCAATTTCTCGATACTGCTAAAGGAATGCTGCCTGGCGTCAGCCATGAGTAGGACTTTTCCTGAGGTGCCCCGGATCTTTCTATCAAAAGCAAACTCCAGGCCGCTCATTCCTTCATTGTCTATTCCGACAAATCCAAGCACATGAGCTGCCAGTTCTCTTTTCGGGTAGAATCGTTTGCTTTCCTTTTCAAAGTAAATGCCTTCAAGGCCCAGGTTCCGTACCTGAACAGCTTCGGTAAAGTCGACCTTTCGCTTGATCCAAGTGAAGTTCCGGCGGGTGTTCAGTTTTTGCTGCAACTCCTGATTGTGCAGATTCAGTACGCAAGCGAGCCTGGCGGCCACAGCGGGTTTATCCTCAATTTCCGAGGGGACGGCATAGATTGATTCCACGCTGATGCTGACAGCCAGTTCCTTATTCTGACGGTCATAAATGGTTCCGCGCTTGGGACTGATCTCAAAGACGCGGCTGCGCTGGCGTTTGGCAATCTCGCAGAGTTCGAAGTGTTGGAAGATTTGGAGGTTGGTGAGCCGGGCGCCAATAGCCGTGGACCAAATCAAGAAAAGGCCGATCAGCAAGTAGACCCGGATGTTGAACTGATTTTGCTCTTTGCCTGCCATGGTCGTCCTGATGTCCTGAACTCAAGCAACTGGGGGATCGCACCTGTTCTGGGTCCCTCCGCTTCCGCAACCCGGGGTCACAAAGTCTCAGTGGACAAGATCTGATTTGACCAGGGTAGTGTCAAATGGCACCCGCTCCGATTTAGCCACCAGGGTGGTGGACGGCTCTGCGGGGAAGGGTTCAGATAAGACAACAATCTGATCAAACGACGGGGGCTGCAAACCCAGCTTGGCACGGGCGATCAGGTCAATGCGCTGAGGACTGTGCAGATAAGCACGTTCCAACCTGAGTTGGTGGCTCAGTTCCGATTGTGAGGCCAACTCCTTCTTCAGGGCCTCTGTTGCATAACCGTGATGCACGATTTGGAAATGCTCCCACGCCAGCAAAAGTAATAGAAGGAGGCAGAAGGCTCCAAGAATCATCAGTAAGAAACATTCTTTCGTTCGCTCGTAGTCCACTTCTTTGGTCAACCTGGAGTTGTCAATCTGCTTTACAATGTAAATTTCCGTCATCCTTGCCTCCTCAGAACCCATATTATGAAGTGCCTTCATCTGCTGCAAATCTCTGACCCTTACGAAGATTAACCATTCACAGTCTCTCTGCGGCCCGTAGCTTGGCACTCCGAGAGCGCGGATTATCTTCGGCCTCGAGGAGACCGGGCAGGACGGGCTTGCGTGTCAAGAGTTCTAAGACTCTCCGTTTCCCGCATTCGCAAATCACCGCGGTCGCTGGACACACACAATCGCGGGAATGAGACCGGAAGGTCTCCTTGACCACGCGGTCTTCGAGGGAATGAAAGCTAATGACTACGATCCTTCCACCCGGCTTAAGAAGATCAATGGCCGCCTTGAGGGCCACACCCAGACGACCGAGTTCGTCGTTCACGAAAATCCGCAGGGCTTGAAAGGTCTTTGTGGCCGGATGAATGCGCCGGGCCCGCTTAGCCGGCACGACTTTGGCCACTAATTCCGCGAGCCGCAGGGTGCTGTGGTGTGGCCTTGATCGGACAATGGCCCGGGCGATTCGGCGAGAGAATGGCTCTTCCCCGAATTGGTAGATGATATTGGCAAGGTCTTTTTCCGAATAGCAATTGACGATTTCGTCTGCCGTGATGGTGTGCTCCTGGTCCATGCGCATGTCCAGGGGACCGTGTTGTCGAAAGCTGAAGCCCCTTTCCGCAGAATCAAGTTGCAGGGACGAAACACCTAAGTCGAAGAGGATGCCGTCGACGTGTTCGATCTGACGCTGCGACGCGATCTCTTGCAGATGTGCAAAGTTGGCATGGGCTAACTGGTAACGGCCCCGGAATGGGATAAGGCGCTCGGCTGCTCGGTTCAGCGCTTCCCGGTCCTGATCCAGCCCCAGCAGTCTCCCGTTAGGATGGGAAGCACTCAGAATCGCCTCGGCATGTCCTCCCAGACCAATCGTCGCGTCTACAATGAGTCCGTGAGGCTGGGGGTTAAGGAATTCCAGAACCTCCTGCAGGAGGACCGGCCGATGCGTCCCTTCTGACTTCCCTTTCAACGTCTCTTCTCTCTCGAAAGAATACCCACCCACCGCACCCAGCCTGGTTGAGGAGCAATTGGAAATGGTCATGGCGGACATTCAGATCCCCAGTTGCGAGAGCGCCTGTTCATCAGCTTCAGTCAACGGATCATCCTGCATCTTCTTCTTGAAGATCTCGGCATTCCAAACCTCCAGATACCTTAAGACTCCCATCACCGTGACCTCGTCGCGAGTTTGGGCTGACTCGCGAAGCAAGGCTGGAATCAGGATCCTTCCCTGGTTGTCCATCGTCACGACCTGACCATAAAAATTGGTATTGCGAAGAAACCGTTTGACCGCTACATTAGTGGTGGGTAACGTAGAGAGTCTCTGTTCGAGCTCGTTCCACACCGGAAAGGGATAGATGCGGACGCAGTCTCCATGGAGGCTGGTCACATAAAAATCGTTCCCGTGCTCTTGTTCGATTTCTGAACGGAAGATGACAGGAATCTTTAATCGGCCTTTCTCATCTACTTTGGTTGGAGCGTTTCCTCTGAGCATAGATAACGGGCCCAAGCGAGCTAAAACAGGATGACTGGATTTTTCTGGTTCAGAACGGCCTTATTAGGGAGGCTGGACCACTTTTCTCCACTTTAGACCACTCCGAAGTCTACAAAGGCAGTATCGGCAAGTCAAGAATTTTTTTTATCTTTTTTTGCCCATTTTTTTAACTTTTTTTATTGTATGATTCGAGTGAGAATGGGCTATTTAACCCACTTCCTTTATTAAAATGCGATTTTCTCGGAGCGTCCAACTCCCTTGGGCCCAATGATGCGCAAGACTCAAATCGGCGTCGTAATGGGACTAGTAGGTGCCACGAGCCCAGCGCGCGATTCGAGATAGTGAATCTGAGGATTTGGAGGACCGACAGCCGTGAGCATTCATTTGCCATTTCTGGTTATCTTTGTGACGCTGATCAGCGGAATGCAGACGCCGGGGAATGGCTTGTTCGCCATGGGAAAAGAACGAGGCTCTTTGCCCAAGGTCGAGGATTTTCCTGCCGGGGTGTTGTCGATTCAGGGCGAAGTCCGTCTGGAAGGCCGATTCCTGGTCATCTCCCGGCGAAAATCCACCGAACCATTTGTCTATAGCGGCAACCGGATCCAGGTCACCGAGGGGGAGGCCAAACTGGAACTGCTGCTCGGAGGTGCAATCAACATCTGTAAAGCTTCTCAGTTGACTGTTCTGAAAAACCATTCCCCTTATCTGTTTTCCCTGGAAACGGGTAGCTTGACCTTCGACTTGCCACGGTCAAGAGGAGACACCTTCTTTACTCCGGATTTTTTGATCACAACAGAGAGTGAACCGAGTGGCCCGCCAACATCCTCAAAAGGAGAAATCAGCCTGGAGTCCGATGGGGGGATTTGTGTCCGGTCGCTAGCAGGCAACCTTCGGATTGCAACACAAAGCGGTTCGCATGTCTTCAGCCTATTCCCTGGCGCCAGCGTGCGCCTGTCTCCTGATCGGGTTGGAAGCGAGGTGGCATTCCTTAAGGAGAGCTGTGCCTGTACTCGATACCCGAAACTGAGTGACGCAATGCTAAGCTTCCGTGAACTGCCAGGCAGACGAGTCTTTCTGATCAAAACCCGGACTTTCTTCAGGAAGATGTTGCACGTGCTGACCCTCGGTCTGGTTTGAACGCGTGGCGACCCTGGATTCACCCCTCTCCAGATAACGGTTTGGGTCAACTTGTGCTAGCATAAGCGCCCCTAGACTTCCCCGGACTGAGGTATTATCACAACCGAATCGTTCTTCAGAATGCGGAGATCGTTTCTCCAGTAAGGACACTCTCTTGAAGGCCGGAATCATTGGTTTCCCTCTGGTTGGAAAAACGACGCTATTCAAGATTCTGACGCGGACTCACCTCAACCCTTCTAGGCCGACGGGCAGGGATGAAGCCCACGTAGGCGTCGCCGTCGTTAATGATGGGCGTCTGGATAAACTCTCGGAACTTTTCAACCCGAAGAAGACTACTCCTGCCACTGTGGAGTACGTTGACGTGGCAGGGCTAGTGAAAGGCGAATCGAAGAACGCTGCCCAGCTTGGAAACCTTAAGAATGTCGATGCACTGGTCAACGTGGTTAGAGCTTTCCAAGACTCATTGATCACGCATTCAGAAGGCGAGATCAACCCCAAGCGTGACATCGCCAGCCTCGATCTGGAAGTACTCCTCAGTGACCTCGCTGTCATTGAAAAACGCGTGGAGCGCCTGGAAAAGGACGTCAGGAAGCAGAAGAACGTACTCCTGGAAAAGGAACTGGCATTGCTGAGGCGGTGCAATACATGGCTAGAATCAGAGAAACCCCTTCGTTCCATGGAGCTCAATGAAGACGAAAGAAAAACGATTCGCGGGTTCATGTTCCTTTCGGAAAAGCCAGTCCTCCACGTCCTCAACCTCTCCGACCCAGACGCCTCCAAGATTGATCGAGTCATTCCGGCCTTCGGATTGGATGAGATTGCCACTCGACCGAATGAAGCCGTCACCGCGGTTTGCGGTAAGATCGAATCGGAATTAGCAGAGCTTGAGGGGGAGGAGGCTGAAATGTTCCTGGCCGATTACGGACTCAAAGAATCAGGTCTGACTCGTCTGATACGGGTCACTTACGATTTGTTGGGGTTGATCTCATTCTTTACTGTGGGAGACGACGAGTGCCGGGCCTGGACCACCAAAAAAGGAACCAATGCCCTGCGGGCAGCCGGAGTCATTCACTCCGATTTTGAGCGATGCTTCATTCGAGCCGAGGTCGTCCCCTGTAGTGTCCTCCTGGAGTTGAAGAGCTTGCACGCCGCTCGTGACCGGGGCCTGTTAAAGCTAGAGGGGAAGGAGTACGTCGTTCAAGACGGAGATGTGGTTAATATCCGGCACAGTGCATGAACAATGATGAACCCTCTCGTTTCCAGTATCATCTTCGGGCTGGCCGCGGCTTTCGCCAATCTCCTGGGCGGTTTGATCGTCGTCAAGGCCCATTGGCGAAGGGAGTACCTCAAGTACTTTCTGGCCTTAGGGTCAGGCTTCATGCTTGCAGCTGCCTTTCTGGAGATGATTCCCTCGAGCTTCAAGTTGTTTCACGCTTCGCCGGTATGGGTTCTCGGAGGTTATCTTCTCGTTCACCTCTTTGAACACGGTTTTGCCCCGCACTTTCATTTTGGAGAGGAAGTGCACAAGGCAGAGATGTTGGACCCCAGGGTGGGTTTCTCGGCCCTGCTCGGTTTGGTATCTCACACTTTTTTCGATGGGGTGACAATCGCTTCCGGCTTTATCCTCTCTTATCAGCTGGGAATCATCCTGTTCCTAGCCGTGATCCTGCATAAATTGCCTGAGGGGTTTACAGTTTCCTCCATCATGATGGCTTCGGGACGCAGTAAAGCCCTTTCGCTTGCTGCAGCGGGACTGTTGGGTTTGGCAACTATGGCCGGCGTCCTCACCATGGGGCTGATCAAAGGGTTGGTCCCTTACGGACTGCCGCTCTCGGCTGGAGTAACCATTTACGTAGCAGCCTCCGACTTGATGCCGGAAGTGAATGAAGAACCTGGGGTAAAGCTATCTTTCTTTGTTTTTGGCGGAGTCCTGCTCTTTATCGCGACCCGCGCACTGTTGGAATTCCTCTAAGTTGGATGAGTGACCACCGAGCGAGTAACCCATCCCATCATGATGAGGAATGATGAAGACCCTGTGAATCGTCCCCAGCAGCTGGCCGGTCCTCATAGTTCAGCATTGACTGCCAATTCCAAGGAGCTTCCATATGAGAAGAAACCTGTTCCTTCTGTGCTTTAGTGTTTGGATTTGCGCCGTCGGCTCGCTCACTCCAACCTTGGCCAAGGATTCGTCTAAGGTCATCATTGCTTATATCTTCGTGAAAGACCGAGTCATGCAGCCCGAGGAAGTTGCGGCCGAACAGCTCACGCACATCAATTATGCGTTTGCTAACATTAAGGATGGATTAATCGTTGAAGGCTTTAAGAACGACGCTGAGAACTATCGGATTCTCAATAGTCTCAAGGTACGGAATCCGCACTTGAAGGTTCTGGTTTCGGTGGGGGGGTGGACCTGGTCCGGAGGGTTCTCCGACATGACGCTGACCCACGAAAGCCGCCGGAGGTTCATTGAAAGTTCTGTCGAGTTCATCCGGACTCATCAACTCGACGGCATCGATATTGACTGGGAATATCCGGGCCTCCCAGGCTATGGGAATCCGCACCGGCCAGTAGACAGACAGAACTTTACCGCCCTGCTGAGAGAGTTGCGCGCCCGGCTGGATCAGGAGGGGAAGAAGCTGGGCCGTCACCTCTCCACCTCCATCGCCACAAGTGCTTCACAGGATTTCCTTGACCATACCGAGATGGATAAGGTCCAGCGCTACGTGGACACGGTCAACCTCATGACCTACGATTTCTATGAGGCGGGTTCAGATCCAACCACCGGTCATCATGCCTGTCTTTACACGAACCCTTCCGATCCTAAGAAAGTATCTGCCGATTCCTCGGTAAAAGCCTACCTTCAAGCCCACATCTCTCCCAAGAAGATCGTCCTGGGAGTTCCTTTCTACGGGCGGGCCTGGGGTGAAGTCGAGTCTGTGAACAATGGCCTCTTTCAAGTCGGGAAAGAGGCCAAGATCCATGCTTCTTACCAGGAGATCGCGGAGAAATACTTGAACAAGAATGGCTATGTCCGGTACTGGGACAGCGAAGCATCAGCTCCCTATTTGTGGAACGAAGCAAGCCGGACCTTCATCTCTTACGAGGATACAGAATCCCTGGGTCTCAAGTGCAAGTACGTCCGTCAACACAAATTGAATGGCATCATGTTCTGGGAATATTCCGCTGACCATCGTGGGGATCTCCTTGGTGCCATCAACAGAGGGCTTCGTGGAAATTAGAAGTTGAGGTTCTAAGAATCTAGCGATTCAGCTAGAGGAAAAAAGAACGGGCTCAGCTAGAATTGGCTTGTCGTAATCTAGGAATGTCATCTTATTATCCTGCATTCGCTTTCTCCCTCGCAAACGAGTGATTTGATCTCGTCGACAAACTCAATTTCTGTCTTTCCTGAATACGTGCCAATTAGCGGGTCAGCTACTTCGGCCACAGGTAAACTCTTTTTGGTTGCAACACGAGGGATTCCATTCTCAAACCTCACCGGGAGTGAATGAACATAACCTGAAAACACTCCGAGCTGAAGGGCGGATTCTTCCTGACAACGGACATAGAGTGGATTCTCATCAAGAAAATTAGCCGAATCGACTCCATGGGTCCCGAGGCAGAGCCCGCAGGGGTGCCTCGAGATTCCTTAGTTGGATGCTGCGTGAAGTGACTGAGGTTGCCACGAGCTTCTTCCGGACAACAACCAAACAGAAACAGAGAGTCGGGGCAACCGAATTGGCTCGAAATTGATCCAATCTACTCATGACCATTTTGGAATCACAAGGCTCGGCCAGATCAAAAAAGGAAGACCTATGCTGAAAAAAATGCTCAACGCTGTAATTTCCTTGCTGTTACCCTGGAGTACACTTACCTTGCATGCTCAATCAGATCTGCCTCGCTTTGAGACCGCCGGGCAGTTTGCCCTAATGAGCACCGGCTATAGAAACGCGGGGGTAGGCGGGCGATTCAGTTACAATGCATCAGAGTACCTGTCCTTTGACTCAGAAGTGGATTATTTCCCCCAGGATAAGTATGCCGAAGGGAAGAAGACTCTCGGTCTCTTTGGCGTCAAGATTGGGCCGCGAACCGAGAATGCCGGGTTCTTCTCGATCATCCGGCCGGGGTTTGTGAAATTCAGCAATGAATACATAGGGGGTGCTGCCTGCGATCCCTTGAATCCTACGTCTGCCTGTTTTGGTTCCCAGACCCACTTTGCTTTTGATATCGGTGGAGGATTTGAGTACTTCCCCACTCGCCATACCGTTTTCCGTTTTGACATCGGGAACCTGATAATCCGCCTCCCAGGACAAACTACCAACAATCTGTTGATGAACGTCGGGTTCGGGATACGGTTCTGAACAGCAGGAGGTATTTAGAATCATTGTCGCCCATTAGCCCGATCTGGCGTGGGATCTAGCCAGGTTCCTTGATGCGCTGGTGACTTAGACCAAACTTGAGCAGTCTCGAAGAGTTCCCGTGCATGAATGGGATTTGGAAGATATGCATCAATGGAAGAGTCTAAAGACCTTGTCTGTTTTCCGCTTTTTACCTTTTGGGTGCCCACAGAACATTGACAATCACCCATTTCCCTTTGACCTTGCCAAGCTGCAGGTAATCCATGTAATCCGTAGAATCGACTTTAACAATCGCGATATTACTATAGACATCGAAGATAGTAACTCTCGATGATCTCCCCTTGATCCGAGTATGACGGGTATACGCCATGAGGTCCGCCTTGGTCATCAATTGAACCAGATTATTCTCAATGACTCGCTTAACCAAATCCGGGTGCAGGCTACGGTCCATTCGCACGATATCCCCTTCATACCATCCCTCGATGTAATCGAGAGCTGTTTGTCGAATGGCCTCCAGATCCCCTTGAGGATCTTTGCCTCCCCTGGATTCGATCGACGTCGGAGCGACAGTTTGTGAGACAGACGATTGATGACCACACGCCGAGATCAGCCCGAGAAAAAAAATGAGATAAACAGGATGAGTTTTCATTGCCGGTCTCCTCTTGAACTATAGAATGGTAACCAAAGCATGTCTTACTCGCCCCGCAGCAATGTCATGGGATCCACTCTGGACGCGCGCCGGGCGGGAACAAAACAGGCTATTAACCCAATCAGAATCAGGAAGCCGCAAGCCGACGAATAAATCGGGGGGTCATACGGTTGCACTCCTACCAAGAATGTTTCCATATGATGAGCTAAGAGTACCGTGATTGATAATCCTAGAACCACTCCCACCAGCATAAGCCGGGAGCCATCCAGGACAATCATTCTCAAGATTGTCCAAGGGGAAGCACCCAGAGACATTCGGATGCTGATTTCGCTCATGCGCCGGGAAACCGACCAGCTCAGCACCCCGTAAATGCCCAGGCATGCCAGCATTAGAGCTAGCAACCCCAGACCAGCCAGTAAAGTTGCTAAAATCCGTTGGGCGAAGTAATTGGCATCCATGACATCCAACAGCGGCATGGCGGCTGCGATGCTCACGCGCGGATCAATGGATCGAATTTCCTTCTGGATGGCGGCCAGCAAGCTGGGTGAATCGTAATGACTCCGCAGGTGCAAATTCATGTTGGAGATATAATTCTGCTCAAAATGGAAATACATGAAAGGCTGTGGCGATTCTTTCAGGCTGTGGTATTTGCCATCTTTGGCGACCCCCACGACGGTAAAGTAATTTTCTCCGTACCGGATCCGTCTGCCCAGAGGACTGACGCCGGTCCAGAAGTGCTTGGCCATGGTTTCATTGACTATCACGACTTTATTAGACCCCCTGGTGTCGGAGGGTTGGATCTGGCGTCCTTCGATTATCGGGATGCGCATGGTGTCAAAATAGTCGTGTGTGGCGATGATACTGCTAACTCCCATGTCCTCCCTAGACTGGGGCTGGTACCCTTCCACTTCAATGTCGGGCCGTCCCGTGTCTTCAAACCCCAGTGGAACCCAATTGGCCAGGCTGACGGCTTCGACGCCTGCCATGCCTTGCAGTTTTTCCAGCAAACGGCGGTAAAATGCCCTGCCTTGATCTTCATCGTATCCGCTGGGTGTCAACTGCAAGCCGGCCAGCAGAACATGTTCGGGATCGAATCCGGGATTGATCTCCAAAACTTTCCTGAAGCTTTTGCAGCACAAACCGGCTCCAATCAACACGAGGACTGCCAGGCCAGTTTCGGCCACCACCAGCAGGTTGCTTAGCCGGTGAGATCCGCCAGAGCCGGTAGAATAGCGCCCCCCCTCTTTGAGGGTGGAGTTCAGATCGGCCTTGACGTTTTGCAGTGCCGGTATCAAACCGAGACCAAAGCCGGTCAAGAGTGTGATCGATAGCGCAAAAACCAGCACTTGCCAATTCACTTCCATCAAGGCACTCAGGTCGATCGGGAGGTAGGTTTTGGGAGTGAAGAAAGAAAGAAGATCCACTCCCCAAATAGAGAGGACGATCCCCAGAATTCCTCCTAAAGCGGCCAGCAGAAGGCTTTCTGCCAGGAATTGACGGATCAGCCTCATTCTTCCCGAGCCCATCGTCAACCGGATGGCAACTTCTTTCTTCCGGCCTGCAGCTTGTACCAGCAGCAAATTGGCTATGTTGGCGACAATGATCACTAGTAGCAACGAAGACGAGATCAACAGTACATAGAAAAGAGAAAGGAACGCACCTTGAGCGCCGTAAGGGCATTGAACTATGGAGAGCAATTTCATCCCGCAGTTCTTATTGGTGTCGGGGAAAGCAGTTTCCAATTGGCGCGATATGGCGCGGGTCGCTGCTTGCGCCTGGGACAGCGTGACTCCGGGCTGCAGGCGAGCCAGGACTTCATATGAACGGTCCCATCGATCGTCCAGGGAACCGCTCAAATCAAGGAGATGGGCCATGGGCACCGTCAGCCACAGATCCTGGCTAAGACCGTTAGTGGTTCCCTTGAACTGGGCCGGCATTACGCCCACCACCGTGAAACTGATCCGATTTAGCTGGATGACCCTGCCGAGGACCTTGGGATCTGAATCAAACTGCCTACGCCATAATTTGTGACTCAAGATTACAACAGGAGATTTTCCATCTGGGCCCTCTTCTTCGGGAAGAAAAGCGCGTCCCAGCTGAGGCTTCACTCCTAGAAAGGCGAAGAGACCAGGGGTTACAGGTTGGGCCCAAATCCACGTACTTTGACCCTGGACTTCCATATTCACCAAGTTCTGGACATGCACCCCGGCGGCCCCCGCAAACACGTCCTTGTGGGCAGTCAAGTCCCTGAAGTCCGGATAGGAAACGGTATTGCCATCCTGTCCGGTGGGATTACCCTGAACCACAACCACTAATCGGTCTGCGTCAGCCACTCCGGGAATGGGATGGAAGAAAATAGAGGCAATCCAGCTGAAGACGATGGTATTGGCGCTTATTCCCACCGCCAAAGTAATGATGACGGTAGTCGCGAGTCCTGGCGTCTTTCGCAAGAGTCGTGCTCCATAACGGAAGTCCTGCCAAAATGAGTGCATGTCTATTCCTTCCAAATCTACGGCTCGAGGCATTCTCCCGAAATCGAGTTTGGCAACTCAGATGCCAACTGAAAGAAATTGCCAATCTAATGATTTCTAAGGGCTTACATTAATGATGAAATGATCTTAACTTGGGCACATCCTTCACTCATGTCCGCTTCTGGGATTTGAGTGTTCCAGAACGGAACGGTCGGAACTCATTCTTCTGAAACCATCTCATCCTTGAATTCACTCTAACTCATTTCGATTTTGCACAGGATGACCGGTGTAATGGTGAGATATGAGATAATGGGTGAGAGTTATTCCTGGTGATGCGTACAAGGCTGTACCAACCGAAAGACTAATCGCCAAAAGGATGGAGGCCGTTCATGTTGAAGCGCTTGATTCTGTGCATTTCTTTGCTCGCCCTCGTGTTCGCGATCATGTACGCCAACGACGACGACCAAGTCATCTTCAAAGGGGACCCCAATCAGTGGACGACCCTTTTCAACGGCAAGGATCTCTCGGCCTGGAAGCATGTGGGCCCTGGCTCCATGACGGTTGAGAATGGATTTATCCACACTCACGGTGGAATGGGCCTGCTTTATTGGACGGGCGGCAAAGTTGGCAATTGCATTATCCGGGTGGTTTACAGGATGCGTGACGAGAACGACAACTCGGGTGTCTTTATCCGCATTCCCCTTGAGCCGCGCGAACAGTGGATGCCGGTGCATTACGGCTACGAGGTTCAGATCGATAACCACCCTGAGCGCTCCAAACCGCCGGAGGACGAGTATCACTCCACTGGCATGCTATACTCCCTGACCAAGCCGGTGGCTAAGGCCTGGAAGCCCGGCCCGGAATGGAACACCATGGAAATCACTCTGGACGGGCCGCGCACCATCGTGGTGCTGAATGGAGTGAAGGTAACCGATTACAAAGAAGGTGACCCGGTACCCCCGCTTAAGTTCAAATTCGAGCCGCTACGCGGGCCGCGCCCGAATTTCGGCTACTTCGGGCTTCAAAACCACAGCGATGACGACATCGTGTATTTCAAGGAAGTCTCCATCAAACCGTTGAAGAACTAGACCCAGCGCAGGCCTGAACCAGTTTGGCCGGGATCAATTCGGCCCAAGGAGAGCATCACCATGAGAAATGATTTTTCCCGTCGTGAATTCATGCAGACTAGTGCAGTTGCGGCCGGCGGCCTGCTGGCGGCCAGGACCATCCTGCTGGACTCCCCGTCGCTAGGTGCTACGTCAGAACCCGTGCCACCCAGCGATCGCGTGCGGTTCGGCATCATCGGCATCGGCATGCAAGGCTCCGGCCTGCTGCCCAATGCCATTTCTCTGCCCGGCGTGGAGTGCGTGGGTGCCGCCGACATCTACGACGGCCGCCACACCCTGGCCAAAGAGATCACCAATGACCCCAGCTTGCCCACCACGCGACATTACCGGGAGTTGCTTGAGCGCAAAGACATCGACTGCATCGTGGCTGCGGTCCCCGATCACTGGCACAAGAAAGTGGTAGTAGACTCATGTAACGCGGGCAAGGATATCTATTGCGAGAAACCAATGTCACACACCGCCGCGGAGGGGTTCGAGATGGTGGAAGCGGCCCAAAAGAATAATCGCATTGTCCAGATCGGTTCGCAGCGCGTTAGTTCGGTGCTCTGCGCCAAGGCTCGTGAGCTTTGCCACAGCGGCGCCATCGGCGAGGTGGAGATGGTCGAGCTTTCTTTGGGGCGCAACGACCCCACCGGTGCGTGGGAGTATCCGCCACCATTCGATCTTTCCCCCGAGACGTTGGACTGGGACACCTGGCTGAACGATGCGCCCAAAATCCCTTTCGACAAATACCGCTTCGCTCGCTGGCGCTGCTGGAAGGAGTATGGGACCGGCGTGGGTGGCGACCTGATGGTCCACTTGATTAGCGGCATGCAGTACACTCTGGGTTGGAATGAGCCACCTCGGTCGGCCTCGGCATTGGGCGGCATTTTCCGCTGGAAGGATGGACGTAACATGCCGGATCTACATGTAGT
>JBGOTQ010000146.1:0-17159 GCA_041476565.1 Terriglobia bacterium | reverse complement strand
TGGACAAGAGTTTGGATTTTGTAAAATAATCCAGCTGCGGCATTGGCGCTCAGGGTAATTTCCTGCGGCTTGAGAGTCAAACGGTAAGCCTGCTCGGCCAGCCCTTGCTTTTTTCTGTCTGTCGCTTCGCCAATGTCAACCGACCCGGGCGCCAAAACAAGACGAATGGTTCCGCTAAGCCCCCGGCCAATTTTGCTTTCTGTAAGTCTCAGGTGGAATCGGTCTGCCAATTGTCCCTTCAAAGACTCCACAGAAACTTCGTCGGCCTTTATCCCAGGTCCGAGCACGAGTTGCCACCCATCTGCCAATATGAAATCTTGTGATCCAAGCATTACCTTCTGGGGGACTGGAAGGACGGTGTATCCCCTGGCACTGAGCGGCGAAAAGGTCTCAGCCTTGACGAGAGGGGTCGATGCCATCATGAGGAAAGCCACTGCGAGTCCTTTGGTGAGCTGCTGCCTGAACGGTTTGAAATTGCTCATCGATGAGTCCTTTCTTTAACGAACACTCTGGTGGAAAGCACCGTCTAATTTGAACGGGCACTTTCGTCCATTCTCAAAAAATGATTCAGCCAGTCAATGGAGCGTTCCACGGCTTCTGGCGTGGGTGTGTGCCCGCTATGATGATTGAAGTAGCCTATGTTTTGAGGTTCCCCCAGCAGACGATACACTTCCCTGGCAGTGTTAATGTAATACCAGCTCTTGCTGGTATCGTATTCATCGCCGCCGATCAGCAGGAAAGGACGCGGCGCAATAAGCCCCAGGAGTTCATGCTGATCGGTCGATTTGTCCCAGGCGTGGATGGCGTCGCTAAAGTACCAGTAGTCGTCGTAGTTCGAAAAACTGAATCCGATTCCGCCTTCGGAGAAAACCGCGACGGTGATCCGTTCATCCATTGCTGCAGCGTACAAAGCCATTTTGGCGCCGAGTGAATGCCCGATGATCCCGATTTGGCGGTGATCCACCTCAGGCAATGAATACAGGTAGTCCACGAGCCTTTGTGAATCCCAGACCCATTTGCCCAATCCGCTGCATCCCGGATGCCGCAAGACCAAATTCGAGACGGCCTCGTCATAGCTCTCTCCGTAGCTTTCTCCAAACCAGCGGATGGCCACAGCAATGTATCCCTGTTGAACCATGAAATAAGCAAACGATCGCACGCTCATGGGCGTGAAGCTCCTGCCTCCCAGGTTTTTCCCGGCCGGCGTGTCCACGTCGTAGTAAGGGACGATCACAACGGGAGTGGGCTGCGTGAGCGGTTTATCGGGAAGCATCAGCAGGATCTTTTCCCAGAAGTCAGGTTCGACTTGCAGATACATGAGCTTGCCTGTATAGCAATCCTCCTTAAAAGTCTCAATGGTTTGGACCAGGGGTTCAGGTGGCCTGATGGATGGGGCTCCTAGGAGCTTGGCCCATTTTTCCTTCAAGGCGGTTCGCTTTTCGGACCACTGAGATATGGTGGAAATCTTCTCCCCTTGAACAGGGGCGATTAAAGAGGAGAGATTTCCCCGTGTATCCGCGAATCCTTGCGGTGAACGGTTATACGGCTCAAACCATTCAGCCTCGTCTAGTCTGGCCGTGTGCCGCTCAGGTGATCTCAAACTTCTGCAGACCCTGAAACCCGTGAAGCGGCTCTTGTAATCGGGCTTCAGGGAGGATCGGTAGGCCTTCTTTTCGTTCCAGCTCGTGACGGTACTGATAAAGGATCCTCCTCGGATAATTCGAGCCACTCCGTGCGAAGGACCACTGGGATCCGTCAGAGAGTTGGGGGCATTGCTGACGGGAGTGTAGTAGTCATAGCACCATTCCCAGACATTGCCCAGCATATCGTAGAGCCCGGAGGGATTGGGCGGGTAACTGCCGACTTTTTGCGTACCGGTTTCCCGGAGCGCATTGGAAAGCATGGAGAGGCTCTGAGTATTAGTCGAGCCGATGTTGCAGTACTGATGCAGAGTTGCGGGATCGTTGTGTGGATGTTCTCCATAGGCATAGCTCCATTCCGCATCGGTGGGGAGCCGATAGCCGTTTCTCGCAAAATCACACTCCCCGGTTGCTAAGTCGTAACAGGGCTGCAATCCTTCTTTGAGGCTGCGGAGATTGCAATAACGAATAACTTCCCACCAGCTCACGTTCTCGACGGGATATTCCTCCCCTCGGTGGTAAGAGGGATTGGTGTTCATGACCTCGGAAAACTCTCGCTGGGTAACTTCAGTCTTGGATAAAACGAAGCCTCTCAATTCTACCTTGACCTTCAAACCCGTGATCGAATCGGTGATCTCATAGGATGCGGCTGAGAAGGAACGGAAGTTGTCTTGAGAATAGGCCTGACTTCCCCAACCAGCTAGCAAAAGTAGAACAGAGATTTGACTGTACCGGCTCATTTTGTCCTCCCCAGGTCATTTCCGGCCATGTATGATACTCGCATTTTACATGGGCACAACCTACATCTCGCACCGCACGAAAGAAAGACTAATCCCGAACAAACACTCTCCCTACACTGTGCTGAGCTATTCTAGCCTTTCGGCCCAGGGTTTCGATGCTTACCCTCTGTAAGTCACATTCGATTGCACCCGCTGTAAATCTCAACCGATTCCACCTTGTGCTTATTGAGCGAGTGAGTCAAACTAATTTAGAATGAGTCGATTTTTAGTGCAACCACGACCCATTTCATCTCGTCCTATTACAAAATGGCGACATAATCTGAGTTTGCGGAGCATCGGCATGCTCATGATGAGACAAAACCAAAGCGGATTACGACATTTTCTCATTATTCTCCTGCTTCTCCTGGGCATATTTCCCGGGCCGGGGGCTCCTCAGGAGAACACAAAGGCTCCCCTGAGTGAAGAAGACATCCTGGCTTTGGCCACTTCCTGCAAGCTAGGGGAGATCCCACCCAGCCGGGTGGTGGATCTGATTCATGAACGAGGGCTGGGCTTTTCCGTTTCCGATATTTTTCTGCTTGAGCTGGAAACACGTGAAGCAGACCCTGCTATTGGTCAGGCTCTCAGGAAACTCCGAGACCAGGGTAAAGATTTTTCTCCTACTCCCTTGAAAAACCAAGAAGCTCAGCTCAATTCCCCAGGGACAAACGCATCCGCGCCCTCTGCCGTCCATTCATCGAAGATCCCTGATGAGCACACATGGCCTCAATTCCTTGAAGCAACTCGCGCTAAGGCATTGGCGTACACGGACGATCTCCCCAATTTTATCTGTACCCAGATCACAACTCGTTCCGAACGGATTGCTCCCGGGGGCTGGCATCAAGGGGATAACTTTGTGGCCGATCTGACCTACTTTGAAAAAAAAGAGAACTATAAGATTATCTCCGTAGCCAACCGGCCATCAACAACTACCCTCGCAAACTTGAAGGGCTCTTGGTCGACAGGTGAGTTCGGCTCCTCTTTGCGAATGCTGTTCGATCCACGGAGCCAGGCAGCCTTTCGCCTGGAGGGAGCAGATCAGGCCAACAGCCACGAGACCGTCAGGATCAGCTACCAGGTTCCCAGAGAAACATCGAGCAGTACTATCACCTACAACAATGAGCGGACGGTTGTCACCGCTTACCGGGGCCGCTGTTGGATCGATCCCGAATCGTTCAACGTCGTTCGATTGGAAGAGAAAGCCCTCAATATTCCTTCAGACTTCCCTATCACCCGCGCCGAGAAGGCCATCGACTACGACCTTCAAGAAATTGCGGGGCGAAAATACTGGCTCCCCGTCAGGGCAGAAATGCTGCTGGTGGAGGGGGCAGCGAATTTTCAGGCTCGGAACGTCATTGATTTTAAGAGGTACCGCAAGTTCGAAGCTGAGGTGAAAATCGTTGAATAGCTCACAAGAGTTGGTCATGCATCGGTGTGGCACCTCACGGCGGATGGGAATGGCCTCCAGCCCACGAAGTGGGCGAAGGAGAGTAGCCCAGGGCCTTTCAGGCCATTTTCATAAAAGAGCGGTTCCAGGGGTAAGTTGAGGGATGCCACCTCAAAGTTAGACACTCTTGGCCCTAACCGTAATGACGATCTCCGCCTGTTTTAGTCCTTCAGCCCGAGCTTTCAAAACAACATCCCCTGGGGTTCGATCTGACTTAACAATTACCAAGCACCTGCCTTGCCATGCTTTTCGCTGCGGCTGTTGATTGCTTTCTATGCTGACGGGGTTGGCGTTTCCCACTCCTACAATAGTTCCGGGACCCTTCAGCTCGAACTTCACTAAGTTCTGGGCCTTGGGATTACGAACTCCATTTTTGTCGAGCAACTCCACAGTGATAAAACTCAGGTCTTGTCCGTCAGCCTTAATCTGCGCTGTATCGGCAGATAGTTTTATCTGAACTGCGTCAGCTGCCGTCCGTAACTCCGATGAGGCAACTTGCTTAGATCCATCGTAGCCAATAGCCTTTAGGAGACCTGCCTGGAAGGGCACTTCCCATTTGGCTGTAAATTGTGTAGACCGATTCGTCTCTCTTTTCCCGAATGACTTGTCGTTAAGAGAGAGTTCAACCTGTTCACAAGATGAGTACACGTTGACCTCCAGCGGTCTGCCTTCAGTTCCCTCCCAGTTCCAATCAGCGACTACATCGTGCCAGTTCCATATGCTCCAGGCTTCCTTTTTGGGATTGATCTCAAAGGAAGGATGAGGCGGCTTCACAAATATGGACACATTCTGGTTCCTCCGCCAGAGCGCATCCCGATAAAAAGATTGGGGGCGCTTCCATCCGCAAATGTCGATGTCACCGCAGTAAGCCAGGTTCCAGGGATAAAAATTCTTATCCTGCATATAACCCAGCCAACCAATGCTGGCCTCTCCGATGTAATCGAAAGCGGTCCAGACAAAATCGCCGATCACCCAGGGATGATCCTGCACACCCATCCAATATTCAAACGCCTCCAGTGGGAAAGACTCTGTCGCCACAATCACACGTTCCAGTTTGCGCTGATGGTCGGGTTCATATCCTTTTCGACCATAGTTGTAGCCCGTCAGATCAAGAGCAGCAAAAAACGGATCTTTGTTCTCCGAAGCGTCATTCACCGCTGCGGTAACAGGACGTGAAGGCTCAGTCTTTCGTACATTGTCAGCCAGCATTTTAGCCACACGAGCTACTTCTGGTTTTTCCATACCGGGAATTTCATTACCAATGCTCCACAGAATGATTGATGGATGGTTACGGTCTCGCAATACCATGCTCTCAATGTCTCTTTGCCACCATTGATCAAAATATAAATGATAGTCCTGAGGATTTTTCCCATCCCTCCACATGTCAAATGCTTCATCAATGACCAGCATTCCCAGGCGGTCGCAGGCATCGAGGAAGGCCGGTGAAGGTGGATTGTGGGCACATCGGAGGGCATTGAAACCACTAGCCTTCAACAGTTCGACGCGACGTTCCTCTGCCCTGTCGAAAGCTCTAGAGCCCAGAGGGCCATTGTCGTGGTGAACACATCCGCCTCTTAGCTTGAGCGATCCGCCGTTCAGACGAAAACCATTCGTCGCATCAAATGACATAGTGCGGACACCGAATTTCGTCTCCATACGGTCGGATAGCTTGTTCTCACGATAGGCTTGTGTCACTGCTGTATAAAGGATAGGTGATTCTGGCGACCAAAGCTCAGGCGATTCCACTATTAATTCCTGATCGAACTCATAAGAAGAACTGGTCTCAATGTTTCGTTTCGATTCGATCTTGGCTTTTTCAATACCTTTTGTGTTCAGTATGCGCGTCACCAGAGTGACCTGGGAAGAGTTGCCAGATTCATTACTTACCATTGTTTTTGTATCAACCTTGGCGGAGGCGGCACTAACATCCGAAGCGGTTAGGTAGGTCCCCCATTGCGCCACATGAACAGGATCAAGTACCTTCAACCACACATGACGATAAATTCCTGAACCGGAATACCAGCGGCTGTTGACCCCCTCGTTCTGTACTTGGACCGCAAGGACGTTCTTTTGTCCGAACTTCAAATAGTTCGTGAGATCAAACCAGAAACTGGTGTAGCCGTAGGGATGGGTTCCCAGGTGGTGACCATTAATCCAAATGTCGGCGTTCATGTAAACGCCATCAAATTGAATATGGATACGCCGCCCTTTTTGATCGGCGGGAACAACGAATGCCTTGCGATACCAGCCTGTTCCTCCAGTAGTGAATCCACCACTGACCTGGCTTATGGCATCCGGACTGAAAGCAGAATTGGTGACGGGCAGATCTTCAATACTCCAGTCGTGAGGAAGATTCAGCGGGCGCCATGAATCAACACTCAGACTCTCTTTCTCCCCTCCTTTTATCTCTCCCCGATAAAATCGCCAGTCGTCATCAAACAAAATGATCTCGCGCGGAAGAGTGCTCCCAGATAGCTTCTGCAAATAGCCTTGCTGAGCTTCCCCCATGCCGAGGAAAAGAAAACTCAAGCACAGCCAACCCAAGTACGAACGACCTGTTTTTTTAGGATTCATAGATTTTTAGTTGTTAACAACCTGTACCAAGATGTATGCAGTTTTGAAAGGCCTCAGAGATGCAAATTTGCCCATCACCCCATGACCCAGTGGGAGAGAGTGGCCAGAGGCCGGGTGAGGAGTTGGCTCAATGTATCATTTAGTCTGCAATTTAGTATTAATATTGATTTCTTCGGGCATTATGACACTATCCTTATGTTTTACCAGTCCAGGTAAAATCGGATCTTTGAATTCACTTACACAAATCGTGTAATTAAGGGGTTTCCGCTGAATCCATCTCAATACGGAGAAAACTGATGAAGATTTTCCAACGATGCTTTCTGGTCCTGGTTCTTGCTCTGGCCCTAGCGGTGCCTAGTTCCGCCCAGTTGGGCATGTTTACCAAGGAGCAGCGAATCGATCTGACACGCGAATGGAAAGGCGATCGTTTCCCGGATGGGCGCCCCAAGGTGCCGGACGCGGTTCTCGAAGAGCTGAAAACCGTGGACGCCGAGGAAGCCTGGGGAGTACTCCAGTCACACGGCTACAAATACCAGTTCGAAGGCGGCTGGCACGTGATCAATCCAGGTGACCGCCTGGTAGGCCGCGTGGTAACAGCTGTCTTCATGCCGCTTCGCCCCGATCTCAATGAGGTAATCAATGATCACGGCAAGCAGGAATCCCGCGTGGGTGCCCAGAACTCGTGGCCCATAGATATGCTCCAACCCGGGGATGTCCTGGTGGTGGATCTCTTCGGCAAAATCAAAGATGGCACCTATGCGGGCGATAATCTCTCAACCTCGATCTTCACCAAGAGTCATAACGGGCTAATCGTGGATGGTGCGGTCCGCGACGAGACCGGCATTTCCGAGATCAAGGGAATGCGGGTCTTCGTGCGAGGTGTCGATCCTTCCGCTTTGCGCGACGTGACGTTGGTGGGGATTAATGTGCCGATCCGCATTGGCCAGGCGACAGTACTGCCGGGCGATGTGGCAGTAAGTGACGTCGAGGGTATCACCTTCATCCCGCCGCACCTCACACAGGATGTGATCGACAAGGCACAGATGACCCACCTGGTGGACGAGTGGGGACACATGATGCTTCGCGAGGGCAAGTACACGCCCGGTGAAATCGACCGCAAGTGGACCAAATCGATGATCGAGGAATTCAATAAATGGGTTGAACAGAAAGGGTCAAAATTACGAATGAAGGTCGACTGAGGAAATGAACCCGATTCGTAAGAAAGGACAGACAGCCATGCGAAAGCAAGACCGATACCTCTTAGATCGCCGCAGCCTGCTAAAGACCCCCGCTGCCGCTCTGGGCGGCGTCATCTTGGGCGGCAACCCAATGGAGGCTTTTCCGAAGAACCTCAATACGAATTCAAGCCCTTCTGAACTGAAGATCACCGACCTGCGCGTGGCCACCCTGGTTAAGGCGCCCATGACCTGCCCGATTGTCCGCATCGATACAAACCAGGGCGTATATGGGGTGGGTGAAGTGCGCGACGGCGCCAGCCCTACTTACGCGCTGATGCTCAAGAGCCGAATCGTGGGCGAAAATCCTCTCCAGATCGACAAAATTTTTCGCAAAATCAAACAATTTGGGGGTCACGCGCGCCAGGCAGGTGGAGTCTGCGGCATCGAGATGGCATTGTGGGACATCGCCGGAAAGGTGCACAACGTGCCCGTTTACGTAATGTTGGGTGGCAAGTTCCGAGACAAAATTCGAGTTTACGCCGACACTACAGAATCCAATGACCCCAAGATCTACGCCCAGAGAATGAAAGAACGCAAGGAGGTGAAGGGCATCACCTGGCTCAAGATGGACCTGGGCATTGATTTGGTGTCCAACAAGCCCGGCACTGTCACCAGCCGCTCGGACCTGAGCCAGTGGGACATGCAGATGATCCCGCATCCCTTGCTGGCGATGGAGGTCACCAACAAGGGGATCGCACTGCTGGAGGAATACGTGGCCGCAGTAAGGGAGGCGGTAGGCATGGAAATTCCCCTTTCCATGGACCACCTCGGCCACCTGGGGGTGAAGTCCATCATTCGGTTGGGTAAGGCCTATGAGAAGTACAATCTTTCTTGGATGGAGGACGTGATCCCTTGGACCTACACGGACCTGCTGAAGCAAATCGCGCAAGAAAGCCCCACTCCCCTGTTGACTGGCGAAGACATCTACCTGAAGGAGGGTTTCCAAGTGTTGTGCGAGAATCACGCCGTCGGCAAGATCCACCCGGACCTCGCTACCTCAGGCGGGATTCTCGAGACTCACAAAATTGGCGACCTCTCCTGGGAGTATGGCGTACCCATGGCCATGCACTTTGCCGGGACGCCTGTCAGTTGTATGGCTAACGTGCACTGTGCCGCCGCTACCCTGAACTTTCTGGCTCTCGAAAACCACTCCCTTGACGTACCTTGGTGGGACAGCCTGGTGGAGGGAATTGAGAAACCGATCGTCAACCATGGCTGGATCACCGTGCCAGACAAGCCAGGGCTCGGTGTGACTCTCGACGAAGACACTATGCGCCAGCACCTCATGCCCGGTACCGGTTACTTTGAACCCACTCCCCAGTGGGACAGTGAGCGCTCCTGGGACCGGTTGTGGAGCTAGCCTCTGCTTTTGACAAAGCTGATGGCTTTCAGAAGGATTGCGTTGTTGGAGATGATTTCCCCAAAGGCGTTCTCAAACCCGGCCACAGCGCCACGGAACCGGGTTGAGCCCTTCAGGCGTATTTCTCTGATGAATTTTCCCAGCCGAGGATTTGTCCATTCCATAGCGAAAAAGGTGATGGGATTCTGGCTTCCCTGGCCACAGGCCACTGCATCGGCACCAAAGCAGTAAGCAGCGGAGGGTTGGGTCGAGCCCCAGTTCCACTCCAGGATATTGATGCCGTATCGGACCGGAATGACTTCGGGCAGTCCGTCCTCGTAGACCACTTCGTACCAGCCCAGCAGATCTGCCGAGTCCTCGAAATCCCAAATCAATCGATAGGCTTCTTTGTTCGTAGCGGGCTTGGCACATGCATGAAGGAAGACCAGGCTGGTGGCATCCTGGCCGATCTTGATGCCTGTGACCTCTCGCGGTAACGGATTCGGCTTTTCTCCCTCGGCTCCCACCATAACCACTGCTTTACCATCTACCAGCCCCACCAACTCGAAAACCTTGTTACCCGCAGTGATTCTTCCGGTCTGGAGGCCTCCAAGCTCCACGTTGAGCGAGGATTCTCGAGGCGGCATGTTGAACGAAGGGGAGATGTCAATCGGGAGGACTGGATCGCCCGTCTCACTGGGAGGCACTTGACCAGTGAGCCCCAATCGAATCCCCGGCATTAGGGCTTGTGTTAGTGCAGACAGTTCCTTGGGTTCCAGAGGTTGCTTGGACCATAACAGGCTACTGCATCCAAGAACATCCCGGATGAGATCTTTGCCCATGTTGAATTCGGTTGTCGCTGCCCACGATGATGGTGCCCCGCCAATCACTGTCGATCGTTTGCTTCGTGCCTGGTAGTTCTGAACGAACGGCGTCATGTTGCCGTAAACCTGGTGAAAACCCATTTCCTCCAATTGCGCTTCGGCTGACTCGCCTCCTTCTTCCTCATTCCAGAACCAATTGAAAATCAGGATATCTTTGGGTACCAACGCTTTGACCTGCTGGGGGGTCATAGCTCCAGGTGATTGATAGACAAAACCATCCGGAGCGGTGCGCTTTTGCAGACCTTTCCCGCGAACCCGCTCCAACAGGTAATCACCCCAGATGGCCATCCGGATGTTTTTTTTTGCCAGGTAGCCGTGTACTTTATTAAGATCCTCTCCATACACCTCACCGGGGTCTCTATCCTTGCAGCATGGCCCCAAGCCAAAGGGGGCAAACCATTCATCGTGGCCCGCATGAATCATCTTGGGCTTCATCACCTCGATATACTCATCCATCACATCGAACAGCAATTCGTAGCTCTTTGGGTTGCAGGCACAATAGGTGTCCGGCCATTTTACGTCCGGCACCTGCGACAACTCCCGATGTTTTGACAAAAGGTAAAAACTATGTGTCAAGGAAGGGATCTCGGGAACAACCTCGATGTGGTTTTGGTCGGCCCAACGCACCAGGTCGGCAACCTCGTCTTTTTCAAGGAACCCCCCATCTGCCGTATCCTGGTGGGAAGAATTCACCTCCATCTCGTGTGGAACTCCGGGCGGATAATTCCTTCGACTGAAGTTAGTATCCCGCGAGAATTCGACCCACCCGGCATTCAACTCCGGGTGCCGATCGAGTCGCATGCAGGCATTCATTTCCATCATCAGCGTGTTGAACTTGTAAAGTGCCATGAAATCTCGAATGAAGCGCTTAAAGAACGGAATATTGACGCGACCCGGCAGATAGAGTTTGACGCCTCGAAACGTCTTATCAGGCCAGTCCCGAACCCGTAAGCTCTGGACCACAATTTTCTGACCTGCCCTTTTGATCAGTTGTCGAAGCGACTGCACTCCATAGAAAGCTCCCCTTTCATCACTACCCGCGACCAGGATTACCCCTGGGTCGACCTGCAGAAGATACCCCTCGGGACCCGGCGCCGTTTTGGTAAGTGCCGCATGAAGCCGAGCACAATACTCCCGGACCAGGGGATTAGCAATGGACCCCATCAGAATGAACTTCCCCTTCTCAGGCAACCGGCTAACACGTTGAACTCGGATCTGAACGTCGTGCCAATCGCCCAAATCGTTAGCAAGGCAGCGGGACAAATGGTGATCGTTGGCCGACGCATTGGCGGGCAGAAGGATGCTAGTTTGGCCATCAATGGCAAAGTAATTTTCGCCTACCTTCAATTCCCGAGGCTTGGGAAACAGGTAGGGTGCGGTGGAAGGCGGGCTGGTTGGCCCGACAAATTCTCCCAACGGTGCCGCCAGCAGCCGGCTGGGTGAAGCGTCGGAACTGCGGAGAACCGGGACGCCGGCAATGGCAACCAAGGCAACACCTGCCGTTTTCAAAAGATCTCTTCGATCCATCGACACATTGAGGTAAGAGGCTTCCCCGGTCCCCTTGATAGATTTCTGGGAGTTCCTGAAGCTATCATTCCACTTTGACATCGAATACCTCCTCTAGAGAGTCTGATTACTGCGGCGGGCAGTAGAATATGATCGCGTAATTCCGGATGCTGGCCCCTTTTCCAGTGTCAACTTGATATGTGTGTGCGAGCCACGGGGATTCAATTCGCTCGACGTACTCCTGGATGCGGCCATCTACAATCCACTGGTGCGAGATCTGGAGTGAAGGGGACCTGTCAGCAGCACGCGAGATAACCGCCAATCGGGGAGTGTCGAGTCCCATCCCTGAAAGGAAATAGCGGACGTAGACTTTCCGAGTGCCAGCCGGAAGGTCCCGGACAACCCGATCTACCTCTGGCCAGCGCAGCAGTTGTCCAATGGGCCGTCCATCCAGCCACTTCACGTCCGCAGGGTATTCCCAGAGGGTGGTGTAAGTTCCATCCGGCCTGGTAGCCCACGACAGGGAAGCCTGCGGAACCTGACGGGGAGCCTGAGATGACCCCTGGAAAGAAGTCTTGCGCACTTCGGCAGTGAGCTTGTCGGGAGCGAGACCATCACGCAGATCGAGGAATCGCGCTCCGGCGTCGAAACCGGCCAGATCCGTCCCCTCCGGAGCTGACAATTCGAACACGACTTCCGCTGGCCCCGGTCCCGAGGGCCAAAGGAACGATTGTCCTGACTCCGAGATGCAACGGACCTTGTCCAGCCTGTGGGCGAAGTCTCCAATTCTCTCGAGCGACGGATCGATCTCCCGGCGAACCAATGCCTTGCTCGCGGTGTAGATCAATTCATTGCGTCCTGCCGAAAGGTCTGGAAGTGTGCGCGGATTCAACTGAACACGGCTCACGATCTGCACATCGCTCACACGGAGAGAATCCGTCGATCCCGGGCCGGACATGCGCAGGCGGACTAGAAAGTGGTATTTGCCGCTTACTGAGGTGAGAGCGCCGTGTGCAGACCGCGACCGGACTTGAGGCCAAACCTCCCATTTGCCACGGAACGGTCCACCTTTTGTCCCCATTAACTCCCATTGCTTGCCCTCATCGACAGAGACTTCCACCTCGAGTCGCTGTGTGGGCTCCAACAGCGCGGCATCCACTTCGACCTTTGCGTCGATCATGACATAAGGGCTGCGGATCTCAAAGACAGCCTGACCGGGGCGATCCGCCTTCACACGCCGAAGGAACGATTGATTGGTATGTGACTGCGGGATCTCGATATTCTCGTTGAATTCCGGACTGAATACTGGAAAGTAGGAACGACGGTCGTCGAGCGGCGGCCGATACTCGATTCGTCCCGTAGACCATCGGCGAGCATCTCTCTGGCTCCTGGGCCCGTCCGCAGTCCGAATTTGATATTCAGACACCTCCCGGGGGAACTCATTCCATTGCTGACCATCGAATTTGTAAGGTAGATAAAAGAGAGCGTCACTCTCCGGTTGATAGAAGCGGATCAATTTCTCTCCGGGCCGGAGTACGAAATCCATACGGTGGCCCAGAGAGTATCGCGAAAAGGGAAAGAGCCAGTTATCTTTCCGTGAGGTGAACAGCTCGGCGAGCCCCCCCATGGCGGACTCTTTCACGTCTGCCGGATACCACGGGAAGTCGACTCTAGTTGAATCCACCCGGTTCGGAGACAACAACTTGCCCAGGATAATCGATCCGTCCTCGGCGATCTGCGACACGGAAGCAACAGGCTGTTGCTTTGGGTCCCCCCTCCCAATGCTGTTGTATCCCATCATGTCGGAATCGAAGTAGTGATAACTCCCGTCGTAGAAGACCTCTGTAACCGTGTGCTCGGTCAGAAACCATACCCGTGCATCTTCGAACCCGGCCGCTTCAAAGACGGCCTCCAGCAGAGGAGCAATCTGGTAACACAACCCGAAACCATAGTTGTTCAGGAGCTTGACGGCGTCAAGAACTTCTCCCCCCGGTTCCTCATAGGCCCACCCGGCAATGTGATACCAGAAGCCGGGCACAACGTAGCGCCCGTCCGTCAGGAAGTAACGCCAGATGGCCTCCGCCTTCTGTCGGGGAGTCAGGGCTCCGGCACGCTCACAGATGCCTTTCGCAAGCTCCTTCAAATCCGCAGGGTCCGCCTGACCCTTCAGCAAAACTTGGGGGGAATAGACCTGTGCCCGGAGCATGGACGTGGGAAGCGACATCAGGATCACGGGGATGGCGCCCCTGATCAGGCTTGGGAGGACGCTGAAGTTAAAGCATTTGTAAAATGAATGACTCATTCGCATTATTCAAATCCTCCGGTCCTAGAACCAGTCAAGCGATACCAAAATGTAGTTCCAGTTCAATCTGGGTGGCGCAGACATCACGTTTGCTGCAATGTCTGCGATCCATCACCGCACATAGGGCAAGCTGCACCCTGTTTTCGCCACCCGTGTGTCAGTGGCGAGCTTCCCCTGTTGCTGGGACGACTCAAAAAGCCTATCCAACATGCAGGATGACCCACATCAGACTGATTAGGGCGATAACAATGAGCCAGCCCTTGGCGAAGCCAGTCAGATCGTTACGATAGGTCCTGAGGAACCCAACGCCGGCGGTTCCGCGGATCGGGTGGAAGAGGTGGACTAGAATGAGCTGCCGCCCTGCCTCGGCCCACAACCTCACTTGTTCTGGCGTTGGAGGAAGGACAGTTGAGTCGGCTGCCGATTCCTCGCTCGGTGTCTCGAGGCGCGCATAGAATGAGTCAAGCCGCGATGCTGGCTCGCGAGACGTCAACAAGCTAACCACGATGAACACGACAAGTCCGGCGGACAGGGCTCCGAGGAACACGTTTGGGTCCCAGTGGTCCAGCCGCTGGCCCTTGAGAGCATACAGCCCGAAGTTTGAGGCCATGGCAGCGATCATGCTGGCAAGCGCCCCCCAGCGGTTTGCCCGTCGCCAGAACACTCCACCAACAACGCTGACCCCAACAAAAGTAGCCATCGTCTCGGTGAGCAGGAACGAGTAGAGTACACGCCGGATCAAGAACATCGCATAAAAGACAGCAGCCAGCGTGATCACCACTCCACTCACACGGCCGATCCACAAGTAATGCTCGTCGCTCTCGGAGGGTACAAGATACTTCCGGTAGAGACTGCGTGTGAACAAGGCCCCACAGTCCACCATGAACGCCGAACAACCGGCCATGTTGGCGGCCAGTACACTTGCCACCATAAGTCCGACGCCGCCAGGGAAAAGCAAATGACGGCATGCGAAGCCGAACGCCTCTTCCGGCTCGCCGAGGGCGTGTACTCCAAACGTTCCCCGCGCCACCATCACGGCGACCATGAGCCCGACCAACGCCCAGCCCACTGTACAGAATCGCTTGACGAAAGTCCCGTACATGAAGCCGGTACGGCAAGCCTGCTCATCTTTCCCAGTGCCGACGGCAGCGAGTAAATGAGGCATGGCGAACATCCCGACAAGACCGTTGACCGTCAGCATGAGGATGAACCAGGGGCCTATCCCCTCGGGCGCAGCCAGCGAAAACCGGTACGGCTCGAGGACCTGCCGCATCCCACTCATGCCTCCGGCGTCGCCCCAACCGAGAGGGATGAGCATGAAGGAGAGTGCGATGATGAGGAAACCTTGCAGGAAGTCAGTCCAGGCTGCGGCCACGAGGCCACCTACGAAACTGTAGAGCATGAATATCAGCGTCATGGCAATCACGATGCCGTTCACAGGAACGTTGCCTCCGACGGCCTGACTGATCACTTTAGCCGCGCCCTTCAACATGCTCGCCATGTTGATGCAGAGGAACCCCAGCGCAAACACCGTGTAGATGGCGCCCATCCAGGAGCCGTAACGGTCCTCAACGGCCTCGGCCATGGTCGTTCGGCGGTAACGGCGGAACAGCGGCGCCATGATCCAGTAAAAGGGTGTTGCGAACAGGTTCTTCCACTGATACCAGATGGCTGAGGCCCCCGTAGCGTAGACGGCTCCCGCCAGCGAAACAGGCATCTCAGCGTGGGTCCCGGTGCCAAAACTCTGGCCAATCATCAACCACTTGTTGAAGCCCCGAGCTCCGAGAAAATAATGCGAAGTGTCGCGAACCCGCCGACTGACGATAATGCCGACGGTGGCGATGCCCGCCAGGTAGCCGATGAGAACGATCCAGTCGATGAAAGCGATCCGGATGTCAGGCATGGGATGAATTCCAGGGAGAGAGTTCAAACAGGGCGTCACTCAACTTGCCGGTCGGCACGGGAGCAAGGTTCATAGTCGGGAGAGTGCAGGGCGGAACTCTTCGAATGCCTGAGCGCCGCACTATATCATCCAAAATCGGGGGTGACAAGCAACCGGTAGTTTTCGAGTTAAGAAAGGTGCCAATCCCAGATTTTGTGTTTATAATCAACTACACTTGCCTTGGGTCTTGAGCAGTCTGGTGAAATGTTCATAGCTCCGTTGAAAAAACTCACCCTTCTGCCAACCCAAGCGGACGCAACCTGAAGAGAAGCTGCCTCCTCAAAACCGGCATCACCCGAGGAGAACCTCGGATTACTGATACAAACGGGCCCCGCCACCGGCAGTCTCTGGTGGTAGGTTGCGTTAGCGAGGAAGCTGGTCCCGTCGCGTAACACCCCATGCCGGGCAAGCTCCTCACCCCCTTCTCCGGGAGGACAATCGATGTCGGCTCCATCGTTAATTAAACGCCAGGACACTAAGGCGCAAAGGATTCGCCTTATGCTAACGAGGAAGGAGAAAATTCACCCCTTAACGAAAGGGAGAATACCTCGGGGCAACCGCCTCGCTTTCTTTTCTACGAGGGAGTTTGGAGGGCACTCATATGTGGAAAGGCATAATTCGTTTCATGCTGCTGGTGGTCGGAATCATCATGATTGGCGCTGCCACGTGGCAGTTCGGCCAGAAGGTGAATAGCGACCAGAATGGGTTGCCAAGTGCCAGGGAGGCTCGGAACTTGGTCCGTCTCAGCCAGAACGACCTCGGCGACTCCGATGGCAAAGGCCACTCGAATCTCACGGAGATCGATGATGGCGCCAATCCTGCCGTTAAGGACCTGGCCCCCTTTTATCTTTCAAACCTCCAATGGGAATCGGTGGGCCCAGGGGGCGGCGGGTCGCAGTATAGTCCGACCATGGCTCCCAACAATCCCGACCTCATGTATGGGATCTGCGACATGGGCGGCTTTTACTGTTCCACTGATGGCGGTCATCACTGGCGTATGGTCAATGGCAGGGATGTGAATCTGGTCCCCAGCTATGACGATGCGCAATGCGGTCCTGAATTCAACCCTCAGGACGACAACGTCGCCCTGGTCGCGCGCAACCTTGGCATGGTTCGTACCACCGATGCCGGCCTCACCTGGCAGAAGGTGAGTTCGGTCCAGCCGACAGCTATTGCTTTCCATGCTTTGGACGGTTCACATGCCTTTTTTGCCGGAGATGACCAGCGATTGTATGAGAGCATCGACGGCGGAGTTACTTGGACCGAGAATCCGGGGTGGCGTTCTGTTGGCCTCACGATTCGCGAACTATTTATCGACGCCTCGAGCCCGTCATCGAATGTGACCGCTTATGCTTCAACTCCTTCCGGCATTTACAAGTCCGTCGATGGAGGCGACAGCTGGAGTCCCAGAAATGCCGGGTTGAACTCTACCGACATCCTGGACATGGCCGGAGGGATGAAGTCCGGCCACGCCATATTGTACTGCCTGTTGCCAGCGGGACTGAGTG
>JBGOTQ010000145.1:0-17184 GCA_041476565.1 Terriglobia bacterium | reverse complement strand
GCAGCGCGCTACCATGTACACCCCCGCCGTCACCATCGTGGCGGCATGAATCAGCGCACTGACCGGCGTCGGACCTTCCATGGCATCCGGCAACCACACGTACAGCGGCACCTGCGCCGATTTCCCCGCCGCCCCAATGAACAGCAGAATGCAGATGGTCGTGATTAGCCCAGCAGTACCGATAGGTTCCACCGAAAAAGCAGTGGCCCGCCCGAAGACAGTGTGAAAATCAACACTTCCGAAAGTCCAGAAGACCAGCATGATTCCCAGGATGAACCCATAGTCACCTATTCGATTGACGATGAATGCCTTCTTGCCGGCATCGGCAGCGCTCTTCCTGTCGAAATAGAAGCCAATCAGCAGATAGGAGCAGAGGCCCACCCCCTCCCAGCCGACAAACATCAGAACGAAGTTGTTGGCCAGAACCAGGGTGAGCATGAAAAACATGAAAAGGTTCAGGTAGGAGAAGAAGCGGTAATAACCGCCCTCATGGGCCATGTAGCCGGTCGAGTAAAAATGAATAATCAACCCGACTCCAGTCACGACCAGCACCATCACTGCGGTCAATTGGTCGAACATGAAGCCGAAGCTTGCCAGAAAACCGCCAGACTGAATCCATGTAAAGTAGTTGAAATTCAGGGTTGAAACTTTGTCTTCCGGATATTGAACCAGTCTGACAAAGCAGGTCACTGCGGCCAAGAAAGACACACTCACTAAGCCACATGACACGACGCTCACTGCCTTCTTCGGAAGGTGTCTTCCGAAGAGTCCGCTAATAGCAGCGCCAAGGAGAGGCGACAGCGCAACGACCAGTAGGGTGACCTTCGTTGTCATAGAAAAAGAACCTGACGCCGAACCTCAGGCATTAAAGTATCCCTACCACTTCATCAGTCGGGCTTCGTCAACATCCAGTGTGTGTCGATTGCGGAACAGGGCTACTACGATTCCCAGGCCTACAGCCGCTTCGGCTGCTGCCACAGCCATCACAAAAAAAACAAAGATCTGACCGTCCAGCAATGAAAACTGACGAGCCAAGGCCACGAACGATAGGTTCACAGCATTTAGCATCAGCTCAATGCACATGAACATGCTGATTACATTCCGCTTGATCAAGAATCCCAGCACACCCAAGGTAAAAAGCGCGGCGCTCAGCAGCAGATAATATGTCAGGGGAATCATCTTCGGTTACAATTCCTTCTTAGCTAGCAGAATGGCTCCTACAATGGCCACCAGGAGCAGAATCGATGTCAACTCCAAGGGAACTGCATAATCGGTGTAAAGAAGCATTCCTATCGATTGGGTATTCCCCAGCGGGCCCGGCGCGCTCTGCGGTATCACGAAAGTCTCTTCAGCAAATGAATAGAAGATAATTGACCCGAGTTCCACCACTAGCAGAATCACCAGAGGGATTCCCAGGAATCTTACAACTCGGGTTTTGTGATGGGGATTCACCTCCTCATGAGCATTGAGCAGCATGATGACGAAGACAAACAGGACCATGATCGCGCCGGTATAAATGACCACTTGCATGACGGCAATGAATTCGGCATGCATCTGCAAATAAATCCCCGCCAAACAAACAAAAGTCAGGATCAACGACAGAGCCGAGTAAATGGGCTGTCGCTGAATTAGGATGTTTGCAGCTGAAGCAACCGAGATCACTGCCAGTACGACAAAGACTCCCAATTCCATAGTTTTGATCGAGCTAATCTATATCTTTATCTGGCCCAGGCTCCCTTTCCAAGTCCTCTAGAATCCGGTCGATCTTTTCCAGAGTCAGATCCTCGTGATATTGATAATTGATTTGTACTGCGGGTGCATTGGCACAAGCGCCCAGGCATTCCACTTCAGTGAGGGAATATTGTTGATCGCGTGTCGTTTCTCCTTCTCTAATCCCCAGTTTCTCGGAGATGTGTTTGAAAAGCTCCTCACCCCCCGACAGCATGCAGGAGATATTCGTGCACACTTGAATGTGGTGCTTCCCCACAGGAGTGGTTCGCAGCATACTGTAAAATGTGATGACTTCTTGAACCTCAATGTCGGGAATGCCGATGTAATCCGCAACGTAACGAATGGACTCGGGGGTGAGGTACCCCAGCTCTTCCTGGGTAATCAGTAGAATTGGAACAAGTGCCGACCGTTTAACTGGATATTTGTTGACCAGCGACCCGAATTTCTTAAGCAGGTTTTCAGGTAACATGTGCGAATGGGTCAAAAGGGAGAATATGGGGTAGTAGAGTATCGGCAGGTTTCATGGAATCATCGTACAATCACCGCTCCTGCAGCGTCGTTTGTCTCTTCTCGGACCTCCCGGGTTTAATGTCAATTCGTCGGGAGCCGATGAATAATAAGGAACGGTTCTGAGTTCAATTTACGGAGGTTCCGTCTTGGATGTCTGTGTTGCCCTGAAATTCCTCGTAAGTATCACTAGCTGCTGGAGTATTGTCAAGGAATTTTTTCTTGCTCCGGTCAATCAGGGTATACTAACATGTCAAATTTCGGATAGCCTCCGAGCATTTTAGAGAGGTGAATACAATGCTTAATGCCCAGCTTCCTGAAGGTTTCTAGCGCCTCATTATGATAACGGGTCTCAATACTGACGTCAGATTCGGTGACACGACTTATCACGTTCAAACCGAAGACAAGGGAGAATCGAACCCGTTAATTGAATCCCTTGTCTATATCGGGGGGCAAATCCTGGAATCCTTCCGCACCTCCTATCACGACTACTTGAAGTCTGGAGGATTTGCGGAGCCAATTTTACAAAAAATTTTGGAATCCCAGCACCGACAGCTCATCAATGCCATCAAGCGGGGCCTTCTCCGGAAAGGGATGGGGTTGCAGGACTACGTCGAGGGGGAATTCATCTTCCGTTTTAATTCGTGTCGAGTGAGCGCTGCTCATACGCCTAAGGTTTTGTCCACCCAGGAGTCTTCATTACAGGAGAGGCGCATCGTGGTTCCTGCAGTTGAACCTATTGTAGGAAAGGGTACTCCGGCTCCCAAAACAAAGTCCAAGCCTGTGGATGCCGTTATCAAGGACTCTGAACCTATCAGGCCCACCCGTGGACAGGAGTCGACAGGCAAGAGTCGGGCTGAGATTCTGCCCTTAGCTCTCGATGCTGCCAACTTCAGTTTCGAAGGACAACAGGGAATTGAGATTCATGTTGAGGGGGCGAAGGTGTTTGTGGCCGGATCGCACGTCGATCTGAGTCTCAGTGTGCAAAGTCGCGGCCTAGGAACGAAACTTGAAAATGTTCAGGTGGTGATAAAAGTCATCGGGACCGCCTTTTCCCCAAGGTTGTATGCAGGAAAGACCGATAAGCACGGCGACCTCAAAATTAGCTTTAACCTACCCAACTATACTTTGGGTAGTGCCGCCCTGATTATTCAAGCCCATACCTCCTTGGGTGCTGACGAGGTCAAGTACCTAATTAAGAAAAAATAGGCTGGCAGAAATTGGAAATCGATATCCTGCTCAATGGAGAGGGGAGAAAAGTATCAGGAGATACTTTCCTTATTGCTCTGATTGAAGGCCTCCATCTCGACCTAGACCGCGTTGCGGTTGAATACAACCGCAAGCTGCTCAAACGAGAAAAATGGGGATCAACACTGTTGGCAGACGGTGACCGAATTGAGATTGTCCATTTTGTCGGAGGTGGATAGTACATAAATAAACCTTTTATAATAATAAGTTTATAACTAAATAATAAACAAGTAGATTACATCAATAGGATGATTGTACTTTATCAACTTTTTGTTCAATTTCTCTTATCTTCTTACTCATTTCAGGTAGCTTAGAAAATACAACCGAGGCCTTAAGCCAAAGCCTGTTGTCAATGGCAGGATACCCAGAAACCATCTTTCCATTCTCCACATCCGAGGGGATTCCTGATTGGGCTGTTGCAATGACGTTATCTCCGACTCGACAATGACCGGCGACCCCTACTTGCCCAGTAAGAATCACGTTATTGCCAACATCCGTGCTCCCCGCAAGCCCTACTTGAGCGCAAAGCAACGTATTCTCGCCGACTTTGGATCCGTGTCCGACCTGAACTAAGTTGTCAATTTTTGCCCCCTTGCAGATTCTAGTCTCTCCAATTGCGGCCCGGTCGATTGTCGAATTGGCCTGGACTTCAACGTTATCCTCAACAATAACTTTACCAGATTGGGTAATTTTGTAATAGGAACCGTCATTTCTCTTGGCAAATCCAAACCCATCGGCCCCTATAACCACGCCGTCCTGCAGAATCACGTTATTCCCGATATCACAATTTTCCCGAACAGAGACATTGGAATATGCCAGGAAGTTATCGCCAATCCTGACTCCCTGGAATATCACTACATGAGGATGCAAGATGACATTATCTCCGATAATTACCTCCGCATCGATTACCACATATGGACCTATGCTTGGATTCTTTCCGATCTTGGCTGAAGGCGAAATGATGGCAGTTGGGTGAATACCACATTCAGGCCGAGAGGGTGAATAAAATAGCTCAATAGATTTAGCGAAAGTGAGATAAGGGTTGTCTGAACGTAATGAGTTGACTTTGACATCCGGTGCAACCTTAGAGAGGATTATGGCTGAAGCTCGCGTTGTTTTGAGTTTAGGAAGATACTTGGGATTGGAAAGAAAGGTCAAATCACCGGGCCCAGCCTCTTCAATTCCTGTCACCCTTTGAATCTCTATCTCTCCGTCACCCCTCAACTCGCACCCTAACCGTCCAGCGATTTCTGCCAGTCTCATCTCAATCCTCCTAAGGGTGAATCACTGTCGATATGTTTTTGATTATCAAGGGATTCATGCTACATTAGGCACTTCAAGCTGTCAAGGGGCAGGCCGAGACGTTACCGAGAATGGAATTTCAGAGTGCATCATCCCAGTATCTGAACTATTTGCGGCTAGAGAAAGGCTTGACTGAGAATACCCTCCAAGCTTACCGTCGAGACCTTGCTAAATTCGAAGTCTTCTTGAATTCGAGAGAGTCGTCACTGGAGGGGGTCGGTACCGGGTCGATTTATGAATTCTTAGATCAACTGGCTAGCCGAGGGATTAGTAGCCGCTCCAGAGCCAGGATCCTGGTAACCATTCGAGGTCTTTTTCAATTCCTTGTCTTTGAAGGGTTCTTTCAATCTAACCCTTGTGCGAATGTGGAGTCTCCAAAAACCTGGTTTGCTTTGCCCAAGGTTTTGAATGTGGAGGAAGTGGATCGGTTGCTTGCCCAACCTGACTTATGTTCCTACCGCGGGATTCGAGACAAGGCCATGTTAGAGCTGCTTTATGCCACAGGCTTGCGAGTCTCGGAGTTGGTTAGCCTGCAGATGAGGGACCTACACTTAGACCTCGGGTACCTCCATTGTGTGGGAAAGGGGAACAAAGTCCGAGTCGTACCCGTCGGACGGTCGGCCCTTCAGGGCCTGGAACGGTACTTGGAGGCATCGAGGGGGCAGCTTCTCAAAGGTAAGAGTTCTAACCTCCTGTTTTTGAATCGGAATGGGAGAAAGATGTCGCGGCAGGGGTTCTGGAAGATCATAGGATTCTATGGAAAGAAGGCCGGCATATCCATTCCACTCAAACCTCACCTGATTCGCCATTCCTTTGCAACACACCTCCTACAGCGAGGTGCGGACCTCCGATCAGTTCAATTGATGTTGGGACACGCTGACATTTCCACAACCCAGATTTACACACATATCCTCAAGGAGAGACTTCGGTCCATTTATAATGCTCATCATCCCCGGGCCTGACCCTGAGGTCATTAGTCTTACGTGACGTATGACGGCACTGGAGATTGAATTAAAGGTAAGCGGATGGTGAAAGTCGTCCCAATACCCGTCCCAGTGTCCACCTCCACTGTTCCTGAATGTTCCTCTATGATTTTCTTCGTGATCGCCATTCCCAAACCGATGCCCAGAGGCTTACCATGGGTGAAGAATGGCTCAAAGATGCGGTCCTTGAGGGATAACGGGATTCCCGGACCATTGTCCTTGAGAAGAACAATACCAAACTGTCCTTCGAAAAAACTGCGGATAGAAAACCTTCCTGTTCCCTTCAAGGCGTCTTTAGCGTTAGCTGCGATGTTGAGTACAGCGCGGCGAAATCGGTCACTATCCATTAAGACACGATACGGGCACTGCAACTCCTGAGAGAAGTCAATGCCACTACCTCTCAAGAGTGCCAGAACTTCGCGTCCACAATCTTCTAAGAATTCATCCACGACCACTTCTCTCAGGTTCATGACAGGCCTCTTACCCATGGAGAAAGAGAGGATTTCTTCAAGCATCCGCTCTATCCTCTCCACCTCGTAACTTATGAAATCCAGACAAGTCTTTGTTTCTTTCTTTGGGACTTCATAGTCCTTTAAGAGGCTGGCATATCCCTTAATCACGGTAACGGGCGTACGGCAGTCGTGAAGGATGGTGTTTACCATGTGGCCTACAGCAATTATCTTCTCATTTTGGATCCGGCTTTCCTGATGAAGTTGAATTTGGTCCATCATGGAGTTGAAGCTGTTCGAGAGTGTCTCCAACTCGTCTCCCGAATTAGCCTTAATACGGTGAGTCAAGTCACCGCTGCTAGCAAAGAGGACACCCTCGAGCAATCGGGATAGCGGCTTGCTAATACGGTTGGAAAGTAACAATGCTCCTGCGATCCCGATCAGCATCGAAAGAAGACCGATTTCAAGTATCTGCAGTTGGGTCCTGCGGATGTACTGGTACATATGCTCGGCAGAAATTCCCAACTGAATGGTCCCCCAATACCCCGGACTCTCGGCAGTAACCAGAGGCAAGGTCACCACAAAGAACCGGCCGAGTGGCGCCTCGGGAGCAATATCTCCCAGTGATCCGTTCACTTCTAGAAACTGCCGAACCCCTGGGCCCTCCTGCCTCCGGCCCTGCTGATTAGCGGCATTCAGAGAAACCAGGGCAGGGTTCTCCGTGTCCGCTGCGATTCTCCCCTCCTTGTCGTAGACCACGACATAGATCAGGTCGTTTTCCGACTTTGCTCGATTGGCATTCTGCTGAATCGGCCAAAAATCGTAGTTCTTGAGCTGATTCAGATTGGTGGCTCCAAACAGTTGGGCAATTGCGAACCCACGGATACGCGTCTCTTCCCGGATGAGCAGTTGCATGTCGCGACTCACAAAAACCACCACCATGACAGTAACCAAGGCTACCAGACTGCCTGTTCCAAGCAGGAGTTTGGTCCTGAGATTCAAGGCACGGAGTGAGAAATTATTCATAAGGCTCCCTGCAGAAGGGAAGGATGGGCAGTACCAAGGGTCAAAACGATCCCCCTTGGTGGGTAGACAAATTCTAGGACGAACAGTATACAACGTCAATCGAAATGAATTGAACAAAGGTCGGCCTGATGTCGACGCGACGACATTCATACAGCTTGTGCGGGGAGAAGTTGCCAATAGCGCTGCAGATATCCACCTCCAGCAATCCAATCCGAGCCTGCAGTTCTGACTACAGAGTTTAGACTTTGCCTCCTCGGGTTGAGGCATCACCCTCTTTCGACAATCGAAGAATTAGGATCGAGATTCAACTTGATAAGTAATATCTAGGAGAAGAGCCTTAATCGAAGTCGCTGAGATTGGTTGTGCTACAAGGTGAGTTTATTGTATTTCAGAGTGTCTGATAATGTTGGGAGGGTTAGAGGGATTTACTATCTAGGTAACGTAATTATATGATGTTATGCTTTATATATAGCATTCAATATGTTGTATACACATACTATATAATAGTATATAATGACTGATCACTCTTCTGTGATTGTTTATTGTGGTTGGGAGGATTAAACAATCCAGATGAATTACAGGTGGTTGGCGAGTGACGAACCAGCCATTGCTGGTGGGGAGAACTCGGACAGTTCACATCACGCTGCTCGGTCGGCAACACCATAGAGCTAGTCCTACTGAATTCCCCCATGTGAAGTGTAACTGTGAATAGTTCGAATATAGCTGTCTCCTACCGTAAAGGTTTTACATGTCCATAATTAACCGGAGCATTTCGCCCAATTCAAATTCCCTGCAACAGGTGATCCGCTAAATCGTTAAGAAACTGAACAACCGTCACCTCTCCCAGTGAAGGGCGACGAGGTTAAAGCTCTTCCAGAACAGCCTTTTGATCTTTGCTTTTCGCTTGAGATTGTGGTACTTTTACCGACCTAATGTGGGGGGGGATAGCACTTCCAGTCCGTTGAGTCGGGCTACACCCCCTGGCGATCCGATATGGCCCTCTGCAGTTCAGAAGCGGTTATTCTCAGAACTTACGATCTCGGTAATGCTGACAAAATCGTGGTCGCCTTTACTCGTGGGTACGGGAAAGTGCGGGGTGTCGCCCAAGGCGCTAAGCGACTGAAAAGTCCATTTTCCGGGCGTCTCGAGCGCTTCCATTGGGTGGAGATGATTTTTTTTGAGAGGGAAGGCCAGGAACTGGTCAAGATCGACAGGGTTGAGTTGCTGCGAGCTTTTGCCTCCAACCTTACTGAATATCGGTCGTTTCTGCAATTAAGTCTTATGGCGGAACTCTTATTTGAAACAACCCCGGATCGTGAACCTAATGATCCTTTATTCCGATTGGTGGTTTTGGTGTTGGAGGAGATGCAGGATCCTGCAAGGTCTGACCTCGCTCAGCTTTATTTCCAAGTCTGGTACCTGAAAATCTCCGGTCTGTTTCCTGCCACGAAGTCTTGCGTTCATTGCGGACTCTCCTTGCTGGATGCTTCTCAGGTCTTTTATGGGCCCGATCTGCAAGGTTTTTTTTGCTCATCCTGCAGGGGAAGTCACTGCCAGCCGATTTGCGCCGACAGCTTTCAGGTGCTGGACCAAATTGTGAACAAGAAGTTGAAGATAATCGAAAGGGACAAAGCAGGGGAAGCTCAATATTCCGAACTGCAACGAATCATGGACGGGATGCTTCGACACAGCTTCGAGCGAGAATTTGAGAGTCTGACGATGTTGCGGGAAGGGTTCGGTCCAAGTTAGCTCCATGCTATTCCAGGACCTTTTCTTAAAACTTTTGATCTTTTGGGCAGAGAGGGGTTGTGTCGTCCAAATGCCATACGATGTAGAAAAAGGGGCTGGCACAATGAACCCGGAAACCTTCTTTCGGGTCCTTGGACCTGCTCCTTACTCAGTGGCTTATGTCGAACCCAGTCGTCGTCCTGCCGATGGTCGCTATGGTCAGAATCCCAACAGGGTGCAGAAGCACTTTCAGTTGCAGGTGATTCTGAAACCTCCTCCAAAGGATATCCAGTCCATTTATCTGGAAAGCCTAGAGAAGTTAGGAATTCAACTGGTTGAACATGATGTCCGATTTGAAGAGGATAACTGGGAATCTCCCACGCTGGGGGCTTGGGGGGTGGGTTGGCAAGTCTTGTTGGATGGTTTGGAGATCACACAATTCACTTATTTCCAGCAAACAGGGGGGGTGGATCTAAATCCGGTTTCCGTGGAAATCACCTATGGGCTGGAACGAATTGGTATGTTTCTCAGTAACGTCGACAGCTGTTTTGAATTACTTTGGAGCCCTACAGTCAAATATCAGGAAATTCGTTACCGGGACGAGGTGGAATTCTCAAAATACAATTTCGAGGAAGCTGATGTGAAGGTTCATTTCCAATGGTTTAGTCAGTTTGAGAGGGAATCCAACAGATTGATAGAAATTGGACTAATCTTGCCGGCATACGATTATTGTCTTAAATGTTCGCATACTTTCAATGTACTTGATGCCAGAGGAGCCATCAGCGTGTCAGAACGCACTGGGTTAATCCAAAGGGTGAGGAATCTCGCCTGTCGTATCGCGGCCGGTTATTTGAAGATTTCCGACCTGCAATCGGCATCAACTGTTGGCTTGGTGAAGGACGCATAGATGACTATTAACTTTAAAATAATATCCTAGGAGACTCATTTAGTTGGTATTAGATTTCTTGATTGAAGTCGGATGTGAAGAGATTCCAGCCCAGTACGTCGAACCAATTCTGGAGCAATTGGCGCAGAAGTTTCGGGAGGTACTTACCAGGAATGCCTTAAAGTTCGAGGAACTGGAGACTTTTGCGACTCCCAGACGCCTGATCCTGCACGTCCCAGCGTTATCTGCTACCCAACCGGATCGCACAGAAGTTGCCACAGGACCCCCCGTTTCAGTTGGCCTCGACCTAAATCAACAACCGACCAAAGCCGCAGTGGGATTTGCACGAAAGTTCGGAGTGACGGCAGCCGAACTGATAAGGTTCAGCACAGAAAAAGGAGACTATTTGGGCTATGAGAACAAGCTGCCAGGCAAGTCGGCCCGTGAGATCCTCGGGAGAGAAGTTCCAGCGTTGTTTGAGACTCTCGAACTTTCCAAGAGCATGCGCTGGGAAGCCAGCGGGTATATGTTTGTTCGGCCGATACGATGGATTCTGTGCTTGTTAGGTAAGGAGGTCCTCGATTTGGGTCTGGCCGATGTAAGGTCCGGTTCCGTAACGTATGGACACCGTATCCTGGCTAGGAATTCCCCCCTACACTGCAATGATTTTGCAGGCTATGAAGCGAATCTACTAAGTAACAGAGTCGTTTTTGACCAACGTATCAGGGGAAAGCAGATCGAAGAGATGCTCTCTGCGGCGGCAGCCGCGGCTGGCGGAGCCTTGGTCCCCGATCCGGGTTTGCTTCACACTGTCGTTCATCTCAATGAACATCCCACGGTCGTCTGCGGCAGCTTCGACTCCACCTATCTCCGCATCCCGCGGGAAGTGCTTGTCACGGTCATGCGGGAACATCAGAAGTATTTCTCTCTTCAAGATGAAAATGGACAGCTGGTTCCGAAGTTCCTGGCCGTGGTGGATTCCGACCTTGACCATCATTCGACAATCGTCCGCGGTCACGAGAGAGTCTTGCGAGCCAGGTTGGCCGATGCCGACTTTTTCTGGGAACAGGATAGAAAAGTCAAATTGGAAGATCGAGTAGAGCGCCTCAAACAGATTGTCTTCCAGGCCGAGTTGGGGACACTGTTTGAAAAAACCCGTCGCGTCAGCCAGCTCTCACTGTTCATGGCGACGCAATTAGGAAGGTCCGAGCTCAAGAGTGACCTAGCTCTTGCCGCTCACCTTTACAAGGCGGACTTGACCACTGAGATGGTCAAGGAATTCACTAACCTCCAAGGGATCATGGGTGGGCTTTACGCCCGGGCAGAGAACCTTTCGGTACAGGTCGCTGAGGCAATCTATGACCATTATGGACCTAGTGGCACGGAAGATGCCTCCCCTAGAAACCTGGTAGGAGCAATCCTTTCCATTGCCGACAAGCTGGATTCAGTGCTCGCCGCTTTCTCAATTGGCATGGTTCCCACAGGCTCCAGGGATCCGTTCGGCCTGCGAAGACAAACCATAGGAATTGCCAAGATCCTCTTGGACAAGGGGCTCTCGATCTCCATGAGAAAGCTCATTCACAAGTGTTTCAAATTACTAAGACGGTTTAGCTCAAGGAGCTTTGAAGAGACCTACCACGACTATGAAGCCTTTTTCAAAGAGCGAATAAAGTTTATCTTCCGCGAGCAAGGCTATCGTTACGACGAAATCAACGCAATCGTTGCTGGTGGGGCAGACAATCCGGTGGATTGCTGGGAACGTCTCAAGGCCATATCCCTTATGAGAGGCAGCGAAGATTTCATTTCGCTCGCCATCAGTTTCAAGAGAATCAAGAACATCTTGGTAAAAGCGGGAGCTTCATTGACCGATCCTTCTCCTGTCACTCCAAGTCTATTCCAACAGGAAGAAGAACGGACCCTCTATTTGACGGTGGAAAAAATTCGCCCCAGGATTTTGAAATTGGCCCGCTCTCGGAAGTATTCAAGAGTTTTCGACCTAATGGCTAGCCTTAGGCCTCAAGTGGATCAGTTTTTCGATAAGGTTCTCGTCATGGCGGAGGACCAGACCTTGCAGAGAAACCGCCTGGGAATCATCGGGTCACTGCTCCAGATTTTTTTGGCGGTGGCGGATATATCGGAAATTGTGGTGGGCTAAATTGTCGGCGTGTCGACAATTCAGGACCCATCCAGCTCGGAGGGTCGAGAGGAGATTGACGGCTCTGAGAATTCTCTGGATGGCGTGTGGTAAAGAACTCTAACTATCTGAATTAATTCTGAAAAGGAGAAATAGTCAATGGCGAAAAAGTACGTCTACTTCTTTGGCAGTGGAAAGGCCGACGGCAAGGCGGAAATGAAGGCCCTGCTGGGAGGGAAAGGAGCCAACCTGGCCGAAATGACCAACATTGCTCTTCCTGTCCCTCCTGGGTTTACCATCTCGACCGAAGTCTGTACTTATTATTATGAAAACAAAAAAAGGTATCCCAAAGAACTTGATTCTGACGTGGAGAAGGCTTTGGCAAAGGTCGAAAAAGCAATGGGGAAAAGGTTCGCTGATCCCAAAGATCCGTTGCTCGTTTCGGTCCGTTCTGGTGCCAGAGCTTCCATGCCGGGAATGATGGATACAATCCTCAACCTTGGGCTGAATGACCAGACGATAAAAGGCCTGATTGAGAAGACTGGAAATGAGCGATTTGCGTGGGATTCTTATCGGCGCTTCGTTCAGATGTACGGGGACGTTGTGCTCGGCTTGAAGCCCCAAACAAAGGAGGATGTGGATCCCTTCGAACATATCATCGAACAGGTAAAGAATTCAAAGGGGGTCCAGTTGGATACGGATCTGACTACCGAGGATTTGAAGGAGTTGGTAGTCCGTTTCAAACGAGCGATCAAGCAGAAACTCGGCATTGAATTCCCCAATGATCCTCATAAACAGTTGTGGGGCGCGATCGGTGCGGTCTTTGGGTCCTGGATGAACGAACGGGCCATCGCCTACAGGAAAATGAATGACATCCCAGCCTGGTGGGGAACGGCGGTCAATGTTCAAGCCATGGTCTTCGGGAATATGGGGAACGATTCGGGTTCTGGAGTGGCTTTTACGCGCGATGCCGCCACAGGGGAAAACTACTTTTACGGTGAGTATCTCACCAATGCCCAGGGTGAAGACGTGGTGTCTGGTGCAAGAACCCCGTTGCCGATTTCGGAAATGGCTAAGGAATCGCCCCACCTCTACAAGCAACTCGACAACATTCGCAAGACCCTGGAGAAGCATTACCGGGACATGATGGACATCGAGTTTACTATTCAGCAAGGAAGACTCTATATGCTGCAATGCCGGGTTGGAAAACGCACAGCCTTTGCAGCTATTAAGATTGCAGTGGATATGGTGGTCGAAAAGTTGATCAGCGAAAAAGAGGCTCTGATGCGAATTGAGCCGGACCAGCTCAACCAATTGCTTCGCCCTATTTTTGATCCCAAGGAGAAGAGGAAGGCTGTCGAGGAAGGACGCTTTCTGGCCAAGGGACTCAATGCCGGACCTGGCGCCGCCTGTGGGCGTGTCGTATTCAATGCGCCTGATGCCGAAGAGTGGAAAGCTCGCGGCGAACGCGTCATTCTCACCCGGATCGAGACCTCTCCTGAAGATATCAAAGGGATGGATGCGGCTGAAGGTATCCTGACTAGTCGGGGCGGGATGACCTCCCACGCCGCCTTGGTCGCCAGGCAAATGGGGAAGGTGTGCGTCGCTGGATGCAGTGCCCTGGAAATCGATTACTCCAAGAAACAAATGGTCGTCAACGGCAAAACTGTTAAAGAAGGAGATTACATTTCACTTGACGGAACAAGCGGAGAGATTCTGCTGGGAGAACTCAAGACCCGACCGTCCGAGGTTCTGCAGGTCGTCGTCGACAAAACACTGCCTCCGAAAGACGCTCCGGTGTACCAGGAGTATGCCAAGATCATGAAGTGGGCCGATAAGTACCGCACCCTTAAAATACGTACTAATGCGGACCAACCTGACCAGGCAGCGGTTGCCGTCGCTTTCGGTGCGGAAGGCATCGGGCTTTGCCGCACTGAACACATGTTCTTCGGGGAAGGGAAGATTGGGCCCATGAGGGAGATGATCCTTTCGGATACTCAAGAAGAACGGCGCAAGGCTTTGGAGAAACTTTTGCCTCTGCAACGAAGGGATTTTGAAGGTATCTTCGAAGCCATGGACGGAAAACCTGTGACCATCCGAACCATCGATCCCCCCCTTCATGAGTTTGTTCCCCACGAAGAGGGGGCTCAACGCGAATTGGCCGAGCAAATGGGTATTTCGTATGAGAAGGTTCATCAGAGAGTTCAATCCCTGCATGAGTTCAACCCCATGCTGGGTTTCCGTGGTTGCCGACTGGGGATTATCTATCCGGAAATCACAGAAATGCAGGCCCGAGCAATTATTGAAGCAGCTGCTAATGTCCGAAAACGCGGCATCGATGTAGAGCCTGAGGTGATGATCCCATTGGTCGGGAATCCCAAGGAACTGGTGCACCAGGACAAGATTGTTCGGTCAGTGGCAGTAGAGGTCATGAAGCGCGAAAAGGTAAAATTCAAGTACCTGGTCGGGACGATGATCGAGGTTCCTCGAGGTGCTATCACGGCTGACGAGATTGCGAAGACTGCCGAGTTCTTTAGTTTTGGTACGAACGATCTGACCCAGACTACACTTGGTGTGAGCCGGGATGATGCCGCCAGGTTCCTGATACCCTATGTCGAAATGGAGATATATGCCAAGGATCCTTTTGAGGCGCTCGATCGTGAAGGTGTCGGAGAATTGATGAGGATCGCGGTCGCAAAGGGACGCAGCCCCCGGCCCGGTCTAAAAATCGGGATCTGCGGTGAACATGGTGGCGAACCTTCAAGCGTCGAGTTCTGCCACATTATCGGTCTGGACTACGTCAGTTGCTCACCATTCCGAGTCCCGATTGCCCGACTCGCCGCCGCGCGCGCAGCCTTGAAACATGGAGCATCTTCAACCCAAAAAATCAAAGCTGCCAAAAAACAATCAAAGAAGCCGGCTAAGAAATAGGGGGTGGAAACCCACTGAGTTTCAAGTCAGGCTTGAAATTAACATTCTGACATCTGGAGGCATAGGGATATTATCCAACGTAATACCCTATGCCTTCCTTTAGATCATTCAGTCTCAACTGACTGGATTTCCCGAATCTACCTGTTTGTCCTTGATCCAGTTTGTACGGTACAAACCTTGCCTGCCTGGATCATGGGCGAAGCGACACGAACAAGCGCACTAATCAAACCTTGCAGCTTCAGGTGGTGACTTGCCCGGAACTTTCTAAAGCGATTACTCCAATTCAGTCTTGTTTCTGGCCTGACCAGGTACCGCCGTGTTGCTGGTCATCCTTCCATTCCCCAGTGACTTTGCTGCCTTCCACGCTGCCGGTCACCGTATAGTGGACGTCAGGAGTCATGACGGCAAATTCAAACTTGTTGCCATGAATCTTGGCATTGCTAATCTCAACGGAACCGTTTTCCGCGGAAATCGTCCCGGTCAACGATTCTCCGGATTGGTACAATTCAAGAGTAAATTCCACGTCCCCATCTGGGATCCCTTTTGCGACGCACTTCCATTTCCCCGTGGCCATGTCTGCCGCCAGTATGCTGTAAGCCGAAAAGAGAATACAGGTGGCGGCGAGCATGAAAAAGGCTTTCCTGTTTTGGAGGTATCTCATGAGTTGCTCCTTGATTGTTAATTAGGATCCAATTCAAGCCCGCTGGGTTTTCGTCGGGTCCTCACTATAGTTTTGATCCAGGTGATTGTCAATGGGCTGACTGCGGCTTTCATTTTTGTGATGCACAGCCTGCATTTTCGGGTAAAATGACTCGCCGTTGACCTTAGAGAACCGCGGTAATTCGGATCTCGTGGGCTAGGCCAGCAATTGCAGTTGTAGAGAAGGTGATAGCTTGTTCTATTAAATCCTGACGGAGGAGTGTGGTATGCGTATTGGCATTTTGACGGGGGGCGGAGACGTTCCGGGGCTGAATCCTTGCATTAAAGCAGTGGTAAATAAGGCAATGGATGAAAAACAAGAAGTGATTGGGATTCGTAGGGGTTGGTGGGGTCTTCTTCACTTCAATCCCAACGACCCTGAGTCTTTGAGCAGGTGCACCATAAAGTTGGATAATAGCGTGGTCAGAACCATCGATCGTTCTGGCGGGACATTCCTCCATACATCACGGACTAACCCTGCCAAGGTAAAACCTGCCGATGTGCCGGAATTCCTGAGAGAGCCGGGTTTTGACGCCACCAGCGACAAACAGATCAGAGATTTCACTCCTCACGTCCTGAAGAATCTTGAAAAACTTCAAATCGAGTGCCTGATCCCGATTGGTGGTGACGATACATTGAGCTATGGAGAACGGATGCACGAGGAGGGATTTCCCGTCGTAGCGATTCCCAAGACCATGGACAACGACGTATATGGGACCGATTATTGTATCGGCTTCTCAACGGCGGTGACCCGCAGTGTGAATTTCCTGCATCAGCTGAGGACTTCGGCCGGGTCTCACGAGCGAATTGCGGTCGTGGAGTTGTTTGGACGGAATAGTGGGGAAACCTCCTTGATTTCCTCCTATCTGGCTGGTGTCGACCGGGCCCTGATCTCGGAGATCCACTTTGATCCGGAAAAGCTGGCCCGCTTGGTTCTTGAGGACAAGAAGAACAACCCCAGCAATTATGCCATGGTGACCATTTCCGAGGGGGCCCAAATGATTGGCGGAAAGATCGTTGAGTTTGGGCAGGCTGACGCTTATGGTCACCGCAAGCTCGGCGGTATTGGGGCCATTACGGGAGAGGCCCTGAAAAGCCTCACTGGACAGAACATCATCTACCAACAGCTTTCTTACTTGATGCGTAGCGGAGCTCCGGATTCCCTGGACCTGATGATCTCACTCAACTATGCCAATATGGCCATGTCTCTCATCCTTCAGAAAAAATTCGGGAAAATGGTGGCCATGCGGGAGGGAAGATATACGAATGTCCCGATACGCACCATCACGGAAGGCCTAAAGCGAGTCGACGTGGATCAGCTCTACGACCGGGAGGAGTACCGGCCGAAGATCCGAAACGTCGAAGGCAAGCCGATGTTCCTGTACTAGTATCGAACTTACCGCCACCCTGAATTCGTGCTATTTACTGCATGTCAATTGCGAGCAGATAATAGCTCCTCTGTTCTAATGTTGTGGGGAGTGAACAAGCTGGGTGACTACTGACTTCTCGGGGATTATTTGGAGGCGTACTACAGCAGATTTCCCCTATAGTCATATTGGG
>JBGOTQ010000144.1:0-17246 GCA_041476565.1 Terriglobia bacterium | reverse complement strand
CGGCGGCGTTCAATACAAGTCCGGATTTTTGGCTAAATGCTCAGAAGGCCTCTGACCTATTCAAGGCTTCTCTTGAGTTGAAGCACCTGCCTGAGTCTCTCATCAAGATAGCCGGCTAGATTTCAGAAGGCCTTATCGTCGCGACAAAGTTGTGCCTGCCAATAATTCCGCCCGGACTCAGAACATTGCACTCACTGACCCTGCGTGATAATTTCTCAACCCATGGCAGACGCGGTCCACCCAGAAAACTTCGTAGCCTCTGATTTCTAACGCTTTAGAAAAACTGTGAAGCCTGCCTGCCTCCTGCTATTTTTGGGGCATGAAAACACTCGAAACCTTCTTTTCCTCTGGGTTCAAATCCTTGTATTTCGAAAAGCAGCGACTGTTGAGCAAATGCGGAGTTTCAATGGAGCTTGGAAAGCAGCACATGCTACAGATAATCGATTCGGAAAGGTTTGTTTGTAATAAATATGACCGTGACGTCCCCTTCTGTACCCGCACCGTGCTCCATCACCTCGCCTTCTGGGAACCAGACAAAAGTTCCAGGTCCATAGACGCCCTTGTGGGTTACCAAGTTGCCCTCGAGCACGTACATGCCGTGGGCACAGGGATGCGTGTGGCTCCTGTTAATGACCCCCTTCGGATACCGCACCAGACGGATCTCCATCCCAGTCTCCACATCTTCATGGAGGTTCTTGCGGTAGAAGGTCTTCCCTAATGTCTCGTTGAAGCGCTCTTCCCAAGCGAGATCCGCGGTACTCAACGCCTTAAATTCATCTGCTGCCATGACGCTCTCCGTTCCGTGTCAGTCCAGCGATCCACATTCAAGAAAATTTCCAGCAACACGGCATGCACTGGCTCCAGCGCTATATGGAACTGGGTAACCTGTAGCTGAGTCTGTGACTGCCCGGGGCAGTTTGCTTTTGGTGACTGGGCACATGTCAATTCCCCGAGATCCCAACTAGTTAGTTTCTGTCGCAAAACGTGTGAAAGACAGCGGGATTGCTGAGATCCAGAATCCGCGACATGGACATGATAACAGAATTGGTCAACTTGGAAGCAAATGAAGGGTGCAATTCAAAGTGCGACAGGTCCCAGAGGGACCCCTGGAATGCACTTCAGGCAGAGTTTATCAGTGCTGAACAGACACCTTTCCCTTGAGAAGTGGTCTGTCAGCTGGCAGTCGAGAATATGCAGCCCTGTTGGCGACGCCGTTTTTGTTTCTCGATCAGCAGAATTGACCGACCTTCCTGCAAAACCAAGTGTGAGTCTCCTGAGTGATGGACTTCTTCACTGTTCCTACCCATCGCTTTCAAATCCTCTACGTTGTGGTGACCCGGAGTCGTTCGAGACGCCAGGTAGTGCATTTTGGAATGACGGCCCATCTGACGATGCCTGGTTGCTCCAGCATCTGCGGGACGCAGTCCCCTTTGACGTACAGCTCTCCTATCTGTTTCGAGACAATGACGAAATTTACAGTGATATGGTGAGCCGATTTCGGGTGAGAACAGGAATAGAAGAAGTCAAGACTGCCTAACGTAGGCCTTGGCAAAATCCATTCGTTGAAAGGGATGGCGAATCCCTACAGCGAGAGCTGTTAAATCGCGTGATTATCCTTAATGAAGAACACCTGAAAAGGTCATTGAACAACTTATCGAGGAGTATTACCACCTTGCCCGCCCACATCAAGGATCAGACGGTAATACACCCTTGCCCTCAGCCAAACACGAAACCGTGGCCGGACCAAGTTGCCTGGTTTCGATTCCGGTTGTCGGTGGACGGCATCACCGCTACCTTCGAGTGGCGGCCTGATTCCCTCCCCTGCGGGACAATTACAGAAAACAAAAGCAAAACGGACCGGGTTTGCTGAAGGTAGGTTCGCCCGCCAGACACCTTGAGTTGCAAAACAGCAGTCTCACGCTCGCTCGCGGTCCTTCTATGGGACTGAACGACTGCCTCAGAATCAGCCTTCCGTGAGGTTTTTCGGGTAGACAGGGCATGTTACTCCGCTGCCATATGAACGACCTGGAAACAGAAACGGTGCTCTGAACCATTGTTATGTCCCTTCGTTTTCATTATCGAAAAATTACCGAACATTTACGCCAAGTTTATGACTTCCCTGAGTTGACGGGGCTAATCTTCACCTGCAAGATGGGCCCGAACAGTTTGACGTGTTTACACGTCGCCGGGTCAGAGGATTTTCCTACGTGCCGGGCAATTCCCCCGTTCTCACAAAAGGATGCTGCGAAACGAGAACTGCATGGTTCCTAGATCTGACCAGTTTGGGGCCTATAATTGAAATGAATTTCCAACTAAAAAGGAGAATATCGATGAATAGGTATAGCGGGAAGCTTCAGATCGCAACGAGACTATGCCCAATCGGGTTAATGATGCTTTTTTTTGCGTCATCGGGAAGCGCCCAAGTCTTAGCCACTGACTCACCTAAGTTTGAGCGCAACATCACACCTCCACCGATGCCAGAAAAAATTCAGGTAGACCCGGGCTTCGTGGCATTCTTGGAGGGTCACGGTGTCGGCACCCAGAACTACGTCTGCCGACCCTCAGGCTCTGGCTTCGCCTTCAAACTCTTCACGCCTCAGGCTACCTTGTTCGGTGACAATGGTAAGCAGCTCATCACTCATTTCTTCAGTCCCAACCCTTTTGAAATCAACGCTGACCCAACGGTTGTAGGCGACCACACGATTCGAGTCACTTGGCAGGACTCCCAGGACACAAGCACTATCTGGGCCCAGGTGGACCAATCCTCCTCGGACGCCCCTTTCGTGGCACCGAATGCCATAGCCTGGCTCAAGCTCGAGGTGGTTGGAGCGCAAGACGGACCCACCGGCGACAACACGCTGGCACCGACTAAATTCATCCAGCGGCTGAACACCTCTGGAGGCCTTGCACCGTCGATGGGCTGTGCCTCGCCGTCAGACGTCGGCAATCAGGCATTTGTACCCTACACTGCCGACTACTTCTTCTACAAACGAGCCAGCGAGTAGTGCCTAGCCCGCATGTTTCACCGAAACCGGTGAAATGGCATGGCGAACGGTGCTGAGACAATTTAGAAATGGCCGCCCCGTATGGCAATCAGGCTCTGTGACGAGTCAGAAGCGACCAGACGGTGGCGACATTTCTAAAAACAGAGTGTAAACCCGCAAAATTGGAACTTTACTGGTCTGAGAGAAATAAACAGGATTGATTCGGTGATTTACGGAGAACATAGACGTGGACCGCTGGAAACGGCGACACAACCGATGGGATATCCATAGACTATTTGTGGTTTCCTCTAATGTGAAACGGGATTCACAGGGAAGGAGACGGGCAAGGACAAGTTAGGATTCGAATTACGACAACTCGTCCAGCAACGCTCTTGCTTCGCGCAGATCCATTGTATCGAATCCCTCAGTGAATCCGCCAAAGACTTGCGCGAGGAGGCCCCGCGCATCTTTCTTTCTGCCCTGAATTTGATAGAGGCGGGCCAAGTTCATTACAGTGCGCAGCTCCAAGGACTTCGCCTTCTGCCGTCGGGCAATCTTGAGAGAATCGTTGAAACAGCGTACCGCGCTGGTAACCACAGGCGACTCGACCTTCTCCACTGCTTTTCCTCCCGTTGCCGTTTGGGAAAGGGCTCGACCTTTTGGTTGGCTCAGTAACAGTTCCCCTTTTAGACGATAAAGCTCAGCCAGGTAGTATGACTCCCCGTTGCGATGAACCATAACTAGCGCCTCCTCCAATACATGGAGTGCCATATCGAGTTGCCCTGCCTTTCCCAAGGCCTCGGCCAAAAGAGCTAAAAAGTGTGGGCGGACACGTTCAGTGCCGGTTGCTTGAAGAGCAGCAAGGCCCTGGCGCATTTGTTCAATCGCCTGTTCCGTTCCCCCTTGCTTGAGCAGCGCCCAGGCCTGCACAATCGTAGCCATTGCCTGGTACATCACCAGCCCATGTTCGCGCGAAAAAGAGATGACGGCTTCGGCGTGTTCTTGTGCCATCGGTTCTTCCCTGCGAAGTTGGTAGAGAATCGCCGCAAAGAAGAGGGCGTGCGCCAGACCGTGGGGTTCGGTTAATTCACGAGCCAGGGTCAGGGCTTCTTTGATACGACTTAAAGCGTGATCGGGTTGGCCGAGAAACCACAGCGCCCAGGCGGCATGGCAACGCATTACTACTCCTGGGTTTTGCGAATAGAAGAAAGCATCATCGCGATGCCGCTCGGGATCGTAAAGCGAGAGTGCTTTCTCAAAGTGTTCCCCAGCCCGAGCAACTTCTCCCAGGTGAAAGAAGGTGATCTCCATCGCAATGTGGCCTCGCATCGCCAGCCCTGGATATGGAAGGCGCTCAGAAAGGCGCAGGAATTCCTCAGCGATCTCGCGAGCCTCGCCCAACTCTGCCCTCAATATGTGAAATGCCCAAAGTCCCCAGAGAACTTCAGATAGATCCGGCGTCTCTCCCATCTGTTGACATAGCTCTCGGGCTCTCGTGTAAACTATCCCCACAGCCTCAGCCGCATAGCCCTCGGTCGCAATCAACGGCATACCTAATGTGAGTTGTAGACTGAGTTCTTGCTGGGCACGCTCAACAGTGTCCGGCAACCTCCCGAGCAACTCCAGCCCCCGGCGCGCCAGCCCGACCGCTTCCCGATACGCAAAGCGGTGGATGTCATTTTCTGCCGCCTGCTGCAGATATTTTGCCGCCCGCATAGAGTCCCTGCCTCGCTCAAAGTGCATCGCAAGCTCTGCTGCAATTTCCCTGGCGCGCTCGCCATAGATCTGCTCCCCCCGCTCCCCTATTCGCCAGTGTAGCTGAGCGCGCCGGGATGCTGACACCCGCCCATACAGCACATTCCGATACAAAGTGTGGATGAACCCGTACCGACCTACCGTTTCTCCGTTGGGTAGTACTTGAACACCGCAATCCTGAATAAACTGATGATGACACGCCAGTTCATCACACCGCGCTTCTACCTGCTCTTGATCCTCTTCCAATCCAGCCACCACCGCGAGCGTTGAAAACTCCGCTCCTGCCACACTTGCAGCCTCAAGAGTTCGTTGCTGTTCTGCATTGAGATGATCGACCTGCTTCTCAATCATCTGCTTGATGCTGTCGGGCACCCCCACCTCAACCTTCTCGATCTCTACACCTAGCTCCCAATGCTCCTCATACTGGACAATCAACTCCTCTGCCACCAGGTAGTCGACCGCGTTGACCATGAACAACGGATTCCCCTCTGTTCGTTCGTGGATCAATCCGCCAAGCCTCTTGGGAAATCGATTGGCGGGAAATCGAACGGATAAATACTGGGCCACTGCTTCTTCGCTAAGGTATTCCAGCGGCAACTCCTCACATTGCTGCTTGGCCAACAACTCCTGCTTGACTCCCTTGAGCGGATGCCCGCTCACAATCAACTCCACCGTCCGATAGGTCCCAATCACCATCAGCCGCACGGGCTGGCGTTGCCTTGCCAGGTATGAAATCAGATCCAGTGTGGAGTAATCGCTCCAGTGAAGATCTTCCAAGATAATCACCAGCGGCTGGCCTGCCGTCAGCGCCTCCAACGCCTCTCCCATCTCTCGCAGCATTCGCTCGCGTGTCGCTCCAGACAGTTCTCGACCCAACAACTCGCGCTCTGAAGCGCTCAGCACAGAAGGCATTTGCAGCAGCCACATCGGCGCCTGAGCCCGCAGCACATTCACAACCTGCGTTTCCTCTCTAGCCAAACGCCCGATCGCTTCTAGAACTGGCAGGTAAGCTTCACTCGTCCCGTACTGTTCCAGACACTGCCCTCGACCTATCCGAATGCTCCGATCCGAAGCGATGCTCCGCGCGAACGTGTCGACCAGAGCGGTCTTCCCGATGCCTGCTTCTCCTGTCACAAATACGACTTGACGTTCTCCGCCAAGCATCTTCTCAAGCAAGCTTCGCAGCCGCGACAGCGCTTCGTCGCGTCCCACAACTCCCTGAGAAGAATCTGTAAGACGCACCGGTGAACTCGAAACGGCCGTATTGTTTCTGATCTCGTTTGTCGGCGTCTGCCCGCTCTCTGCAATCTGGCCGATGAAGCGGTAGCCTCGACGATGTGCAGTTTCAATGAAGCGAGGAAACTTTGGATCATCTCCGATAGCTTCGCGGATCTGATGAATGGCGACCTTGAGGACGGCTTCGCCGACAAAGGTTTCTGGCCATACAGCGTCTAGAAGCTTCTCTTTGGTGACGAGCTGGCCCGGATGCTTCAGGAGATAGTCGAGTACGGCGAAGGCTTTGGGTCTGACCCTTATGACTTGCGAGCCTCGCCACAGGCACTCGTTAGCTAGGTCCAGGCAAAAGGAATCGAAGGTGATACGTTTTTCGTTCCCCACTGGAATCACCTAACGTTACCGAAACTTTACAACAGGTTTATGACTTATTTCACGCGTTGAGCTTATTATCCACACATGATAGAGGGATGGCAATACCAAGCAGCCTTCGTCATCCAGTTTCGACCGGAAACCAAGATTGAGGCTGGACGATTCGAGGGCCGGGTTGAGCACGTTGCATCGACCAAGGCAACGCGCTTTCACTCGCTCGACGAGTTGCTCGGTTTCATCGCCAGCGTGCTGACTGAAAACAGCAAAACAGAGCAACCGTAGTCACTCAGTTGGCGGATGGTCATTACCGAAACGTTACCTCACTTTTACGACAAGTTTATGACTTCGCCTTACTGCCGGGCTATTCTTCTCGCGTGATGGATGGAGGACTTGAGCATCCGGAGTCAGTCCTTGATCAACAAATGATGTCTTCGGAATCGCGAATCTGTCGTCATCAATCCTGTATTCACAGCAGCATCTGGAAGCAGGCCAGGATTTCATGGAAGAGAAAAGCTCACAATTCAGAGGATACAGAAAGGAAAATACAAGTATGAAGATGCATAGGCTTTTGACAATCGGCACCACCATTGGTTTACTGGCAGTTTCGGTGTCACTCCCAGTTCGTCCGGTGGCGCACGCGAAGGGGTATACACCAAAGGACTTTGTTCCACCAATCGTGTTCCAAGCAGCCGGAACAACGGTTGCCTCGATTCAGAGTTCGGTTGATGAGTACCGGGCTGCTCTGGGAGCGACAAACAATGGGAATACCCCAGGGCCGCTCTCCAGCGGCCGACGCGAAATCAACTGGGACGGCGGGAGTACCAATAACCAGAACACAGCAGTGGTTGGGAACCCGTTCGCGGGCTTTCAGATCACTCGTGGCGCGCTCTTCACGACACCGGACGGTACCGGGTTCGTCCAGGCGCCTCCTGTTGCCGATCCGGCTTTGTTCCCGCCGGGAGGACTAGCTGGCCTGTTCAACAATCCGACGTACGGGACCATCTTTAGTGCGTTCAGCCGGCAGCGGTTGTTCAGCGTCATTGGGGGCAGGATCACCGACGTGGACTTCTTCGTGCCCGGTGGGGGCAACATGCCAGCGACGGTCACTGGTTTTGGAGCGGTCTTCACAGATGTCGACCAGCCGGATGGGAGTGGACCTGGCGAGAAGCATGGAAACCGTAAGGCCAGCACGCTGATGGAATACTTCGGCGCCGACGGCGAGCTGTTGTTCAGCAGCTTCGTACCGGCCTCGCCGGGTGATGGGAGCCTTTCCTTCTTCGGCATAGTGTTTCGCGACGCGCGTATCGCCCGGGTGCGAATCACGAGCGGCGACCTCGCCCCGGGGCCGGATGATGATGGGAAACAAGATATTGTCATGATGGATGACTTCCTCTATGGCGAGCCACAGCTCCTTCATTAAATAAAATAAGACGTGAGCCGCGCAGGTTGGGTTGCGGTACTCCGCAGCCCAACATTTCCCCGCTGCTATAGCAACTGGATTGGAGAACGGGGTGCAGTGCTCGATTCAAACCAAATAAAGGAGACCGCCAGCGTGAATGCAACTGCGAAAGAGATACAGGCGACCCCAGATCTCGACCAACAACTCAAGGTTCATCTGAAGGCGAGATCGACGACGCAAGACTACGATTTCTTTCCCCACTATCTCGAAAAGGACGTGGAGCGGTTTCCCGGACGGCTCGGCGTCACACCGGGATTCCGGCTCGGTTGTAGTGCGGTATGTGACTTCATCTTACGAGGTTGGAGAGACTCCTTTGAAAGCATGGCCAGATCTCTGGCCGAGGCACGGGCTGAAACAGCCAGGTACTACGAAAAAATGCGACAGAAGGAGCTCAACGAGGAGAAGCTTCGAAGTTTGGCTACGCGATCTCGCCTAAATGCGCTGATTTCGCAAATTAACCCTCATTTCCTTTTCAATGCGCTCAATACCGTCGGGGTGCTGATCGAGGAGAACCCTGAAGAGGCTCGGCGCTTGACCATCAAGATGGCCAACATCTTCCGCCAGACACTGCGAGCTTCTGAACGAGAGATGGTCAGCCTACATGAGGAACTCAGCTTCATCCAAGATTACTTGGAAATTGAAAAGGCGCGATTTGGTGAAAGGCTTCGCGTGGAGCAGACCGTGGCAGTTACTAATGCCGAGATTCCCTGCTTTACTGTGCAGCTGTTGATCGAAAACGCTATCAAGCATGGAGCCTCACCCAAGGTTGGAACAACAACCATTCGTATCCTGGCACTCCAGGTTAGAGATCGGATCCAGATCCAGGTTTCTGACGACGGAGTTGGCATGCCCAAGGATGCCCTAGACCACATCCTGGAAAGGGGTTACGGACTGAGGAATCTTATCGAGCGCCTGAATATTCTCTATGCTTCAGACTTCTCGTGGCACGTTGAGAGTGAGTTCCAAAAAGGGACTGCTGTGTCTCTGCAGCTTCCATTTTTCCCCGCTTCGTGTTGAGAAGTGGCGATTCACGTTGCAATATTAACGTTCGTGAAATTCCTCGATCGTTGAATTCTCTTGCTCGTTGTGAATAATCCCTAATATACCTAGTCCAGTGATTGGTGAAAGGTGCGACCCAGATGCAAGGACCGGAAAGATTCTTCCCCCGAATTCAGGATGAGAAGTTTAGTGTTCAATATGCATGCGCGCTTGTTGGAGAGCACCCATCCGAACGCCATCATGCTTATCGAGCCATCAAGGACTTGGCGTTTTTCCGAACTTCACCCATTGCTTACCGGTCATGCCTTGGCCCACCAGTCTCTTTCGATGCGACGACAGGATCATGGGGAAGCCGGAAACTGACAGACACTCAGATAGCTGGCCAGAAGACAGCCCTTTCCGCCGTCAAGGCCACCCGTGTCGATAAGATTGGCTTTCGTTTATTTGCGCCAAGGTTTTATTCCTCGATTGGGTAATCCAAAAAGGTGAAGGCTTAAGGTTGGGTGAAGACACTGGGATCTGGAGCGGGAATTACGTCCAGCTTGATCTCCCGACATCACCAAGCACGAGAATCAATTTTCAATAGTGTTTTCCGTTGGTTAAAAGGAGATTGAAAATTGAGGTGCGCTTGCTATATGCCAATAAGGACATAGTTTGACCAATCAGATTTCCTGTAAGTCGTTGAAAAGATGGAGTGGGAGACGGGGATCGAACTCGCGACGTCCAGCTTGGGAAATAGGCGGTCAATTGTAAATAGATCCTTTAGCGTCTATCTGGTTGGTTTCTGGCTAACCGAATCTCCTTATCCTTCAACATTCTTCTTTTTCCATCCTGTTAACGGAGCAGAAACGGAGCAGTAGCTCCCTCGCCTTCTGCTCTCATTCCAACGGTCATCTTCAGCTCTCGTTCTAGTATAGCGCGAAAAGCTCAGTACACAATTTTCTGTCTCTGCCACCAGAAACGGAGGAAAGTTGATGGCACATGTCTATACGCTGGCCAATGCCAAGGGCGGCTGTGGGAAATCTACCGTCGCCTTGAATCTGGCCGTCTGTTTTGCCCGGGCTGGTCACAAGACCCTGGCGGTTGATCTCGACCAGCAAGGGAATCTATCTGCCGCTCTGGGGACCGATCTCAACAAGCTGAAGCTCACCGCTCATCGACTGCTGATCGCTGACGAAGCCGAGATCAACTCCTTCCTCACCGAACCACGCCCACGTCTGAAACTGCTCCCCAATACCATCGACGTTGAGGCCGACGATCTCCTGGAAGCCAAGAAGGTAAACCGTGAATTGTTGCTCAGGCGCAAGCTACGGCCGGTTGTCCGTGAGTTCGATATCATCGTCATCGATACGCCGCCGGCCATGCGGGCCGCCACGCTGAACGGGTTGGCAGTGGCGGACACGGTCCTCATCCCAGTCGACGGCAGCAGTTATTTCGCTCTGCTGGGGCTGAATCAACTCCTGCAAGTCGTCGCCGCCATTCGAGATGCCCACAAGCCCGACATGGTTATTCGTGCTTTGACCACCATGTACAACCGCCGGCAGAACCTCGACAAGCAGATTCGCCGACAGGTCGAGGAGTTCTTCGGACCCGAACTGGTTCTCGAAACACCCATCCACAAGAACGTGGGCATAGCTGAAGCGGCAGCCCTTGACCAAGCTGTCGTCGAATACTCTTCCATTGCCTCAGGCACCTTTGACTTTACTAAACTGACTCAGGAACTGTTGCAGGAGACCGGAAATGAACAAGAAACAGCTCGACAGCTTGTCGTCCACTCTGAGTAAGGCCATCAATCCGGCCGTTAGGAAGCTCGAAGCCACGGACAAAATCCTGGAGAACATTGAACCTCTGCCCGTCGTTTCCAAGCCCACTCAGGAGGTTTCGATTTCACCACCGGTGGCTGAAAAAGACTCTCTGCCGGATAGGACCTGGCACGCTGAATGTGTTCATCCTCCTGTGGAAAACACCCTGGCCAGAATGACCACCGTGGCCAAACCTGAAATCTCACCCTGGCCAATGGCCACGGTAGTCAATACGGCCACTGTAGACAATTTGGCCACCCACGCCAATATGACCACGGTGGACAATCTGGCCACCCTGGACAAATTGGCCGAGGTCAAGGGAGAACTCCGGGTCCCCAACACCATCATCGACAGCTTGCTTCCTACCCTCGAACCCGCAGCTGCACTCCTTTATTTGCGCCTCTATCGACTGTCTCATGGCTACAGGAAAGAAACCTGCATCGTTGGCCTCCAGAAGCTCGCAACCGCCACAAACACAAGCCAAAGAACGATGCAACGCGCCATCGAACACTTGGAGCGACGGCAGCTCATCGTACGTGATGGCGCGAGCTTCGGTGGCAAGACCAAGGGAATCCAGTTTCGAGTGAGAATTCCCTGCATGACAGATGTTAACTTGACTAGTGTAGACAAACCGGCCACCCCAGCCAAAATGGCCACCGAGGCTGATTTGACCACCGAAGCCACAATGACCACCCTGGCCAATTTGACCACCAATAAAGATGATGATTTATTAAATACAAATCATCATCAAAGGGGAGAACAGGCAAGTTTTCCACAGACCCTCGATACAGAACCACAGCAGGCGCGCGTTGCGCGGAGAGAGAATTCCAGCTTCCCGGCTTCTGAGATGTCACGGGAAGTAATAGCTGGTGGCGCACAGGAAAGTGCGCGCTTGGACCACCTGGCGCAGACCATTACGACGTACACGACCAGTACCAAGAACCCCTGGCTTCAGAGTGACACGGTTTCCTACTTGCAGCATCGTATCGACGGGGTTCCAGTCCAAAAGATCAAGAATGTCATTGAGGCTGTCCACCAACGCGCCGAATCCAGAATTAACAGCTTTGCCTACTTTGTAAAGGAGATCCTGGCCGTCGGCGACCGTCGAACCCTGGGAGGAAGACGAAAATCCCTGACGGCGATTGTCAAACGGGTTCAAGAGAACCATCGGGGTCTGGCAGGATACTCCATGGCTGACCTTGTGTGCGACGTCAAGGCCGCCTGTGCCCGTGAGGGAGTAATTTTCGACAACGACTTGTTCAACGAAGTGTTCGAAGCACGATAGTAAAGGAGAGGAGCCACCGTGGATGAAATGAGTGATTGGCCACGACATCCAGAAAGGGACAGGGTCGTAGGGTGACATCCACGATATCCTTGAGCTTCTGCTCCTGCAGGAACAGCTGACTCTGCCGGACTACACCGTCACGGGAGGAGCTCACCCTCAGCTGAAGAATGCGCGAGGCTGTCATTGATACGACTGTAAATACTTAAGCCCGTTTAACCTTCTGGCGTTTTCCGGAGTCTCTACCATGGACAAGCAAGATCATGACGCTATTTTGAATGCCTATAACCTGGCCCGAGAACGGATTGCAAATAGGAGGGCTGACTCAGATCTGATCGAGGACGCTCTGCAGCAGAGCATAGTTAACGTCCTCAAGGCGCAATCTCGAGTCAAGAACCTGCCGGCCTATGCGCTTCGGACTGTATATCGAGAGTTCCAGCGCTTGCTGAGGTTAGAACGCCGCTTAGAACAAAAACAGGCTACTACTGAGGAGGAGCTTGACTCAAGTCCTGACCTGGGCTGGGAAGACCGAATTCACCGCCGCCTTCTCGTGCGGGAACTGATTTCGAAACTGGAAGGAAGGAATCAAATCCTGGTTAGACTGTATTCGGAGGATTTTCCTTGGGAGTATATTGGCCCATTCGTTGGACTGTCCCCCAAAAGCGCTAAGCAAACCTGCTACCAGATACTGCGGCGTCTTGGCCAAGGCGCCAAGGCAAAAACCTGAAGACTTTGCTGGCAGATCATCGAACGAAACGATGGTGAAGAATTCATGGCCGAGTTGACTCCGAAGCAGTCCAATGACAACCCTTTGAGCCGTGAAGAGGAACGTGAGCTTCGCGAAGCGCTACGGCAAGCCTACGAAGCCGACTTCCCCAATCCGGAACGCCACGGCTGTCCTGACAAGGGCACGCTGCGAACGCTTGCGTGGAGGAAGACTTTTCCGGATGCTCAGGAGGTTGTTTCTCACCTCAGCCACTGCTCACCTTGTTCCAAGGAACTCACCGAATTAATTCGTCAATACAAATCCTGGAAATGGGTTTATCGAGTGGCGGCTCTCGTACTGATTGTCGTGGGGATTGTCGCCTGGGCGTCGTGGAGATTCATGTGGAATCGAGGCGCACATGTGCCGGAGCCATCATCAATTGTGAAAACCACACCAGAACCTGTCCATCAAGCTCCAGGCTTCGTTCCACCTTCGGCTCAAGAACACAAATCGACTGAAGGTAAAGTAGTGTTGCTGGATCTACGCTTAAGAGGTGTTACCCGAGGGGTGGGCACCAAGCAGGAGGAGGAAGACCTGAATCTATCCAAGGGGCGACTAAAGCTCACCATCTACCTGCCCATCGGTAGTGAGGAAGGAGACTATGAGGCCCGGATCACCAGTCGGCAGAACCAGGCCGTGACAGTCAAAGGCCAAGCGGGCATGAAGGGTTATATCAACGTCCTCACTGTGGAGGTCGATACCAGCGGCTTTCCTCCGGGAAAATGCAGCCTGGCAATCCGTCAAGCGGGTTGGGAATGGAGCACCTGCCCTGTGAGGTTAAAATGAAGACACTTCTATTCTCGGTGGGCGGAGCAAGATAGGCCGACCGTTGTAACGTCGCACCACGACACGCTGAGGAAACCACTGCCGAAATACGATTCACGGACACATCAGCGAAGGCCAACTCGTCTTATTGTGTCGCGCCTACAGAGTCGCAGGGCGGACATTTCTATTTTGGGCTGATATATCAGGAGCAGTTTGGCGAAAAGTTCGGAGCAACGCGGGGAAATGGGGAATAGATCCGAAGCGCAGATGACGGCGGCCAATTTCGACAAGCACATGCTGCTGCGTCAATATCCGACTCAACTTTGAGGCGGACCCGAAGCTCATAGTTCATGAGTTGAAGCGCTGCCGCAATCGAGCTTCAACCTCTTCCCAAGGAATTGAAGCGTCGGGATTTCTTTCATTCTCCGCCAAGCGCTGCTCGATGACCTTTCGTTCGTCTTGTGCCAATTCACCATTGTCCAGCCAGTCGCCACCATCAAGTTCCCAGATGTAGTCGAGGATTTCCCGCCGGTCACTCGGGGTGAGTTTTGGGAGCTCAGCGATGATCTCTGTCTTACTCATACCTGTATCTTTACCAGAATTCCGCCTTGTGTGTCGTCAATTTCCGGCGGGAAGCAAATTCAAGTAAATAATGAGTGCACCTAAACGGGCCTCCATGCTATTAATCTAGGCTTATGGTTCTATTTCTCGTAGGCTTCCTTACCTGCTCAGCGCTTCCTTCCGCTCGCGCTACAACCTTGCCCTCATCCTTGTCCTCCAGCATACTCAATCAAGAATTCCTCGCCCTCAACTTCAAACTCAGGATCGAATATTTTGATTCTGCCTGTCGCGTTAGCCTACATGGAGTCACGTACTAGTGCTCGTCAAACCAGAACCGTTGTCACCTATTATCGCGCTGGCTTACGTGTGTGCTGCCGCCTTCCCTTAAGCCTCAGGCTGTCAAACTCAGACAGCCCGGATGCAGAATACGATCTATCTGCAAGCCAAAGATGTACCTGCTCCACCATGTTCATACGCACCAATATCGATGGTCTCGACAGTATGTCGCCGTTCCCCACAAGCCGGGTGTACATATTCATATTTAGGCTTCAGCAATGATCCATTGACCGACCCCGGCTCTGCCCCCGCATCGATTGCGGGCGATCCAGCGGCGAGATGGTAATCAAAGTTCCCCAAATCAACAAACAGCGGATCGCCGACAAAGTTGGCAATCAGTATTGCATTAGCTTGGTTGGTCATTGCTCCCGGGCCGAAGAAAATGTTGTTCTCGATTAAGGGCAGCGCCCCGCCTGTCGGTCTGGCATAGACAAATGTCCCGCCGCCGGGCCTTTGATTGACAAAACTATTATTTACCACATAAAGGTCCGTTCCGGGATTGAGCGCGTTTATTCCCTCTTCGAGATAACTCAGTAGCGTGCTGTTCTCAGTGGTCGGGCCCTGCTGGACCAGGTTGCCAATGACGTAGGTCGTGCCTCCATTCGGCACGTTGATCTCATAGCTCCCAGTCCCTCCCTCTTCGGTCAGCCGGTTGTAAAGGATATAGTTCACAGCTGCGCGTGTCTTCAATAGATGCCCGACCACAGCATCATGCGAATAGTTGAATCGAAACATCAGTGAAGCAGCGTGCCCAATGTAAAGGTTGTGCGATTGGCCGTTTTTGTAACCGTTGCGGGCAAATTCCGTATACTCGATCAGGATGTTGCTGCCCGCGATGTTGCTCTCCAGGATGCCTTCCTCGTTGTCGTGGAAATAACAGTTGCGGACTGTGAGATTCGCCCCGTCTGCGCGGATGCCTGCTCCGTTGTGACTAGGAACCTTCGCACCTGAGAATTCAATGTTCTCAACAACCGTGTCGCGGCCGTGTGGAACCCAGATTCCTTTCCCCTGGGCGTTCTTGTGGTTGGCGTCTAGATGGGCCCGACCGTTGACACCCCTTAGCGTGAGATTGTCCGTGGTCCATGCACAGACGTCCCCCAGATAGAGGCCAGCGTCGATTTCAATAATATCGCCGGGTGATGCCACCGCGATCGCGCGCAAGGCGCACTGTACGGCTTGTCTAGGCCCACCTGAAGAGTTGCCGCACCTGCTGTGAAACACATGCCGACTGCCAGGGACAGAATGAAGCTGACTCTAGTCCTGACGTGTTGGGATTTCATATCCACTTGACCTCCTTTCCTTTCTGTAATGGTCAGGGTTGGCTGCAATCCATGGATGAATATCCTTGGCTCTGAAGTATCGAGACCCCGATGTGAATACCTATGGAGACCCTCAAAGATTTGTCGTCGGTCAGTAAGACATTGCCAAATGGCCTAAGACATCAAAAGCTCGACAAGAGCTCAGGGATCTGAAGCTTGGATCAGCAATACTTGCTCCCGAAACATGTACCTGTCTGGCAAGGAAGTCAAGGCTATACGAATGATTAATCCGTTCGTCCAGAACGACACCCTCTTAATGTTGAGATTCGAGTGGAACCTGGAGAAGACCTCTCAACCTGCGCAGACATACGGCAGAAACGGCAAGCTTTAATTCGCAGTTGGTTTGAGTTGTTTTGGTCACCCACGGGTTTTCTTGACAAGTGTTGTCAGATATGACAACATATATTTCGCTCGACTTAATGAACTAGCGAACGCAGATGAGCGGCGAAGGCGAATGACCCGAAAAACTCGGCCCGTTTCATGGATCAGAGCGGCACTCAAGGAATTTGAGACGTTTCCAGAAGGGGCTAGATCTATTTGTCTTGCCGCGTTGACTATCGCTGCGGAGGGCGGGAAGGCGGACATAGCAAAACCAATTCACGGGATGGGTTCAGGCGTGTTTGAGATTGCTCTGCCGTATCGCGGCGATGCCTTCCGGGTGGTCTATGCCGTGCAACTCGCCCAGGAAATTTGGGTCGTTCATTCGTTTCAGAAGAAATCAACGCAAGGCGCGAAGACGCCCAGGCGTGAGGTCGATTTGATCAAGGACCGATTGAAAAGATTGAAGGAGATGTTACGATGAAAGGTGAACGGCTGGAAGTGGTGCGCGGAAGCGGAAATGCTTTCCGTGACCTGGGACATAAGAACGCGGATATCGAACAATTCAAGGCTATACTGGCCGCTGAAATCATCAAGGCGCTCGACCGTGAGGGGCTGAGCGTGCGTGGAGCCCATGGCCGCACAGGGATTGCCGCGGCTGACTTTTCGCGCATCCGCAACGCGGACCTCGAACGGTTCACCGTAGATCGCCTCATGTCGATCATCAACCGGCTTGGGTCACGGGTTGAAGTGAAGGTCAAAGTGCGACCGTCGGAACCGGTTGAGCGGAGTATGCCAGCATAGAGACAAACACAGTCTGCCCGAAAAACTTCGTAGCTCTTGATTTCTAGTAATTTTGAGAAATCGTAGAGCCTGCCTTGTGCTCCGCGATGCAATCGAGCTGTCTACATCGACATCCTGGATTTCAGAGTTCGAGTAAATGATCAATGGCGGATTCTCTTCATCTGGTCCAAAGAGGGAGCGAAAGAAGTCAGGGTTGATGATTATCACTAAGCTGGAGAAACCTGTATGATCCAAATAAAGCGCAAACCCACATCACCGGGAGAGATTCTTCGAGAGGAGTTCCTATTGCCCCTCGGCCTTACTCAAGAGCAACTCGCCGATCATATTGGTTGTGACCTCAAGGTTATTAACCGGATAGTCAATGAGAAGGCGCAGGTAACTCCAAAGATGGCCATGAAGCTGTCGGCGGCGTTCAATACAAGTCCGGATTTTTGGCTAAATGCTCAGAAGGCCTCTGACCTATTCAAGGCTTCTCTTGAGTTGAAGCACCT
>JBGOTQ010000143.1:0-17251 GCA_041476565.1 Terriglobia bacterium | reverse complement strand
GCAGGAATTTACCCGCCCGCCCCCTCCCCCGCCAATGGCGAGCTGGCGCTGCGCAGCCTCGAGGCGGCGCTGGCGGCGGTGCGGCGCGGCGACGCCGACCTGCTGGTCACCGCGCCGCTGAGCAAGAGCGCTGTGCGCCATCATCTCCCGGAATTCATATGGCAATGCGGCCTCCATCTTCACTTCGAGTGGAGCGGCTTCCCGCAGGTTCTGCCATCAGGTACCGACCGGCAACGTTGGCGTGAATATTGGTGTGGCAGCACCCATGGCCTACTTCCCGTTCAGTGGGTGGAAAGGAAGCTTCTTCGGGACCCTGCATGCCCAGGGACGAGACGCAGTGGAATTTTACACGGATAAGAAAGTGGTCATTGAGCGCTGGCCCAAGGAATGGTCACGCCGGTTTTGATTTGATTTCTCGTTGTTCTTATTGACAGGTGAGGAAGTCGGAGTGGCTTGACACCGGCATCTTCACCATCCCGTCGGGCGACTCCCGGCCTCTCCTTCGCTCGATGCGTCTTTGGGCCTTGCTGCAAAGCTTTTTGTCATCCCGGCGTTCCTCGGCACGATGAGAGTGGGTATTTTCGTCATTTTAAGTAGTTAGGGGGTCAGGAGAACCGGGTTTGTTTCCACAAGAGAAATCCGCTGCCCGCCAGGAAGGTCAGCGTAGCAACGGCAAGAACAAGTATCCAAAATAGGTTGACCGGGATGGGATGACGATGTGTGCCGGCAGCCAGCCACAAGAAAATCCCCAGGGCTGCGGCGACGACTAGCAGTTCCCACCAGCGGCGGGGAGACGCTTCCTTGGCCAGGGGATCCTCACCCTCGAGAATTCCTGCGACACGCACGGGATCGAGAGCGTAACGTAAACACTCCCGTTCCATGGCCTTGCGCCAGGAGACTCGTTCGGACTCGGGTGCTTCGGCCAGACTGATTGCTATGGCTCCCACTATCATCACCAATGATCCAGCCGCCACCAGGATCTGGGTGGAGATGCCTTGCCCTGCCAGCTCCCCAAACACGAGTACCCCCCAGGCCAATCCCCAGAGCTGGTTGGTGTTGGAAAGCGGGATTCCTCGCCCGATGCCAATGTACTTGGCGGCAAATTGCTGAAAGAGATCCCCGATTACCCAGCAAAACCCGCCTAGAAAGAGCCAGAATAGTACGGGCTGCACCCGCCCTAGCTCGTGGAGGAGATTGGTTGGCCCGCCCTGAAAGACAAGGGCCAACGTCAACGTCGCTCCGAGTTCACCGAAGGTGAACACTGTGACAAAAGACAGGGGATTCATCCCGCTGATGTAAGCCTTGCGATAAGGAATGTACATCGTCCCCCATAGCAAGCCTGCACCCAGGGAAGCCAGAATGCCGAAACTGGCTCTCTCTGGTGAAATGGCCGACTGATGCGATGTGGCATAGGCTAGCAGACAGCCGCCAGCAAGAATAGCAGTGGCTCCGCCGAGAACCTTGACCCATCGTCTTCTGCCTGCATTGCGCAATTCATTAAACAACAACCACCCCCAGAAGAGCCCCACCAGGCTATTGGTATTCCAGAGCGGAAAGGCAATCGAGAGTCCGACGTCGCGGATAGCAAACACGGTCAGCGTGTTGGCGACGGCCCAAAGCATTCCGGCCAGAAGGGCCCAGACTACCAGGTGCGCCTTCTCCCGCAGGTCCAACAGGATGTAACTAGTGCCTTTCAGGGCCATTGGTAACGTCCAACGCGCCACGAACACTCCGGCCACCATTCCCAACGAGATCAGAAACGGTGAAATGCCGATTGTCACCAGCTTCGTGGGAGCCTCTGCCGCTCCCAGCCAGGCTCCTGCTGCCAAACCACAAGTGACGCCGAGCTTGTGTAGAGAACGGGTAGAGCGAATGGTTTTGGGCTCAAGAGGAGTGGCCATGGGGAACCTCAACGCAAGGAGACTAACAAAGTTACACCCAAAAGCAAGACAATCACAGGCAGCCAGAAATGAATATCGGTCAGGACTGATTTAAGTATCGAGCGGTTCATAAGATGACCTTTGGACACGAGTATAGTATGCAGCCCTGGGAGCAAGAGAGACTCTGTTGGAGGATGTAATCAAAAGTGGCGCACAGGTGCAGAGCACTGAAAACCTGACCATTCACCCAAGAGTTGTACGGCACATTACCTGGGCCGACGTGACCCGAAGTGCGCCTTTTTGTGATCTAAGCATTTACTGAAAACGCAAGGATACACTCGCGTTTAGAGGAGGTCAACCTATTCCGGCTCAACCAGAATGTTCCCCCGACAGGCTAAGAATAAGACAGATTAACTAAACATTATTTCTTTGTCTGGGCCAACCGTGAAGCACCCCCCACAACCGTACGATCCCCCTTAAATACCGTCACCAAAAGTGTCGATAAATAGTGTGACGTTCGCTGGCGACACGTTGAGCAACGGGGCCTGCCAATCCGGCAGGGCCAGGCGCTCGGTTGGTTCCAAGCACGAGTCTTATCCCCAACCAACCTTCATCAAAAACAGAGCTAGGTTTTGCATTCTTGCGTAGTCAGGAGAGGGAATGTTTGAAAAAGAGGTGCTGGCTGAAAGCATGGCGCCCATCCTGGGGAGAATACTGTCAGCCAGGCGGGGCCGGGACGCTTCAGCACGCCTTGAGGAGTCAATCTGCCCCGGAATACGGCAGTCCAACTGCGTCGCGCTTTGCGCTCCATATGGTAGACCGTCGCGCACCCGCTATACAGCCGTGAGAATGATGCTGGCGGCTGTATTGACGTTGGCGGTAAGCGAGTCAGGCATTCTCCTGGCGGCAAAGAACCAGGATGAGTTTCCCCTTCTCACTCAGGTGGCTCAAATACGCAAACTGACTGCCGACGAAGCCCGGCTGGGGTATCCTGTCGAATTGCGCGGAGTCATTACCTTTGATGACTCCCGGGGGGGCACCACCTTTTTTCAAGATTCCACAGCGGGCATTTTCCTCAATACGACCGGGGTGACTAAGCTTCACCCCGGCGATCTCGTGGAGATTCGTGGAATGACCGGCCCGGGCGAATTTGCACCCGTGGTTGAAAATCCCCAATTCCGCGTTGTGGGTCAAGCACCACTGCCTATAGCCCACCGCTTTCCTTTGGAAGACTTGCTTACAGGCGAGCAGGACAGCCAATGGGTCGAGGTAAGGGGAATTGTACGGTCCGTATCAGTTGGAACAGCGCCCGGATTCCTCGTACTAGGGATTGCGGCCGGCGGCAATAAATTCGTGGCGCTCATCACGGAGTTCAACCGCGTCGAAACGTATGCATCCTTAGTCGACGCTGCCGTAGCGGTCCGCGGCGCCTGCGGAACCGTGTTCAACGACAAGCGTCAGTTGGTCGGCATCCAGCTCTTCGTTCCAGGCGTGGACCAGGTTCACATCAATCAAGCCGTTCCCCGCGATCCCTTTGCACTGCCGATTGTCTCGGCGAACAGTTTGATGCGATTCACTCCGGAGAAGGCCTCAGGTCACAGGATCCGGGTGCAAGGCATGGTGACCCTTGACAAGCCGGGACGATTCCTTTTCGTCCAGGACGCAACCGGCGGGATTTACGTTGTGAGCAGTCAGAGCACAGCGGTCCAGCCAGGAGATCGTGTCGATGCTGTAGGCTTCCCGACCGCCGGCCAGTATGCGCCCATCCTGGAAGACGGGCAATTTCGGAGGATCGGTCGCGGTAGGATGCCCATACCCATCGACTTGACGGGCGCGACGAGCCTGAACGGCGATCCGGATGCCCAGCTCGTCAAAGTCCGGGGACAACTGCTTGATAAATCGAGCGGTGGGGAAAATCTCGTCCTGACACTCCAGATGAGAGGTTATACATTTACTGCGCTCCTCGACAACAGGGCCGTAACCGATAAGGTAGCCTCCATTCCGGAAGGAAGTCAGTTGCAAATGACTGGCGTCTGGTCGGTCGGAACTGACGAGTATCGGAATCCGAAAGTATTTCGGGTCTTACTTCGTTCCGCCCGAGACATCGTCATACTCGAGTGGCCCTCGTGGTGGACGAGTAGCCGAATTCTCGTGCTCCTGGCAATCCTGGGGGGAATCATCCTCTCGGGAGCACTGTGGGTGACCACCTTGCGAAGGCGGATCAACGAGCGAGCAGAAACGATCCGCGCCGCACTGGAGTCGACGGCTGACGGGATTCTTGTGGTCGACTCCGCGGGAAAGATCGTTGCCTACAATCACAAGTTCGCGGAAATGTGGGGCATTCCCGAATCGGTTTTGAAATCGCGTGATGACAAAAAAGCGTTGGACTTTGTCCTGGCACAACTGAAAGAACCTGAGACCTTTTTGACGAAGGTCCAGGAATTGTACTCAGAGGGGGAGGCACAAAGCGACGACGTAATCGAGTTCAAAGATGGGAGGGTCTTCGAGCGGCACTCGGAACCCCAGGTCGTCAAGGGAGAGAGTATGGGACGGGTGTGGGGGTTCCGTGACGTTACGCAGCGGAGACGTGCCGAAACAGAACTGCAAGAAAGTGAAGAGTATTTGAAAGCAATCCTGGGTTCCATACCAACGGGAATCCTGGTCATCAATGCGGAAACCCATGAGATTGTGGACATTAACCCTTTTGCCTTGCAAATGTTTGGAAGCCCTCGGGAGCGTGTGGTTGGTCACCTGTGCCAGGGCTTTGTCTGCCCCGCCGAGCTCGGGAAGTGTCCAATCACAGATCTTCACCAGACTGTGGACCACTCCGAGCGAATTCTTCTTACGGCCACAGGGAAGCAGGTCCCCATCTTAAAGAGCGTACGACCGTTGACCAGAAAAGGTCACACTTATCTGATCGAAGCCTTGGTCGACATCACCGATCACAAACAAGCGGAGGCGGCACTCGCCCGAGAGCGCAACCTGCTTCGGACCTTAATCGACTATTTGCCTGACTTCATCTATGTAAAAGACACGGAGAGGCGGTTCCTGATTGCCAATAAGAGCCTTGCAGGATTCTTGGGAGTCTCTTCTCCTGAGGAATTATTAGGCAAGACAGTGTTCGACCTTTATCCAGAGGAAATCGCACGTGCCTGTGATGAAAGTGACCAGGCCGTCCTCCGGACTGGCCATCCTTTGATGAACTTTGAAGATACAGTCTACGATCCTACCGGCAGGACAAAATGGGTGCTCACCACCCTCGTTCCCCTTAGAGACGGTCAGGGAAACGTCGAGGCATTCGTGGGGATAGACCGGAATATCACCGACCGCAAGCGGGTAGAGGAAGAGCTGGAGCGAGCCAAAGCCACTGCGGAAGCAGCAAGCCGGGCTAAGAGCGAGTTCCTGGCCAACATGAGTCACGAAATACGCACGCCCATGAACGGCATCATGGGTATGGTTGAGTTGGCCCTGGACACAGAATTGACGGCAGAACAGAGTGAGTACTTGCGAATGGTGAAAACCTCGGCAGACGCGTTGCTCACTGTAATCAACGAGGTATTGGATTTCTCCAGGATCGAAGCCGGCAAGCTTGACATGGATCCCATACCTTTTCAATTGCGTGACAGCCTGGTTCAGACTTTGAAACAGTTTGCGGTTCAAGCCCACCAGAAAGGCCTGGAACTCACCTGCGACGTCCGCCCGGACGTGCCTGAGGAGATTGTTGCAGACCCGACTCGTTTTCGGCAAATCATTGTGAATCTGGTTGGGAACGCCATCAAGTTTACCGAGCAAGGCGAAATCGGTCTTGAGGTCGAAGTGGAATCCAAGGCAGGAAACCAGGTCCAGCTGCATTTTGTGGTTCGGGACACTGGAATCGGTATCGCACCAGACAAACAAAGCATCATCTTCGAGGCTTTCTCACAGGCAGACGGCTCAACCGTGCGGAAGTATGGCGGTTCCGGGCTCGGACTGACTATTTCCTCGCGACTAGTCGAGATGATGCACGGTCGGATCTGGGTGGAGAGCCAGCCGGGGCAAGGCAGCTGCTTCCACTTCACCGTCCAAGTGGGGAGGGGAGAGACCTTAGTCTTAACCGAACCTGTTGAACGAGGCCAGTTGGTCGGGGTGCCGGTTCTCGTTGTAGATGACAATGCAACCAACCGGCGCATCATGGGGGAGATGCTGGAAAGATGGCAGATAAAGCCAGTGTTGGCGGCAAGTGGATCAGAAGCCTTAAAGCTACTTCAGGAAGCCACTCAGTCTGCAACTTCGTTTGCTCTGCTCTTGACAGACGCGCATATGCCCGGAATGGATGGTTGGACCCTGGTCGAGCGGGTCCGACAGATAGCAGACTTGACGGGGACTACGATCATGATGCTGACCTCGGCAGGAGAGAGGGGCGATGCTGCACGCTGCAGGCAACTGGGCATTGCGGCCTACTTGATTAAACCCATCGGGCAGTCACAGTTGCTCGATGCCATCTTGAATGTTCTCGGAACGAGGGCTCAGCAGGCCGACCAGCCGCGTTTGGTCACGCGCCATTCTCTGCGCGAAAAGCGACGAAACCTGCACATCCTGGTAGCCGAAGACAACCTGATCAACCAAAAATTGGCAGCCCGGCTCATTGAAAAGCGGGGACACACGGCGGTCATAGTGAGCAACGGACGCGAGGCCCTGGACGCATTGGAGAAGCAGACGTTCGATCTCATGCTCGTGGATGTCCAGATGCCTGAGATGGATGGATTCGAAGCCACGGCTGCGATTCGGGAGAAAGAAAAAAATACCGGGTTGCATCTCCCGATCATCGCTATGACGGCTCACGCCATGAAAGGTGATCAGGAAAGGTGCCTATCTGCCGGCATGGACGACTACGTCTCAAAACCGATTCAACCGGAAGTCCTGTTCAAGGCCGTCGAAGGATTCATCCCGAAGCCGTATGATTTATAGAAGAGCCCGCCATGTGCCAGGTTCGTGTGCCATCGCTAATCAAGACGTACTTCATTAGTGGTAGCGTTGACCTGATTTCCAGGTCCGCAGCTTCTTGAATGCCAGAGAGAATCGCCGCGACGGAACACGGCGCCCATCTTCCAGCGCGCATTCTCATAAGAGTGCCCCTTGACCTCTTAAAGTTCACCACCGCGGATGAAAATGGCTGGGGTAGCCACGGCGAGCGCTTCACGTGAGCCGTGGGTTTTTCGTGGATCCAAGAAGCCCACGCTTCCCGCAAACATCGCGGTCAGCGTGGCTACCAAAGACCGCATTTTCATGAAAGCCTTTCATACTCCTCCGAGGGGCACCACGCCGCATGAAGGTGGGAATTTGTGACCCTGAACCAACATCAACTGAGAGATCCCAAGGAATCACACCCGTCGTCGTACTCGAAAGGTTCTTTGTCGAGGACGGCGACGAGAACGAGGACGATTTTCAAGAGAAGGTCGTGCAGGGAGGGACACGCTTGGAATACGGTCGAGCCCCTCCGACAGGTATTCGATCAGTTCAAGCTCCCGTGCCTTGAGCGGAGTGGACTGTAGGTCGGACGTTTTGATTCACATGGAAGAGATTAGTTGGGTCGTACCTATTTTTGACAGCCACCAAGCGATCGTAGTTGTCCCGGTAAGTGGCTTGAACCCGTTCCTGCCCCTCGTCCATCATGAAGTTCACGTATGCGCCCCCGGCTGAGTGGGGATGCAACTCTTCCCAATAGCCCTTTACCCAGGGAATGATATGCGTCATGTTGGACGGGTTCGGGTCCACGCCAACAATTACTTCGGCCCACGTGGATTCGCGGTAGCTGAAGGCGGTGTCGTTCTTTCCGACACGGTGTACTGCACCGTTGATCGGATAGAGGTGCATGGTGGAATGCATGCTTGGGAGCTGGTTCCCGTGTTTTACATGCAAAGCGATGGATTCGTCGCTCAGCGTGTTGACAAAGTCGGCTCTCCAGCACCACTGCAGACCGGGAGGGTAAATGGGATCAAACATACTTTGAAGCGCCGGGAAAGGCAATGGCCCAGCGAAGTCAAGGGCCGGGGTCCCGAGGCGACGAATTGGCTTGAATACTTCCGGCGCCGCATTGAGCGGACCTGTGTAGCACCAGTCGATGGCGCACATTTTCTTGTTGTGCAAATGTTCAGGGAACGGCGGCCCGGGGGGCACGGTCAGGAAGGCGAAGAACCCATTGATGTCTTCCGGAGCCTGGGTGATGAACGTGCGGAAAAACTCCATCACCTCGCGTGCCTGATCCAGATGCCAAAGGATGGGCCCGCCATAAACTGAGTCTATCGGTTGCAGCTTGAACAGGAAGGAGGTCACCACCCCAAAGTTTCCTCCTCCACCGCGAACTGCCCAGTAGAGGTCCTCATTTTCTTCCGCACTGGCGGTTACGAACCGGCCGTCAGCCAACACCAGATCCACGGCCAGCAGATTGTCGATGGACAGACCGCATTTGCGGGTTAAGTGGCCGATGCCGCCTCCCAGGGTAAGTCCTCCCACTCCCGTCGTGGAGATCACACCGCTGGGTGTAGCCATGCCGAATGCATGGGTGGCGTGGTCCACATCTCCCCACACACAACCCCCTTCAGCACGTACCGTCCGAGCCTTTGGATCAACATGAATGCCCTTCATCCGTGCCAGGTCGATAACCAGCCCATCATCACAGATGCCCAATCCTCCTCCATTGTGCCCACCGCCACGGATGGCCACCGTGACCTTGTTTTCGCGAGCAAAATTTACTGCTGTGATTACGTCGGCGACGTCTGCACAGCCTACAATCAGACCCGGCCGCTTATCAATCATTGCATTGTAAACTTTGCGGGCCTGTTCATAGCCGTCGTCTCCGGGCCGGATCACCTGGCCACGGAAGTTCGAGGCAAATTGATCGAGCTTTGCCTTCTCCAAATGCTTCACTGGGATATCCTGCATGTTGGTTCTCCTTGTCGCATGATTTTCCTCTTATATCACCCTTTGGTTGTTCCTCAGTCTAGACTTTTTGCCCGGACCGGGGACTACGTCGTGCTCATTCTCCTTCGGAGTCAGGAAGCAGTTCCTACAAGTGCATTTGGAGGCCCTTATCTTTTCTAGTGTAGGACAACCATAGTACATTTAGGCGTAACAATCAAGCAGAAAGGGGACTGTCCGCAGGGTCTCGGCAAAGTCACCGAATCCCGTTTAGAGTTCAACCTTCAGGCTGTCATCACGCTGAAGCGTGAACTCTGAACGACCAAACATGTCTTCCTGTTGTTAATTGAACTGACTTTGACGGGGCCCTGGGACTGTCCGTTTTTGAAACCGCCGTTGTTCTATTCTGAACACTGGAACCCCATGGCCTTCCGCTCTATGATTTCGCTCAACTCTTTCTAAGTCCAATTTTTCCAGACTGATCCCCCATTCCTAAAACCTGGCAAAGCAATTGCTATAAGACACAGAAGAAAGCTTAAGAAGGTCAGACTGAGAGCCCTCCGGGCCTCCGGGTTCGGCGTTGTCCCTCAATCCGCAAGAGTATGGCGAAAAGAAGATTAGCCCCTTTGATTTGGAGTCTCTTACTTTTGGGGGTGTGTCCCCACCGCTCGCTGGCCGTAAACGATCCGCCTGGAAAGGCGGGCCCGTCCGACACCGTTTTTCTGGAAATCTTGAAGAAATTCTACTCGGCTTGGGGTCGACAGGACGAAGCGGCCATCCTTCGGCTCTGGAATGTGGAGTCCTCCTACCGCCCCAGCCGCCTGGATGAAATGCGCCGGGAATGGACAACTCGAAAGACCTCCTTTACGAATGTCCGGATCCAGGCAGTCGCCGACAGAAGTTGGGGGGCGATCCTAAATACGTCCGTCGAGGCGCATATTGTTCAATTGCGCTCCAAGGAAGAGAGCAGTCGTCATCTCGTCAGGGAGTTTACCCTCCACAAAGAGGGTGAATCGTGGACCCTGTGGAACTACCCTTCCCCCGCTGAGGATTTGGCGGAGCAATTGATTCGGGTTGGCGAAGCAGAACAGAGAAGACTGCTGGAAGAGGATAAAGAACAGGTTACACCCGACTTGGTCAGACTGCTGTTGGCAGCAGCCAACAAGGTTTATGGGAACAGTGAATTCGCTCAGTCCAAAGCCATTTTCGAACTGGCTGGCCAGGTCACCATTGTCATACACGACAATCAGGGGATTGCTCGCTCTCTTGAGGGGATCGGCCATGTCAATCGTGTGCTGTTAGCGTATCCCAAGGCACTCGAGTCTTACCAGAAGGCTCTGGCCATTTTTGAAGCCGCGAAAGATGATCGTGCAGTCGCCGATATTTGCGAGACAATGGGAAGAACTTACCTGGAACTGCAGAATGTCTCCTTGGCTATTGAGTACAACGAGAATGCGCTCAAAATCTTTGACAAGATAGGAGATCCAATCGCATCGGCCGACTTGCTGGAGAAGCTCGGGAACATCCATTACGATCAGGGCGACTTTAGAAAGGCCGCTGACAGCTATCAGAAAAAGGTTGACTTGGGGGTATCTGTGGACAATGCCTCGACACTGGTTAACCTGGGTAACTCTTATTGGGCCTTGGGCGAACCTGATCTGGCCCTCAATGCCTATTCAAGCGCTCTACCACAAGTGGATCGTAGTGGAGACGACGCTTCACTAGCTGGTCTTCATACGGGTCTCGGGAATGTCTTTTATCGGAAAAAAATGATGGATTCCGCCCTGGCACACTATCAAAAGGCCCATGAGCTTACCCGGACCACTCAAAATCAGCTCGAACTGGCGCTGGCAGCCGAACGACTCGGCCATGTCTATTCCGACTTGCAGAATTTCCCGGAGGCGATGATCTGGTTCCAAAGAACTCTCGATTCGCAGAAAGAGCTGGGTTCTGTCGCCGGGATGGCAGGAGCGCTCGTCAATATTGCCCAGGTCCACTTCTGCAAGCAGGAATACGATCGGGCCTTGGAGCGATATGGAGAGGCCTTGAAACTGGATGAAAAGCTTTCAGACAGTACAGGGCGGATGGTTGTGCTGCAAAACATGGCACGAGTCTATTACGATACGGCCAATTATGCGGCGGCCTTGGAGTGCTACCAGAAAGGCCTCCCTCTGGCCGAGGCCGCACAGAACAAATCAGCGCTCTGCAACATACTCTTGGGCATCGGGTTGGTTAAGACGCTGTTTGGAGAATTTGATGCGGCCCTCGACTATTACAGGCGCAGCATCGCTATTGCCAGAGAATCAGGTGACAGAGCAGGGCTTGCCGCCATGCTGAATAACATAGCCGTGGTCTACGCGTCCCAAGCGAATTATGGCATGGCATTGGAGAACTATCAGGGGAGTCTCCAGATAAGCGAAGAACTAAATGACAAACCCATGGTCGCCAGAACGCTCAGCAATATCGGCCTGGCCCACAATTCTCTGGGGAACCACGACGAGGCGATGGACAAACTTCAGAAGGCCCTTGCTATTTGGGAGGATCTCCAAAAACCCGAGGAAATAGCCCGGGTACTGGGTTACCTCGGCGGCGTCCATTATAGTCAAGGCCGTTTTGATCAAGCCCTGGACCTGTTCCAGAAGAGTCTCTCCCAGTGGGAACTCCTCGAAGACAGCAAGGCTATTTCTGCAACCCTGAGCTATATGGGGGATACGCACTTCCGTAAGAAGGAGTTTAACCAGGCTTTGGAAGCATATGAGAAGAGCCTCGACCTCGTACGGCAATTGCAGAATGAGGAAACCATCGCCGCGCTTCTAAGCGGTATTGCCAACGTGCATCTGGCACTTGGACACGGTGAAACTGCTTTGGAGTTTGCGGAGCAAGATGTCCAGCTGGCAAAGCGGATCAACAATCCCGAGATTCTTTGGTATGCCTCCTTTAAGGCCGGACAGGCCCACCGTCAATTGAATGATTCCGAAAAAGCGTTTCAAGCTTTGACGGAATCGATTCTTCAGATTGAAGCACTCCGGACTGAGGTAGGTAGTGAAGAAAATAAGATCCGATTCCTGGAGGGCAAAGCGGCCCCATTCTGTGCGCTATTCGAACTTCTGGTTGAAAAGGGGGATCTCTGGCAGGCCTTGGCCGTAGAAGAACGGAGCCGATTGCAGGCCCATGCTGAAATCATGTCGGGCTACGGCCGCTATGTTTCCAAGGGATTGACTGAGACGGAACTGGAGCAGGAGAAGAAGCTCCGCAGCCAGGTGTTCACCTTACGCACCCGGTTTTTCCGGGGGAAACAGGCCTCACCATCGGGTTCTCCTGAACTCAACGCGCTTGAACGGCAATGGCGTCAGGCTCAGACCGATTACCTTGCCTACGAAGCCCGGCTCATTCAAGCGCATCCCCAGGTTGCCACCTACCGAGGGCAAATGAAGGTAGTTGACAGGGAGAACTTGGCCTTGTCCCTCCTGCGACCTGGCACAGTGCTGTTGGAATATGTCATCTGCGAAGACACAACCTACTTGATTGTCATCATCGGGAAAGACAAGTCCGCGTCCCAAGTGAAGATGGCCTCATCTTCAAGAAGAGCATCGATTCCAGTGATCAAGATCTTCCGGCTGTCTACAGATTCCAACACGCTTGCCCGGAATGTGCTCCGGTATTGCCAGCTACTCCTCACTCACAACGAAGAGTATCAGTCGGAATCCTTGGAGCTTTTTGAGGAATTGATCGGTCCAGCTCGGCCGCTTTTGGCTGGGAAGAAGCGCCTAAAGATCGTTCCGGATGGAGGACTGTGGCACTGTCCGTTTGCTGCGCTCGAGAGCGCCCAGAACCGTTTTCTCATTGAAGAGGTGACGGTTTCCTACACGCCTTCTCTGACCGTGGCTGCAGAACAAGCACGATTGAGGGCCGAAAGGAAAAAGCATCCTGCCTCCGTAACCAATCTCATGTTTACGCTGGATCCGCAACCGGATCAGGCTGCCTTGGAAAATTACGCTCAGATATGCGATACCCCGCCATCGGAAGTCACGGCTGCACTCACTGGAACGGCCACGGTTTTGAAGCAGGCTCACCTTCTACAGTCTGCAAAAGTATTTACGGCGGAAAGGGCACGAGAGTCTCTGGTCAAACCCGCCGCCGAAAAAGCCCGTATCCTGCAATTCTCCGTGCCGGCATTCATTGATGACTTAAACCCGCTCTTCTCTCCGCTCCTATTAACGGCGGAAGAAGGCGCGGGTAGCGAAGATGGAAAGTTGGAAACCTGGGAATGGATGAAGCTGGATTTGACAGCTGATCTGGTAGTGTTGAGCCAAAGCTGCCGTCCTTGGAAGCGGATCGGGATGGGCCAAGGACTGATTGCCTGGAATTGGGCGCTCTTTGTGGCTGGCTCGCCGGCAAGTGTCATTAGCCAATGGGAGACCAACCCGGAGACCGAAGCCTTGTTCATAACTGAGTTACATCGGCTTCTTAAAGCCTCAACTTCCCCCGGTGCACTGATTCAAGGTAGTGACTGCCTGCGCAAAGCAATTCAGAGTCTCTCCAACTCACCGGTCTATCGGCATCCTTATTTCTGGGCGTCCTACCAGTGGCTGGGGTCTGGAGAATAACATGGCGACGGGCCCATGAGAATCACTCCATTCTTAAAGAGGATTTGCCAGTGGAGAGCCCTGATTCTGATCTACGCAATGCTGTTTGCCGCTCGAATCGGGTACCTCTGGTATGAACGGAGCCAGCCCTTGAAGCTCCCGGCCTCTCGGCAGGTCACCCTGCGTAAGGTGGATCCGGATTATCTGGTGGTGATCCCAAGATTCAAAGTTGTCGATGTGGCTGATGCTCAAACGCTAAATGGAAAAACGCTGTGGGTCAAGGGCGGTTACAAGGCGGAGTTTATCTTGGTCGACAGCAAGCGGCAGAAGCGTGTTGATGAAGAGCGGCTACGCCTTCCTCCGATGACAGAGATCCAGGTTAGCAGAGTTTTTGAGTGCGGCAACGCAAACAGGAAAACTCGCGAGGTCTTTCTCGGTGTTGTTGGGGAGGGACACGAATTTGTCGTCAGCATCGGCCTGTTTGACGACCGGCTGGGAATATACCGCTTTGATTTGGACGATCTCTTTTACCTGCAAAATCCCCGGCAGCTTTACTCGCATTGGACAGCCGAGACCTGGCTCAACGTTGAGACGCATCAAATTAAGCCGCAAATGACTTATGCGCAAGTGGCTTTGTCATTTGGGAACGGGGAATTGATCCGCCTGAATGGCCAAGATACACAGATCTACCGCTTCCCTTCTCATCCGGGCGGGGCCGCAGGAATCACAGAAGCCCGGTTTGTGGATGGCCGGTTGGCCGATTATCAGACGAACTGAACAGGATACTGTTTTCACTGACAACGGGGATGATCCAAGAGTAAAGAAGATTCTTATGTTAGATACTCGGCCCCCTTGACTAGGTGAGGACGAGGGAGAATCCTGGGGTGAGGACTCATTGCGATCCTTTTTTACCCAGCTAATCAATCCAGCTCATCGAAACCTTGTAACTTTTGTGAAAATGCAAGTTTTGGTAGCCACGCCGACCGTTTTTTTCTGGGAGGCGTGGGCTTTTGGTTGTTAGGAAAAAGCCCACGGTTCGCGGCGACTGCAGCCGCCAATACGCTCACCGTGGCTACCCCTCCCATTTTCATACGTCGTGGTGACCTGAATAAGGTCATGGGGTACTCTCATCGATTTTATAGGGCTGAAGAAGCGTTCCAAGCCCTGGCCTTCTTCGGGGGAATACTGCTGGGTTGAATGGTGCCTTCACTCTTGAATCTGGATTTCACCAAGATCGTACCATCCGTCAGGCTGACGCCCCTGGATCGCCAGTTGAATCGCAGGTTTTTTAGTGTTCGGATCGAGCAGTGCAACCCTAAGGCGGTATTTGCCTGGCTTCAAGGTGTAGGGCACATAAAGCGTGGAATCAAAGACTGCGTCGCCGGGCAGCCATTGCTTCACATCCGCGGGAGTGGCCAGGATGGCGCTTCCTTCCTGGGAGTTGAGCTGAAAAGCGAGAGTGTAGTCGTAGTAGACCGGAGAGACTCCAGCATTGAACCACCAGCTATTAATGGGCATCATTTGTCCTGCCCGAACACTATCCGGATATTCCACCCGCCGCAGGATAAAACGATAGCCAATCTTCTTTTGAAACTCTTGAAACTGCTCCTTCCAGTCTTTGGGGATCGCTGTGGATTTGATATTGATGGTGCTGGCGTGCCAGCGCAGCGCCTGTTCCATGACATAGCGAAGATCGTAATTTGGACTCTTGTGCCAGGAACCTGGGGTCCCACAGGTCTCCAAGGACACGGGACTGCGTTTCCAAATCTCCTGAGCCCCAGCCTCAACGACACCTTGAGGATAGCTGTCCAACATATGAATGAACGTGCGGCCCGGCCTTCCCATATCCCCCCAACAGTCGAGCCGCCACCCGGCCCCCCGCTGGGTCCCATAGGCCAGCATCTCGATGACATCAAAGTTCATTAACAGGCGTGTCCTCTTGAACGCTTCGAAGAAAACATCGATGAGAGCTTTTTGCGTCTCTCGGCTCGGAAGATGGGGTCCCCAACCTTCGCCCCAATAGCCCACCGTCGAGATGTCCACCGTATCCAAAAACGGATGGCCATCATAGCGCTTTCCAAATTCAGCAACGAGAGCACTCCAGGTCTTGATGTAGATGGGATCGTCAGAATCCGGAGACCATATCTTTCCGTCTTCATCTGTATCCTTGTTCGCGCGCCGTGCCCCGGATTTTCGATACCACTCCGGCAGTGCATCCTTCTGATCATAGGGCATGATGCGAACCATCAATTGCTGTTGATGACGGGCTGCCTCTTCCAAAGCAGAATCGAGGACCTCCCAGCGATATTTTCCCTGCTCCGGTTCAATCTGGCGCCAGAACCAGCGAAGATAAGCGACCGTTGTCTCAGGGAATTCGGGCTTCATGGACGCATCCTCGACTCTGCCCTCTGGTCCAACCTCAGACCAGCGCAGATCAGGATAAATCGCCTGATGGTTAAAACGTTGAAAGGTGGTGATCCCCATCCCCGGGTTGACGAGAATGTCCTGAATCTCCACCGGTCGGACCACGATCCTCTTCGTCTGGGAAAGAGCTACGCCTGAAAGAGGGCAGAATCCCACCATCAAGCCAATCGCAACTGTAATCGGTCTTCGCATTTTCATGTCAGCCAGCCATTGATTATTGGAGAAACCCATTGTACCACTCCTCACTATGTTGAAGGATGTCGTAGCGGTGGTCAGGTTGGGCGATGCGGTGACCCTCAGTAGGGTACAACATGAGCTGGTGTAGCACAACTCGTCAAACTTTCATGAAAATGCGGTTCTTGGTGGAGGGTCGCGCGGGTGACCACCGTCACCCGTCGCGACCGCGGCCCCGACAAAGCGGGGCCCTCCAGCATTTTCATCGACCGTGGTGACCTGATAAAGGTCATGGAGCACTTTTATGAAAATGCGAGTTTTGGTAGCCACGCCGACCGCTTCTTTCCGGGAGGCGTGGGCTTTTGGTTGTTAGGAAGAAGCCCACGGTTCGCGGCGACTGCTGTCGCCAACACGCTCACCGTGGCTACCCCTCCCATTTTCATCGATCGTGTTGACCTGATAAAGGTCATTGGGCGCCCTTATCAAAATCCTACTGTAAAGTTTTGACTGGGAGTAGAATGAATCCAGTACTCGAATAAATTCCTATTCCTTATTCCTCTTAGCCGTTTTTTTCGTCCATGGGGAAGGGGGCGGCCATGGAGCGGATGGTTTGCCCTGCGGTGATCTGTGTCGGTGTCTCTCAGGTTGGTCACCCAATGTCGGTGTGATTAGTCCGGTGGTGAGTCATGCTGTGCCGGGAGGCGTCATGATCGGCCAAACGATTTCTCACTACAAGATTCTGGAAAAGCTGGGCGAGGGTGGGATGGGAGTGGTGTATAAGGCCCGCGACACCCACCTGGACCGCTTTGTGGCCATCAAGGTCCTGCCACCCGAGAAGGTCGCCGATCCTGAGCGCAAGCAAAGGTTCGTCCAGGAAGCCAAGGCGGCTTCAGCGCTGAACCATCCCAACATCATCACCATTTACGACATCGACCAGGGCGAGGGGATTGATTTCATCGCCATGGAATATGTCGATGGCCGGACGCTCGACGAGTTGATTGGCCGGAAAGGGCTGAAGCTGAGCGAGGCGTTGAAGGTCTCCGTCCAGATGGCAGACGCGCTGGCAGCAGCTCACGAAGCCGGTATTGTTCATCGCGACTTGAAGCCCGGTAACGTGATGGTGACGGGTAAAGGCCAGGTGAAGGTGCTGGACTTCGGGCTGGCGAAACTGACTGAGGTTGCAGAGAGTGGTGAAGGGGTGACACGCACGCTGGAGTCCTTGACGGAAGAAGGGATGATTGTCGGGACAGTTTCCTACATGTCGCCTGAGCAGGGGGAAGGGAAGAAGGT